>NZ_JBBOWX010000001.1:1565625-1875000 GCF_038007285.1 Sporosarcina sp. FSL K6-3457
AATGATCTGGTGACAACACCCTCTGGCTGCTTGAATTTTGAACTAGCCCCAACCAATTCAGGAGCTACTTCATTCGCAGCATTCATAAGGCGGGCAAACAGAATGCTTGTCCGTGTGGATGGATGTAAGGTTTGCCTTTCAAGCCCGAAATAGAGACTCCGTGTGCGTTCCTTATAGCCGAGCCAAACCCCGAGAGAAACATTGGGATTGTACCCAACGAGCCAGGCATCACCGTAGCCCTGTGTTGTTCCTGTTTTAGCTGCAAAATCCATATTGAAATTAAGGTGTTTAGGAATTTGGGCACCTGTACCGCTCGGTTTTAAAACATCACGTAGCATGTCAGTAACGATATAACTTGTTTCAGGACTGAATACGTCGACAGGTTCTCCAGTATGCTGATAGATAATATTGCCATCCATATCCTCGATTTTTTCGATGATATAGGCGTCAATGAACTGTCCACCATTGGCGAATGTTGCAAAGGCGTTTGTATTTTCCTCTACACTCATCCCGATATCCATTCCACCATAAGATGTGGAATAGTTAACATAGTCGCCAGGAGATAGTTTTGATATGCCCATCTTTTTCAAGAATTCAGCTGGCTTTTGATCAATAATATCACGGTATAGCCTTGCAGTCGCCAAGTTTAATGATTTGGAGAGTGCTTCCCTTGCCGGTATAATGCCAAGTTCTAATGATTGTGTATAGTTACTCGGTGACCACATAGAGCCATCTGGTTGTTTGACGCTAAATTTAACATCGACAACTGGACTACCAGCCCCGATGACGCCATATTCGATGGCAGGTGCATAGACAAGAAGTGGCTTCATGGCAGAGCCATTTTGCCTGTACGCTTGTGTGGCGTGGTTAGTTGCTTCCTGACTATGATCGCGTCCACCGATAAAGGATAGAATTTTACCCGTACTATTCTCAATCATGATGGCACCAACTTGGACCGGATCATCCTTCAATTCGACCTCTCCGGAGTGTGGATCCTTTGCTTCTCTCGTATAGGTAAATCCATAGTGTTCAAAGGATTCACCGACCGCATTCATCTTGTCATACAAGTCTTTATTGATAGTTGAATAAATTCTATAGCCGTCATTCTGCATAGAACGCGTAGCTAAGATGAAATACTTTTCATAAAGTTTTGCTTCCTTGTCTAAACGTTCTGGATCGATACCATCTTTTTCGGCGATAATTTTCGTTAGGATATCGACAGTGCGGTTTTGAATTTCTTGTGTTAAGTAAGGATACTTTTCATTGGCGCGTAATACAGGTGCGCGGAAGTCTTGTGTAATATCATAGGCAATGGCTTCCTGGTATTGCTGTTCAGTAATATATTCTGTTTCTTTCATTCTGAAAAGAACCGTTTTCATCCGGTCGATTCCAGGCTTGAGGTATTGTTCGTCTTTGAGTCCGCCCCCACTTTTAAAAGGTGTGTAAGCGAAAGGTGCTTGCGGAATTCCAGCGATGAATGCAGCTTGCGCTAAATTTAAATCAGCTGCTTTTTTTGCGAAAATCCCGCCGGCTGCGGTTTCAATCCCAGCAATATTTTGTCCATTGGCATTCCGACCGTACGGAATGATATTTAAATAGGCTTCAAGGATTTCATCTTTCTCCATGAAATGCTCTATTCGCATGGCAAGCAGAATTTCTTTTGCTTTTCGCTCATAAGAGACTTCGTTTGTTAAAATTTGGTTTTTAATCAATTGTTGTGTAAGTGTTGACCCACCTGTTTGACTGTCAGAATTCGTTACATCTTGAAAGAGTCCACGGAAAATGGCTTTTGGCACAATTCCATTATGCTCTTGAAAATACTCATCCTCTGTTGCGTAGACAGCATCGAGGACGAAAGGTGAAACTCGCTCCAACTTTGTATCTTTCCGCTCAATGTCAGAGTTGATTTTCCCAATATAAACATTGTTTGCAAGATAGATTTCGGATGTTTCTTCGTAATTGAAGATTGCATTTCGCATCTCTTCCTTCGAACGAAGTGGCTCTTTTGCAACTAGGGATGCAAAGTAACCAGCACCAACTGAAGCAGCAAAGACAGATAGTGTGAGTCCGAAAATGATGAATAGCAGGAACAGGTTCCAGACAACGCCAGAAGTGATACGCATTCCTGCTGCCCATTTTGTTTTATTCAGCGATTCAATTTTCTCTTCTATAAGGTCAATTCGGTTTTTTCTACGTTCGCGCAAGTCAATCTCCCCCTAAAATCTTACCTATTATAGCACATTTCTATTGAGGACTAACGATTATATTTGACAACCTTTATATTTCAGTTAGAATGAGTGATATATATTTTTTTCACATGTTGAAAAAGTCGAAGTAGTGGCGATAGAATCGTTTAGAGAGACAGCGGGTGGTGAAAGCTGTTCGGTATATCGTGCATGAATTACAACTTTGGAGTGTGACGCGGATGTGGCGTTAATGCTAATTGAGCGGAGAATTGTATTCTCAAGCTGGGTGGTACCGCGTTAATCGAATTATTAGCGTCCCTGCATGATTTTTAAAAAATCGTGCAGGGGCTTTTTAATTTGATTTAGCCTAAACTCCCGGCTAAATCAAATTAAACCGAGGCGTAATTGTTTGTTAGTTTCAGCGCCTAAAGAAATATGATTTTTCACTATTTTTAGGAGGAATTCACATGACAAATGCATTGATGGAAGATTTAAAGTGGAGGGGCCTGTTATACCAACAAACGGACGAACAAGGTCTTGAAAAAGTATTGGATGAAGAGAAGATTTCTTTATATTGTGGCGTTGATCCAACGGCAGACAGCATGCATATTGGACATATTGTGCCACTGTTGACACTGCGTCGTTTTCAAATGCACGGGCATCGTCCAATTTTACTTGTAGGTGGAGCGACGGGCATGATTGGAGATCCATCGGGACGTTCAGATGAAAGACAGCTTCAGACGACGGAGCAAATTGGGAAAAACGTTGAAGGTATTAAAGGGCAGTTGGAGCGCATTTTTGATTTTAATGCGGAGAACGGCGCGCAAATGGTTAATAATCATGACTGGATTGGGTCGCTAAGTATTATCGAGTTTTTACGTGATTACGGAAAACTATTAGGCGTGAATTACATGCTGGCAAAAGATAATGTAGCTTCACGACTTGAAGGTGGCATTTCCTTTACTGAGTTTTCCTACATGCTAATTCAAGGAATCGACTTTAACCATCTTTACAACAATTACAACTGTCGTGTGCAAATTGGCGGCTCGGACCAGTGGGGGAATATTACAACAGGTCTTGAAGTCATTCGTAAGACGCATGAAGAAGAAGCGAAGGCGTTTGGAATTACGATTCCACTTGTGACAAAGGCGGATGGTACGAAGTTCGGGAAAAGTGCAGGAGGTGCAGTCTGGCTAGACGCAGCGAAAACGTCTCCTTATGAGTTTTATCAGTTCTGGATTAACACAGCCGATGCCGATGTTATTAAATACATGAAGATTTTCACGTTCATGGAGCGCGAGCAAATTGAAGCGCTAGAAGTTTCTGTACAAGAGGAACCGCATTTACGCAAAGCGCAGCTGACGCTAGGGGAAGAAATGACGCGTTTGATTCACGGCCAAGAGGCGCTGGATCAGGCAATTCGTATTTCGAAAGCGCTATTCAGTGGTGATTTGAAGGCGTTGACAGCTAGTGAAATGAAAGATGCTTTCAAAGATGTGCCTTCATTTGAAATGACGAAAGAGGCTAAAAACATCGTGGACTTTATTGTTGAGTCGGACGTGTCACCATCGAAACGTCAAGCGCGTGAAGACGTGACGAATGGTGCGATTTCTTTGAATGGCGAACGCGTGACGGATACGGCTTATGAAGTAGATGCTAAGGATCGTCTGGAAGATGCGTTTATCATTGTCCGTCGTGGGAAGAAAAATTATAAAATGGTGAAGTTTGTTTAACAGCAGCACAAAAAAGCTATTTTCCTTATGATATAGGGAAAATAGCTTTTTACTGTTTTATGCGTTTGTAATCCAGTCAGGCAGTTTCAAATCTGTATATATTTCTGGATGAATCATATTCCCTAGTTTGAAAGCACCTTCAAGTAGGCGTGGGGAAGGGCGGCAGTATAGTTCTTCTTCCATTTTAGCTAGACGTCCATCTTTAACGGCAGCAAGTTCTTTCCAGCCAGGACGCTTTAGAACGACTTCTGTTTTCACTTTATCGGCTCGAACACCAACCCATGCTAGCAGAATATAATCAGGGTTTCTCTTTAAGACATCCTCCCAATCAGTTTGCACACTAGCAAGCTCAACGTCACGGAATTCATTGAGTCCACCTGCGATTGAACTGATTTCCGTTAGCCAATTAATGCGACCGGGCGTAAATACAGGCTTTGGCCACCATTCCCAGTAGAGGGAGGGAGTTGTTTCGACGGTTGCTGCACGTCTTTTCATGTCGGCAATAAAAGATAGGTATTCGGTTTTAATTCGAAGGGCTTGCTCTTCAATACCGCATGCTTGTCCAACGATTAACAGGTTTTCGGCGATATCATCCAGACTTTGTGGGTCCAAAACAATATGTGGGATTTTACGCTTCTCTAGTTCTTTAATATTTTTTTCCATGCCAGGTACACTGAGTGACGCAAGGACAAGATCGGGTTCATACATTTCAAGTTTATCCATATCAATCGATAAATCAGGCCCAAGTCGAGGAAGAGTTGTTACACTTGCGGGCCAATCTGAAAAGTCGTCGACTGCGACGAGCTGGTCAATGAGACCGAGATAGGCGAGTAATTCTGTGTTGCTTGGGCAAATTGAAATTAGTTTCATAAAGACACCTCATTTATATGTAATAATGTCATTGTACCACGAAAAAAAAGAGCCTTGTGAAGGACTCTTTTCCGAAGATGATATTAACTTGTTAAAGCTGGTGCGAGGGAGATTGATAGTCTGCCGGAGATTTATCAAATTCCAGTTGCGGAGTATTTGGTGGGGCAGGTTGAGAAGTAATGTAGGGGTATATTGATGGTGTAAAAGTTTCGGTGATTAGTCTTTTTATGTCATTATTGCCTCTGCTATGGTAAAAATAAAGAGGGAGATGATTGATATACCTATTCAAGAAACTATTTTGGATAACGTCGAATAGTTGACTGCAGGCAGACCAACACTTGGTCCAACATTCGCGCAATACCGGAAACTTTTCCATTCGCATGTCGCTGCGGTAATGAGATATTGAATCAAATTTGGGAATGTGGTATTCTTTTTCATAAGAGACACCCCTTCTTGTATTTGATTGGTCGTACTTTCATTTTACAAGAAGGGTGTTTCTTTTTGCGTTATATTGGCTTTTTATGGCCAATCAACACACTTGATCTTTTAGAATAGATTTAAAAACGTAAGGAGCATCCCTTTATGAAAGTAGATTCTGATTCTAATTTATTTTTTCGTTTGATATTAACTTTTTCTTATTTGTTAATAATTTGGTTTCCTACTCGGCCCTATCTGTTTATTATTCCACTATCTCTTTCTATGATAGATAACTCTAATAAAAATAAAAAGCTTAAAATGTTGGCTCTCTTACTTTGTATGTGCACTGTCTTTTACTTTTTCTTAAATGATATAGATGTAGAACAACAAATTGCAATTTCTTTAGTAAGTTTATATTTTAGCTTTTCTGATATAATTAAAAAACATTTTAAAAATTCACTAAGACAAAAATGAAGTTTTAATTGTTTTGAAATGAATTATGATCGAATGTCCCATCGGAAACTTCCTGCATTTTAACCGCAAGGTGATTAGTGTTAATCACACGCCGAAAGTCGATACAATGACCCGTGGGCAGGCCACCGACTTACTGATTAGTTATGTAGCACCGACAAATAAGTAATGCAAAAGGCGTCTACTCTTGATTGAGTGGGCGCTATTTTTCTCCTGTATTTAAAAGTCCTGTTGCTTCATCAAGGTTTATCCCATTGTTACTGTTTCCAAAAAGCTAATATTCATATAAGGGTAAATGAGTATTTATTACTAAAATGGTAAAAAGTAAAAATGGTAATTGATAACATAATAGTCGTGTAGTAAAGTATGAGTTAGATGGAAATGATTGTATAACGAGAGGGGAACTTATTCTCTTTACAATCTAAATAGGAAGGGGACTCCGAATAAAGTATTTGTGAATATTGTTATAGTTTAACTTGAATCAGCAGAAGTCCTCCACTTCTATAGGGGAGAAATTTAGTTCCATTTCTCCTTAGCGCTGGGATGAATGCCAGAAGAGCATTTCAATCAGAGGTAGTTCAAACTCCCTGCTGATTAAGGAGGAATGAAGTTCAATTCCTCCCTGTTAAGCCTCCGACGTACAGGACGTACTAGTGCCGACAATGCCACAGGACGTGGCGTTTTTGTCGGCCGGCGGATGTTAGGGATTTTGAGGGGAGTGAATTACGCTGTGCACAATTCAAAATCCCAACGCAATTACGCCGAGGCGCAATTGATTAAAGACAAGTTAGTTCGGAAAAGGGGAATTTTAATGAGAAAAAGTGCTCTATCTTTGCTATTGTCATTTACTTTGTTACTATCTGTTGCTGCAGTATTTCTACAACCATCAACAGTAGTTATGGCAGCAGATGCTACTGGCGTAACTTCAAGCATCTCGGACATCTTGAAACATCAACAGGCAGATGGCGGTTGGAAAAAGGACTACTCTGTAACGAGCGGAGAATGGGCTAAATCGACGATAGACAACAATGCTACGTATACGGAAATCAGAAGATTGGCCAGTGAATACAAAAAAAATAAAGACAGCAAATACTCCGCAGCTGCCGTTAAAGGAATTAACTTTTTACTAAACATGCAATATGCAAATGGTGGATGGCCGCAAGTTTATAAAAGCTCTGGCTATCATAAACACATTACCTACAATGATGATGCGATGATCAATGTCATGATTCTATTGGATGAAGTTGCAAATAAGAAAGGTGATTTTTCATTTGTTGACAGCAGTTTGGCTGACAAAAGCAAAAAAGCGGTAGATAAAGGAATCGATGGGATTTTGAAAACACAGGTTGTTGTTAATGGTAAGCTTACTGCCTGGGGACAACAGCATGACTCATCAACGCTGAAACCAGCTGGAGCGCGAGCATACGAAGTACCCTCTCTTAGCTCAAAAGAAAGTGTATCCATTGTAAAGTTTTTAAAAACAAGACCTTCAAATTCCAAAATTACTGCATCGATTAAAGCATCTGAAGATTGGTTGAAATCAGTCGGAATTACAGGAATTAAAGTCGTCAAAACAAGCTCTGATGTTACAGTTGTAAATGATAAGAGTGTGACAGCACCAATCTGGGCTCGTTTTTACGAAATTGGGACTAATAAAGCAATATTTGTAGGTCGAGATGGTGTCGTGAAATATAAACTTAGCGATATTGAAAAAGAAAGAAGAACAGGTTATGCTTGGTATGGAAACTGGCCAGCTAGTCTACTGAAATAATCTTCACATCGCGATGTTTATTCCGAAGGATATTAATAGGAATCAGGTTCTAAATCGCCATATATAGGCTGAGGTTTAACGTTTCTTGGTTTCAAATCATCGGGACGCGGCCTAGTATTAGTCTTTTTGTTATACAACAAAAAAACGAGCTATTCCTCGATTGGATTGTGGAATAGCTCGTTTTCGTTGTCTTCATTACTTTTTAGTAACTTAGTAAAATGCGTAAGCAGAACCAGCGAAGGCGCCTTATAATGGTAGCCGAAGCGGTTTTAATGGAAAATTTTGGTCGTGATTTTATAGAGACTTTTTTTAGGGGCTACTTCATTGCTCATTTGGCCGCTTTTTTGTGATATCTTTCTATGAAGATCAATAACACTAGCCATTTGTCAATTATGCCACCAAGCGTTTTTTATCAGCCCAAACCAGCCCCAAAAGTGGGCTTTTTAGTGCATCATCTTGCTTAGTTAGAGAGAATGAAAAAAGCCTCGAAACCCTGATTTAACAAGGTTTCTAAGGCTTTTAGCGTAACACTTTGCAGAGTATACCGATTAACGGTTGTAGAATTCAACGATAAGTGCTTCGTTGATTTCAGCCGCTAGCTCGCTGCGTTCAGGCATGCGAACGAATTGCCCAACTTTAGTGTCATTGTTGAATGTAACGAATTCAGGAACATAGTTGTTCACTTCTAACGCTTCATTTACAATGTCAAGGTTTTGAGATTTCTCACGAAGAGAAATTTCTTGACCAGGTTTAACACTGTAAGACGGGATGTCAACGCGTTTACCATCAACCAATAGGTGACCGTGGTTTACAAGTTGGCGTGCTGCACGACGCGTACGAGCAAGGCCCATGCGGTAAGCAACGTTATCAAGGCGAGTTTCAAGAAGAATCATGAAGTTCTCACCGTGTTTACCAGGCATTTTACCTGCTTTAAGGAACATCGTTTTGAATTGGCGTTCGTTTACGCCGTACATGAAACGAAGTTTTTGTTTTTCTTGTAATTGCAATCCGTATTCGGAAAGTTTTTTACGTTGGTTAGGACCGTGTTGTCCTGGTGCGTAAGGGCGTTTTTCGATTTCTTTACCTGTTCCTGAAAGTGAGATTCCAAGACGACGGGATAATTTCCAAGCTGGACCTGTATAACGAGCCATGAATGACTCCTCCTCTGTTTTTGGTTTTATTTTGTTGTAAAATAAGAACCAGATGTGTTCAATCCAAATGCCATTCTATCATCTTGCATCTTCGCCTCCGCAGCCAGGAGGTTACGTGGTGCACCTTGTGAAAGGAATAGACTGGACAATCTGAAACACACAACTGCTGCAACTATTTTACACAATTTTCATCATAACAATTTTAAAGGTCCGAGTCAAGCATCATGTGTCAGAAGGGAAATAAGTATAAGGGCCTACTGAAATGAGTGGCATATGTAGTCCGAATGTATTAAAATATAAGATAGATGAAACATTCAATACATTATTATACATAGAGGTGAGGGTATGATAGATAATCAATTGATAATGTTCCAAATCAAAAGTGAATTATTGGATTTATTAATGAAAGATACTAGTTTGAAGTCTTATGAACAATGGTTTGAAATACTAAAACCTAAATTACAACATTATTTTGATATTGAGGAAATGGATTTCTTCATTAATAATCAAAAAATTTTTTTGCCCCTTGCCGGGCATCGATCTGCCGCTGAGATACGAAAGGCTGTTCCAATCAGTGATATAGACCTTGCAAGGCCGAATTTAGGTAGCGCTTACATCAAGGAGTTTACAGATAGAGGCTATGGATATGCGGACGACTTTTTACAGATTCGTGATGAAAAATCTAGGCTACTTGGGCTTTTACTTGTTAAGTCAACGGATAAATGGCATGACTTTACTGAGTCGATTTTTATAGATGAATTGGAACAGACCATTGGCCGATTAATTTTAGTGGTGAAACGGATAATTTCATTAGACAAAAAAGAGAAGGAGTCAAGGAGACTCTATGGAATCATGGAACTATTCAATGCAACGATGGATAGTCAAGTAATTTTAGATGGTATTGTATCGGCTATATCCGAATCGTTTCCTGATTTCCCTGTTGAATTATTTTTGTCGCATGAACAGAAGGAAATCATGCATTCATATAAGTTGCTTGACTACATAAATGAAAGACCGCCAACGATGAAGGCTTTTGTATCAGGAGATGTTACGGTCGAAGAGATGATTGAACAGGGAACTAGATTTGTTAATGTACCGATATTGGGACGACAAGGTATTTACGGTGTACTACGAATAGAAGTTCCGATTGATTTTGTATTTTCGGTAGCAGAGAAAAATTACATTCGGACAGTGGCAACGACGGCAGGCAATGCGTTGGAAAATGCTAACCTTTACGATCAATCCCATCGCTTGATTGAAGACCTGCAGCTTGTAAATGAAACGTCCAAGAAGTTGAATAGTAATATGCCCTTCGGAGAGATGATTTCATTTTTGAGGCAGCAGTTGCAGAAGGCATTCCAACCAATGGAAATAGCATTCGTTTTTTATAATGAAACGGGTGGATACGATGTATCTCAAATGAGTTCGCCCTTTTTTAGAATGAAAACAGGCAGTGAGTATATTGAGTTTGCCTCCTCTAACTTGAAGAATGGTAAGGAAGCATTGTTTGAGGCAAATTATAGTAGTACTTCAAGCCGACAGGTGCTTTATGAATCGATTATCGCCATTCCGATTATGAATCAGGAGAAAGTCGCAGGCTTTGTTATTTTAGCACATAAAGAACCATACTTTTTCTCTTTCGATAGTTTCAAGTTAATGAGCTCGCTTATAGGACACTCCTCACTGGCGCTCGCAAACTCTATCTTGCAGGGACAGCTTCAGGAGTTAGTAGATAAGGATAACTTGACAAAATTATATACGCGAAGTTATTTGGATAAGGTTGTCGAACAATCAATTACAAATGATGAAATAGGAGTATTTTTATTATTGGATGTCGATAATTTTAAAATGGTCAATGACACTTACGGGCATGCCAAAGGTGACGATGTGTTAAAGCAAATATCTTCTGCTATTTTAGCGGAGGTGGCTGAGGCAGGAATTGTGGCAAGGTGGGGTGGGGAGGAAATCGCTGTTTATCTACCATTAGTAGATTTTTCTGATGGTGCAGAACTAGCGAAACGACTTGTTCATCTCATCCCGACAGTGACAGAGCCGCAAGTGACTGTATCCGTCGGGATGAACAGTCGAACAAAGGAACAGCCGATGACATTCCAAGAACTCTTCCATAACACGGATACGGCGTTGTATAAGGCTAAAAATAATGGAAAAAATCAGTTTGTCATTTATGGGACAGCGATTTCGCAATTGTGAAATGGGCTTTGTCCCTTTTCCTTTGTTGAAATAACGTGTAAACTGAAAGTACAGAACGTTGCGAATATGGGAGGCGGATAACATGAAGGAACAAGGTTTACACAAAGATACGATTGTTGTGCATGGTGGCTATGAGGATCAGGCGCATCATGGTAGTCTCACAGTACCGCTGTATCAGACATCGACATTTTCGTTTGAAACCGCTAGTCAAGGAGCAAATCGGTTCTCGGGAGCCGAGGAAGGAAATATTTATTCGAGGCTTGGTAATCCAACGGTACGTGTGTTGGAGGAGCGGATGACAGCTCTTGAGAATGGTAAAGGAACACTTGCTTTCGGCTCGGGGATGGCGGCTGTTAGCGCAATTTTGGTGCATTTGACTAAATCGGGGGATCATATTCTATGTCCACGCGGAATTTATGGCTGCACATTTGGGCTTCTTGGCATTATGGAGCAGAAGTATAATATCAAACATGATCTGATTCGGATGGAGACAGAAGCAGAAATAGAACGGGCAGTTAAACCAGAAACTGTTTGTATCTATGTAGAAACGCCTATTAACCCGACGATGGAGCTTGTTGACCTTCAGGCAGTTGTCAATGTTGCGAAGCGTCATGGATTACGAGTAGTCGTTGATAACACGTTTTCATCGCCGTATTTGCAAACGCCACTTGATTTTGGTGTCGATTTTGTTTTGCATAGTGCAACAAAATATATCAATGGTCATGGAGATGTTATCGGAGGGCTACTAACTGGGAATGACAAGGAAGAGATAGAGACGATTCGGATGTCTGTACAAAAGGATTTTGGAGGCATTATGTCACCATTTGATGCTTGGTTGTTGCTGCGTGGCTTGAAAACTTTGCCAGTTCGGATGGAGCGTCACTCATCGAATGCCGAAAAATTAATAACGTATTTAAAAGGGCAGCATCTAGTTGAAGAGGTTTTTTATCCGTATGACCCGGATAATCCACAATATGCCATTGCACAACGACAAATGCGTGCTGGTGGCGGTATTATTTCGTTTACAGTGAAAGGTGGAACAGAGGAGGCGCAGTTATTTATGGATAGTCTATCTCTTATTAAGATTGCAGTTAGTCTTGGTGATACAGAGACGCTCATCCAGCATCCAGCAACTATGACTCATTCGGGTGTTCCTGAACAGGAGCGTCTTCGCATGGGCATTACGGATTCCTTGCTCAGACTTTCCGTAGGTCTCGAACATGTCGAGGATTTGATTGGGGATATGGAAGCAGCCTTCGCGGTAATGAAGTAAACATGGAAAAGTAAATCAGCCTTGGTCTGGGAGACTCAAGGCTGATTTACTTTTTTTAGATATGCTTTACGAGCACTTGAACAACGTTTTCAAGACCTATACGGTCCTCTTCAGTGAAGCGATTCAGTTCGGGACTATCGATATCAAGGACACCGATTAAATTGCCGTCTTTTATAAGTGGGATAACGATTTCAGACTTTGAAGCTGCATCACAGGCAATATGTCCTGGGAATGCATTAACGTCTGGTACAATAATTGATTTTTGTGTTTGGGCAGCTGTTCCGCAGACGCCTCTTCCGAGTGGAATCCGAATACACGCAGGAAGACCTTGGAAAGGGCCGAGTACGAGCTCTTCATAGTCCAGTAAATAAAAACCTACCCAATTGATGCGGTCAAAAAATTGATTAAGTAATGCAGAAGCATTGCTTAAGTTGGCATATCTATTGCTTTCACCCGTTAACAAAGCATCTAATTGATTCACAAGTTGCTCATACTTAGCATTTATATCAGTAGCATAGTCGACTTCTACGAACAAAGAAAGCACTCCTTTACATAAAATTATGTAGAGTAAGTATACATTTTGAGCTGTTTATAAACAAGTTTTTCGGATTTTATGAGGGAAAACAGATTTTTCCCTATAAATCATTCATTTTCGCAACTAAAAGTATATAAACGTGGTACTATATAGGATATATATCAAGGCACAGTGACTCGGGGATAGGGGGACCACGATGATATACTTCATCATTCCAATTATAGTACTCATCATAGTAATAACAATCGCCTTCTTATTTAGGCGCAAACATATTCAGGAAGTCGGTCGATTGGAGCAGGAGAAATTGCAAATCCAACATAAACCGATTTTAGAAGAAATGACAAAAGTCAAACAACTGAATATGACAGGCGAAACCGAGGAAAACTTTGAACGTTGGCGCAACGAGTGGACAGAAGTGATGGACGTACATATGCCGAAAATTGACTCGCGGTTATTCGATGTAGAAGATCTGATAGATCGTTTTCGTTTTGGAAAAGCGACCGAGGTAGAAAAGGAAATCCAAGAAACAATTCGTTTTTGTGATAAAAAAATGAATGACATTATGCAAGAATTGAACGAACTTGTTGGTAGCGAAGAGAAAAATCGAATTGAGATGGAAAAGCTGAAGGAGCAGCATCGTGCTGCTCGTAAAACAATTTTAGCCCATCAACATTCATTCGGTATGACAGTCAATCCGTTAGAGAAAGAACTTGAAGCGTTTAATCCGAAATTTGAAGAATACGATGAATTAACAGTGAATGGTAATTACTTGTTAGCGAGAGAAATTGTGATTTCTTTGTCAACTAAAGGTGATCGGTTGTTTGAAATTATCCATGAGACACCTTCACTGCTTACTGAGCTGCAAAGTAAGATTCCTGCGTCTCTCCGAGAACTACGGAATGGAACAAAAGAGATGGAAGAGCAATCTTATTATTTACAGCATCTTGAATTGCCAAAACATCTGGACACGATTGAAGGTGAACTTGAAGAGATGCTAGCTAAAATGGCTGAACTTCAAATTGAATCAGTTCAGCAGCATACTTCAGAAATAAATGATCGTATCGATTCCTATTATGATGCGCTGGAAAATGAAGTTACTGCCAAACATTATATTGATGAAAACCATAACAAAATTGCTGCAAAACTTTCAGAAATTATGACGTTGACAAAAGAAACTTCAAACGAAGCAGCGTTTGTTCAGCAAAGTTATCGATTAAATGAACAAGAAGCACAAATTCCGCAACAGGCACTGAAAAAATTGATGGCTATCGACAAACGTTTTGAAGTATTGACAACTCGAATCGAAGAACAAGTATCTGCCAATTCAAGTTTACAGGAAGAGTTACAGCTCATTTCTGAAGCACTTGAACAAATCGCCGAAGAACAAGATAGCTTCGTAAATCGGATGAAAAACTTGCGTATCGATGAAAATAATGTACGAACAAAGCTAGAGGAACTCTCTCGCAGATTGCAAAATACGGATAGAATGCTTCACAAAGGGAATATCCCTGGTATTCCGGATGAAATGGAAGCTCGTTTGGAAGAGGCGGACGAACAGATATATATTGTGACGCAAAGTTTGCAGGAAGTACCTCTGAATATGGGCATTGTGGACACATACTTGGAAAATGCCGAAAAAGCAGTTCTGGACGTCAGTGAGAAAGTAGAAGAGTTATTGGACAATGTGATGCTGATTGAATGGATTATTCAATATGGTAATCGTTACCGAGCTTCTAATCCTGAAATGCATACGCGCTTGTTGGATGCAGAAGAATCATTTAGACAATTCCGTTATGCCAAAGCGCTAGAACAAGCCGCAACAGCAGTTGAAGAAGTTGAACCAGGTGCTATGAAGCGAATTCAGGAACTTGTCAAAGAGCATGTGTAAGATGGTACAATCATTCATGTGAAGGTTAGGTAACAGAAAAATAGCCACCAGCATATAAGTGCGGGTGGCTTTGTCACGCTTATCTTCATTCAGCAGAAGCCCCTGCTGAATAAGGAGGAATGAAGTTCAATTCCTCCCTGATAAAGCCTCCAAGGAAGGATTCAGTTCAATCCTTCCCAGATGTCACGGATTTTTAGGGGAGCTTTTCGAGTGAACTCGAAAAAAATCCAGACACAATTACGCCAAGGCGTAATTGATATTTGTAACAAGTGAAAGGATGGAACGAATGATTTATTTTGACAATAGTGCGACTACAGCTCCTGACGATAGTGTGCTTACTTCTTTCATTGAAGTGAATAAGCGTTTTTATGCAAATCCTGCTTCGATACACCTTGCGGGCAAACAGGCTGAAACGCTGTTAGAAAAATCTAGAGCACAAATTTTATCGATTCTTAGTGCGCCAGACGGCAATATCATATTTACTTCTGGAGGGACAGAGGCGAATAATTTAGCAGTTATCGGTTTTGCACGGGCGTTTCGTTCTAGGGGAAATCATATCATTACGACTGAAATTGAGCATCCTTCTGTGCTATTTGCGATGGAATACCTAGAAACACAGGGGTTTGACGTTGATTATTTGGCAGTGGATGAACAAGGAATGATTTCTACAGAAGAATTAAAGAGCAAGCTACGCGCAGAGACAATTGTCGTCAGTATTATGCATGTGAACAATGAGATTGGAACTGTCCAGCCATTAGCTGAATGCGCTCGGCTGATTAAACAGTATTCACGTGCGTTATTCCATTCCGATACGGTGCAAAGCTTTGGGAAATTGCCTATTTCACTGACAGGCGATGGCCCGGATGCAATTACCATTTCAGCCCATAAAATCAATGGCTTAAAAGGGTCAGGTCTACTAGCATTTAGAAAAGGTATACCGCCGCAAGCGTTGAACTTTGGTGGTGGCCAGGAGCATGGGCTACGAAGCGGTACGGTAGCGGTAGCAGATGCAGTAGCACTTGCCAAAGCGATGCGGATTAGCTTGCTCGATGAAGAACGTCAGGAATTTAGACAATGGCGAAATCGTCTCGTTAATTTTATTAAGAACTATGACGATGTTGTTGTTCTTGCGCCTGACAAAGCAGCACCACATATTGTATCGATTGCATTTTATAAAGTAAAAGGTGAAGTTGCTGTTAATTTTTTTCAAGAGAAAGGGATTACAGTGTCGACTTCTAGTGCTTGTTCATCTAAAAGTGGTGCGGCAGGACATGTAATAGAAGCTATTCGATTGGCTGAAAAATATAAAAATGGCGTAATTCGAATTAGTTTTGGGAAAAATAATAGTGAACAACATGTAGTGGAATTCGAGCAAGTATTTGCGCAGTTCATGGAGCTACTTGGAAGGGGAAATGGCTGATGGAATGGAATGAGTTATTAATTCGATATGGTGAAATATCGTTAAAGGGTCGCAATCGTAATGTGTTTGTGAAGAAATTACGCAAGAATATTAAAGAGGCATTAAGTGATTTACCGACGGTAGCACTCCAAGCGGAACGTGATCGTATGTTTCTATTTGCGGATGACAAACGGGATATGGAAGAAGCGATTATTAGGCTACCGCATATTTTTGGTATTCAGTCATTTAGTCCAGTTGCCAAATGTGAGGCCACACTTGAAGCGATAAAAGAAACTGCGCTTCGTGTTATTGGTGCAGGTGAAACAGCAGGAAAAACTTTCAAAGTCGAAATTCGACGGACTGATAAATCCTTTCCACTTGTAACTGGTGAATTGCAACAAGAAATTGCAGCACATGTGCTACAAAACTTCCCGGAATTGATTGTGCAAATGAAAAAACCAGAAGTATTATTGCATGTGGAAATTAGAAGCGAAGGTGCCTATTTAACAGCTAAAGTACATAAAGGTGCGGCAGGTATGCCAGTTGGCTCGAATGGCCATTCCCTTCTTATGCTGTCAGGCGGTATAGATAGTCCAGTCGCAGGTTACTTAATGATGAAACGCGGCGTATCGATTGATGCGATTCACTTTGCGAGTCCACCGTTTACAAGTGAATTAGCGAAAAAGAAAGTGATGGATCTGGCTGAAAAGCTAAGTTCCTTCGGAGCAGCGGTGCGTCTTCATATTATTCCGTTTACTGAAATTCAGCAAACCATCGTCAATCAGGTACCAGACAATGTGTCAATGACGACAACGCGTAGATTGATGCTGCAAATTGCTGATCAAGTACGTGCGGAAATAGGTGCACTGGCAATTGTAACAGGGGAAAGCCTTGGACAAGTAGCGAGCCAGACGCTTGAAAGTTTGACGGCGATTAATGCAGTGACGACGACGCCAATTTTACGTCCGCTGATTGCTTCAGATAAGCTGGACATTATTGAGATTGCACAAAAAATCGGAACTTATGATATTTCGATTCAGCCTTATGAAGATTGCTGTACGATTTTCTCGCCTTCCAATCCAAAAACAAAACCGAGACTTGAAAAAGTCATATACTATGAAAGTTTTTCTGATTTTGCACCGATGGTTGAAGAAGCGGTGAAGAATCGGATAACTGTTGACTTGCCGCTTCAGAAGCAAGATGAATTCGATGACCTACTGTAAGTGATGCAAAAATTACCACAGAAACCTTGTGCATGAATTTCTGCGTGCGGCGCATTCTACATGCACAAGGAGGTGGTAATCATGGCTAGTAACAACAACGGAAATTCAAATCAGCTTGTCGTTCCAGGTGTAAGACAAGCACTTGATCAAATGAAAAACGAAATTGCAAATGAATTTGGTGTACAGATGGGCCCAGACGCTACATCGCGTGCCAACGGATCCGTCGGCGGAGAAATTACAAAGCGATTAGTACGTCAGGCGCAGCAACAAATGAGTGGCACTAACCAAAAATAATTACAACATGAAAAGCTGTTTCGGAATTTTTCCGGAGCAGCTTTTTGCTTTTTAGTATGCAGCAATGGGCGATGTTTTAAACGATTTGAACGAATTTGGTGGAAGTTACCAGTCGAAAGAACTGTATGAATTTTTGTCATTAGCACATTCTATATGCATAAGGAGGTGACACACAATGCCAAACAGTGGTGGTAATTCAAATCAGCTTGTCGTTCCAGGCGTAAGACAAGCACTAGACCAAATGAAAAATGAAATTGCAAACGAATTTGGCGTACAAATGGGTCCAGACGCTACAGCGCGTTCAAATGGATCTGTTGGTGGAGAAATTACAAAGCGCTTAGTACGTCAGGCACAACAGCAAATGAGCGGTTATAGCCAAAAATAATGATTATATGACAGGCTGTTTTGGAATAGCTTTTCTTCTTAGCAGTGTTGTCGGAAATGTAGTATTTTAAACTTCTTCAACCGATTTGGTAGAAGTTACCGACTACCGATTGTGCATGAATTCCTAACAATAGCACATTCTATTTGTACAAGGAGGTGACATACAATGCCAAACAGTGGTAATTCAAATCAACTTGTTGTTCCAGGTGTAAGACAGGCGCTGGATCAAATGAAGAACGAAATTGCAAATGAATTTGGAGTACAAATGGGCCCAGATGCTACATCGCGTGCCAACGGTTCCGTCGGCGGAGAAATTACAAAGCGATTAGTACGTCAGGCTCAAGAGCAAATGAAGGGTTACCAAAAATAATGGAATAGATGACAAGCCGCCTCTAACGACTAGGGGCGGCTTGTTCGTATTGTTAGTTTGAAAAGTAAATTACTTTTGAATTATTGTACAAATGTTTGTATAATTAAAGTAGAAAGAAAAGGGGGATTTTTATGAACCGTGAACAGCTAATTGCGCCAGAGAATTATAATCTTGTGAGTGAGTTCGAAAAGTATGCGACCGGAATCGGTAAGAAAGCACTTATTTACATAAATGCACAAGGTAACAAGAAAGAAATTACATACGATGAACTAATGAGAGCAGCAAATAAGGCGGCTAACGTGTTTAAATCGAATGGTCTCCAGAGAGGGGACGTTGTTCTTGTCATGGTACCACGCTTGATTGAGGCGTATATAACATATATTGGGGCACTGAAAGCGGGACTCGTGGTTATTCCGAGCTCTGAAATGCTGCGCACCACAGATATTGAATATCGTTTGGCGCATAGTGATGCAAAAGCAATTGTGGCCTATGAAGCGTTCACTGATCAATTTAGTGAAGTAGATAATATGAAGGATGTTCAACTTTTTGTTGTTGGAAAAGCAAAAACGGGGCAACTCTCATTAACAGAACTGATGGAGACCGCATCGACAGAATTCAGCGCACCCGATACAAAAAGCTCAGATATGGCATTTCTTTCGTACACATCGGGAACAACTGGTAAACCAAAAGGTGTTGTTCATTCACATGGATGGGGCTATGCACATCTACGTACTACGGGTGCAAGCTGGCTCGGTATTGAGGAAGAAGATATCGTTTGGGCAACTGCTGCTCCAGGCTGGCAAAAATGGATTTGGACACCTTTTCTTTCTGTTTTGGGGAGTGGTGCAACAGGGTTGGTCTATGATGGGAAATTTGACGTTAAAACGTATTTGGAGCTCATCGCTACCTATCAGGTGAATGTGCTTTGTTGTACACCAACAGAATATCGGTTTATAGCGAAAATGGACAACCTACAGGAATACGATGTTTCTTCAATCCGTAGTGCCGTATCGGCAGGTGAGCCACTGAATCGCGAGGTGATTGATATATTTGATAAAACATTCTCACTTCAGGTAAGGGATGGCTATGGGCAAACGGAAAATACATTGCTTGTAGGAACGATGCTTGGTATGGAAGCAAGACCTGGTTCAATGGGTAAACCGACACCAGGGAATAAAGTTGACATTATTGACGATGAAGGAAATCCTATTACAACGGGGGAGGTCGGTGACATCGCAGTACATATGTCAACGCCTGCATTGTTTAAGGAATATTTAAAAGATCGGGAACGGACGCAAATGCAGTTCCGTGGAGAGTATTATGTAACAGGCGACCGTGCAAAAATGGATGAGAACGGTTATTTCTGGTTTGAAGGCCGAGGAGATGACATCATTATCAGTTCGGGCTATACAATTGGTCCATTTGAAGTGGAAGATGCTTTGACGAAACATCCGGCAGTTCGTGAATGTGCAGTCGTTGGAAGTCCAGATGAAATTCGTGGAAATATCGTCAAAGCATTTGTTGTGTTGCGCGACCCTGAATGGAAAAATGAGGACGGTCTCGTTGCCGAATTGCAAGAGCATGTGAAACAACTGACGGCACCTTATAAATATCCTCGAAAAATTGAATTTGTGGAAGAGTTACCAAAGACGGCTTCCGGAAAGATTATGCGTGTGGTATTAAGAAATCAAGAGCAGCAGTGAGTTAGAAGACAGATTGCCTTTGTTAAAACGGAGTGCTTCGTTTTGGCAAGGGTAATTTTTTCTGTAACGAAAAAGTAAATAAAACTTTCAACTTTACCTGCTATCATAATGACGCTATACTTAGTTTGTTATTTCGAGAATTAAAATAATAAAGGGGATGTCGCTATGCAGACAGAGAAAAGTGGTGTCCTCTGGGCGGTTGGATCGTATCTTATTTGGGGAATTATGCCGATTTACTGGAAAAATCTTGAGCATGTTAGTAGTACGGAAATAATTATAAGCCGTATCATTTGGGCGTTCGTTATGACGCTGTTACTTGTGCTCATGATAAAGGGCGGACGTCATCTAATAGAGGATATACAGCGGCTTTGGAAATCGCAGCGAGATTTTTGGTTATTATTTTTAGCATCGGTCCTTGTATCGGGTAACTGGTTCATTTATATATGGGCGGTGAATCATGATTATATCGTTCAAGCAAGCCTTGGTTACTATATGAATCCGCTCATTTCAGTGCTGCTTGGGATCTTTTTTCTAAAGGAAAAACTCAGTCGGGCACAGCAAATAGCATTTTTACTTGCGACAATAGGCGTGACGATTTTAACTATTTCATATGGTCAATTTCCGTGGTTAGCATTTTCATTAGCTGCTACTTTCGCAATCTACGGACTTATCAAGAAAAGAATTCAGTTGGATGCGTTACGTGGATTGACAATTGAAACATTTTTTATTATGCCATTTGCAGTTATCTATTATATGTGGTTATTCATGGGCGATAGTGTGGTATTTTTACAAGCGGACATCAAGACGGATATTTTACTAGTTTTAACAGGTGTAGCAACAGCTTTACCGCTAGTTATGTACGCGAAAGGTGTTCAAAGAATTCCGCTCTATATGGCGGGTTTTTTGCAGTATATTGCGCCAACGATGATGCTATTTATTGGAGTTGTCATTTACAAGGAGTCATTCGAAAAGATAGATTTACTGTCATTTTCCTTTATCTGGGTTGCGCTTCTTTTATTTACCGCGTCAAAAGTGTTGGAAGTTATGAAGATGAAGAAAAGCCATCCGTAATGGGTGGCTTTTCTTTTTGTTTACGTTTTAGATACTTGCACTTTTGTGATTACAAATAGATCCTCTGTACTTTCTCCCAAAACGAATTGTCTTTTAGTTTAACAGTTTTAATCGTTTTTTCGCTTAACCGAATTTCTACATTTTCTACTTGACGGATACCGAGTGCTTCGTTATCTGCGGCCATCAAAGGGAAATCATTGCCATCTTGATGTACTTTTAGCTGCAGTTTCCTGTTGCCACTCATAATGAATGAAGAGCCGAGTGTGCGGTACTTATTGTTATTCACAGAGGCGAGCTCGCTTACTTGAAAACAAGGTAATAAGGGATCAACAACAGCACCTTTGACGGATTTGTTGTAAGCTGTACTGCCAGTCGGTGTTGAAATGATTAACCCATCACCAAGGAATGTTTCAAATAATTTGTCGTCGATGATGACATCTAGGACGAATGTGCGAATAATGTTTGAACGAATACTGAATTCATTCAAACAATAGAATGGTTGGTGATTGTCAATTGTTACTTCAATCAAAGGATATCTTCGCACCTCAAGTTTTGCTTGGTGAATTGCCTGCATCATTTCATAAAGATTGTTATAATTGAAATCGCAGTATAATCCATGTTTGCCAGTCAGTGATAGTCCTGCATATAAGCAATCTTGACGAAAGCCTGTCTTACGAACTGCTTGTAAAAAAGAACCGTCACTGCCGATGCTGATGATAATATTAGCTTCTCGGTCATTGTCGGTCATTGTAAAGCCTTCATGGATGAGCGCGTCTTCCACCTTTGATTTTTTATCAAGTGAGTCTTCGTCGTGCTTGCTGTAAATATAAATATTCATTCGTTCTGCCATTTAATCCTACTCCTTCTGAATGAGTTAAATCTATTTTACCATGGAGTGAAACATTTTGGGCTTAAAGAACGTACAGAATAGTGTAGTTTAGAAAAAGGAGGAAGAAGAAATGACAATGAAACGATGGATTGCCATCATCGTCGCGGCAGCACTTATTTTTGTTTCAGTAGGTGTCAACTCATTATCGTACATATTTACAAGAGATGTTAATGGTTTCTTTGAAGAGCTGATGACAACATCAACATCGGGGTATAGTGAAATCGTATTGGAAGAAGGTGTGGGTAGGGAGAAAATCGCCGTCCTTACACTTGACGGAGTTATTCAAGATTTAGGAAACTCGTCATCGATATTTCAACCAGCGGGCTATAATCATCAATTTTTCATGAACCAATTGGATGAGATTCGCGGGGATGACAGCGTCAAAGGTGTTGTTCTCAAAGTGAATTCACCTGGTGGTGGAGTTGTCGAGTCGGCAGATATTTACGATGCCATTCGTGCAATTCAAATTGAACGGGACGTTCCACTTTATGTTTCAATGGGTGGAATGGCAGCTTCAGGCGGCTATTATGTAGCGGCGCCGGCAGATAAAATATTTGTCAATCGTGAAACGATTACAGGATCGATTGGCGTCATTATGGAAAGTGTCAACTACGCAAAACTGGCTGAAAAATACGGCATTGATTTCAATACCATCAAGACGGGGCCATACAAAGATATCATGAGCGGATCACGTGAAATGAAAGAGGAAGAACGAGTGATGCTACAAGAAATGATTAATGACTCGTATGAACGCTTTGTGGATATCATTGAAGAAGGTCGTGGGATGACTGAAGCGGAAGTGAAAGCCGTTGCAGATGGTCGGATTATGAATGGACGTCAAGCAATCGAAGCTGGACTTGCGGATGAGGTTGGAAAAATCGGAGATGTCATTGTAGCTATGAAAGAAGATTATGATCTTCAAAATGCGACAGTATTTGAATATACAATGCTCGATAGCTGGAGTTCGATTTTTAGCGTGAAAGCCAGTAACTTATTCGGTAGCAATATCGAATCAGAATTAATCGGCAAATTATTGTCCGATTATAATGCGCCACGGATGATGTATTTGTATGGTGAAAGATAGGGGGGAGTGAGCATATGTCAGAGTATATCGAACAACCACCGAATCTTCCGGAACAGCCTATTGCGGTGAAATCAGTTGTAGACTCTTCAACTAGTCAAACAGCGCATTTTCGACTGAAATATGTCGGATTTTGGACTCGTTTTTGGGCGTATACCATCGACCTGCTTGTCCTGTATGCAATTAGTGGAATCCTCATTAAACCTATTTTTAGAGTGGTAGGTACCGACATTAGCAACCCGTCATTTTTGTTGTTTAGCCCTTATAAAGTCGCAGCGCTGCTGCTGTTACTCCTCTATTTTGCGCTCATGACGAAATTTTTCGGGCAGACGGTTGGGAAAATGATTCTGGGCATAAGGGTTGTGGCAAAGAACGGTGCACCGTTAACATGGGGGGCTATCTTATTCCGTGAAGTCTTTGGTCGATTCATTTCAAAAATGCTTGTGATTCCATATTTGCTTGTCTTGTTCATGCCGAAAAAAGAGGCTTTGCATGATGTGTTTGCAGAGACAGTCGTTGAATACGAGCATGTCTATGAAAAAGAGATTCTCGTCAGCAAGCAACAACTTGAGGGACAACAGTTGCAAGAATAGACTGCCCTTTAGTATGATAGAAGTATGAAAAAGGAGGCGTCTTAATGGCTAACGTTACATTCAAGAATAGTCCTGTTACATTGCTTGGAAAAGAAGTTGCAGTAGGTGATACAGCACCGGATTTTACAGTGCTTGCAAATGATTTAAGCCCAGTGACATTGGCTGATTCAAAAGGTAAAATTCGTTTGATCAGTGTTATTCCTTCGATTGACACGGGTGTTTGTTCAACGCAGACACGCAAGTTCAACGAAGAAGCAGCATCACTTGGTGATGATGTCCAAATATTGACGATTTCAGCAGATTTACCATTTGCACAAGCAAGATGGTGTGCAGCTGAAGGCATCGCAAATGTTCAAACATTATCTGACCACCGTGATTTGTCATTTGGAGAAGCATATGGCACAATTATTCAGGAACTTCGTTTACTTGCACGCTCTATCTTTGTTATCGATAAAGATGATAAAGTGACATATGTTCAGTATGTTAGTGAAAATACAGATCATCCTGATTACGATAAAGCAATTGAAGCTGTCAAACAATTAACTTGATTCAGCAAAAGTACGCCAAGGCGTAATTGATTAAACTAATTAGGGAAACCCACTCGGCAACGGGTGGGTTTTATCGATAGAGGGATAGAAAAATGACAACAGATACAGAGAAAATTTTTTCGTTCATAGATACATACGCACAAACGACTGATAAGCTCTATTTGGAAGCGATTATTGAGGCGTGTGGACAATGGCTTTCAGGTGAAGTGAGTCCGACAGTGTCGGGGTCTGTATCTAAAGAAGATATCCGTAGAGGCATTCAGCTTGCTGTCCTCAAAGGGATGAAACAAAATGCCCAACCGCATCACCAAATGACTCCGGATTCTATCGGGATGCTAATTGGGCATATCGCTAGTAAGTTGGCGGTGGATGAGCATAATTTAACACTGCTTGACCCTGCGGCAGGGACAGGCAATTTACTATATACAGTGATGAATGCGATTGGTCATCAAGTGACGGCAACAGCTGTTGAAATTGATGATGTACTCGTTAGACTATCCGCTGTGGTGGCTGAATTGCTGGAACACCCAGTGACGTTTTATGTTCAGGATGCATTGCGACCGTTACTTGTTGACCCAGTAGACATTACAATCAGTGATGTGCCTGTTGGATTTTACCCAGATGATGACAATGCTCTTAATTACGAATTGATGCCGGCTGAGGGACATGCATATGCCCATCATCTGTTTATCGAACAATCGATGAACCACACAAAACCGGGTGGACATGGATTGTTCATCATCCCAGCGAATTTGTTTGACTCTGAACAGTCATCTTTGCTGCATCCATTTTTGAAAAAGCAGACAGTGATTCGAGCTGTTATTCAGTTACCGGATTCCTTATTTAAAAGTGCGACACATGCAAAGAGTATTTTAGTCCTTCAAAAACCCTCCCCTGAAATAGTAGCAACACCGGATGTCTTACTGGCGAAGGTGCCAAACATGACAGACAAGCGGGCGATGGCGCTATTTCTCCAGAAAATTGATATGTGGGCTACAGAATAAGCAATTTTGAATTAAAAACTAAAAAGTATCTAGTTGAAATGAGGCATTAGTGATGCAAAACATTTTAGCGATTAACGCGGGAAGCTCTTCTTTAAAGTTTCAGCTTCTTAAAATGGAAAATGAGCATGTAGTAGCAAAAGGACAGGTAGAACGAATTGGTCTTTCAGACTCTATTTTCACGTTGAAATCCGAAAATGGAAAGGTTGAAAAAATTCAAGATATCCCTAATCATGCAGATGCTGTTGCCATGCTACTAACTCTATTGTTGGACGAAGGTATTGTTCGTTCATTCGATGAAATTGACGGTATTGGTCATCGTGTTGTACACGGTGGGGAAGTGTTCAGTGATTCCGTATTGATTACTGAAGAAATCTTATCTAAGCTCGAGGAACTATCCAATCTTGCACCACTGCATAATCCAGCTAATATTACGGGTATCAAGGAATTTAAAAAGGCCTTGCCTAATGTGCCGGCAGTTGCTATTTTTGACACGGCATTTCATCAAACGATGCCAGAAAGTTCGTTCCTCTATCCTTTGCCGTATGAGTATTATGAGAAGTATGGCATTCGGAAATATGGATTCCATGGGACTAGCCATAAGTATGTCACTGAGCGTGCAGCAGAACTATTGAATCGCCCCCTGGAAACAACGCGACTGATTTCTTGCCACCTAGGAAACGGTGCTAGTATTGCGGCTGTTGAGGGCGGTAAGTCGTTAGATACCTCAATGGGCTTTACACCGCTTGCAGGTCTAACGATGGGGACGCGTTCTGGTAATATCGATCCAGCGCTCATTCCATATATTATGGAACAGACGGGGAAATCAGTTGAAGAAGTGCTCGATGTGTTGAATAAACAATCGGGTATGCTCGCTGTTTCAGGATTTTCAAGTGATTTACGTGATATTGAAATTGAAGCATCGAAAGGTAATGAGCGTGCACAGCTTGCTTTAAATGTTTTTGCAGATCGAATCCATAAGTATATCGGATCCTATGCAGCAAGAATGGGCGGTGTCGATGCGATTATTTTTACAGCGGGAATCGGTGAAAACAGTGATGTTATTCGACAAAAGGTGCTGGAAGGCCTTGAGTTCATGGGCGTGTACTTTGATCCGGATTTGAATAACATAAGAGGGAAGGAAGTTCATATTAGCTTCCCATACTCTCCTGTTAAAGTGCTTGTGATCCCGACCAATGAAGAGATCATGATCGCCCGCGATACTGTTCGGGTTGCAGGGTTATAAGTTTATTGATTTGTTTGTAAAAATGGATGGACTTTGCTGTTTTGTGGCGTGAAATAACAATGAGGGCTTCTTAACAAGAAAAAAGAGTTGCTCGATAACTATCCTCGAGCAACTCTTTTTGTCATTTAGCGTCTTCAGCTGTACGTACAACAAGCACATCACATTTCGCAGAGCGGACAATATTTTCAGAAACGCTACCGATCAGGAAGCGTTCAACTGCATTTAATCCTGTTGCTCCACAAATGATTAGATCGGCTTGTAATTTCTTAGAAAGGTCACGTGAAATCATTGTTTTAGGTGAACCATACTCAACGATGATGTTGACATGTTGCACACCTGCTTTTTCGGCTTCAACTTTGTAGTCGTTTAAAAGTTCTTCTGCAAATTTTTGTGCCCGTTCTGCAATTGATCGGTCATAAGCTTCCACAGCAGCATAAGAACGTGTATCAATGATATTTATCAAATTCAAAGTCGCATCATTTCGATCTGCAATGGCCACCGCTTTTTTGAAAGCCCACTCGGATTCTTTTGATCCATCTACGGCAACGAGAATTTGTTTGTATACTAATGTCATCTTACTCACTCCATCCTTAGTTGGTATAGTTACTACTTCGATAATAAGACTGAAAATCCTTTTAATCTATAAAAGAAATCGTTGATAATTACGTGAATGTCACAATTTTGTTACGTTTTTTGTCGAATTCTGCAATTTATTATAAAAGTGTCACATTTAACTGACTAAGTATTCTGCGAATATTGAAAAGTAGAGCGAAATGATTTCTTATCTGATAGAATAAAAGTAACATTGGTCCGCATAATACGTATAAGAAGTTGCTGTGTGACCAACGAAATAATTATTTGGTAGGGGGAAAAACAATGCGTATTGGGGTTCCGAAAGAAGTTAAAAACAATGAAAATCGTGTTGCAATGACACCAGCAGGAGTTTTTAACCTGAAATCAGCAGGGCATGAAGTCTTCATCGAAACGGGAGCAGGCATCGGGTCAAGCTTTACAGATGAAGAGTATCGTGCATCGGGTGCACAAATCGTCGCAACGGCAGAACAAGCATGGGATACTGATATGGTCATGAAGGTAAAAGAGCCAATTGCTTCAGAGTATGGCTATTTCCGAGAAGGACTTATTCTGTTTACCTACTTGCACCTTGCACCTGAAGTCGAACTAACAAAAGCACTGCTTGATAATAAAGTCATTGGAATTGCTTACGAAACTGTTCAACTTCCAAATAATACATTGCCTCTTCTAGCGCCAATGAGCGAAGTGGCAGGACGTATGGCGACGCAGATTGGTGCACAATATTTACAACAAACGAGCGGTGGAAAAGGAATTCTACTAGGTGGTGTACCAGGCGTTTCACGTGGTCAGGTAACGATTATTGGTGGAGGACAAGCAGGAACGAATGCGGCTCGTATCGCGGTAGGTATGGGAGCAAAAGTAACTGTATTAGACTTGTCTGTAGATCGTCTACGTTATTTAGATGAAATCTTTGGCAACGATATTCAGACACTCGTCTCCAACCCATTCAATATTGCCGAATCTGTCAAACATTCGGATCTTGTCATTGGTGCTGTTTTGATCCCAGGGGCAAAAGCACCGAAGTTAGTGTCAGAAGATATGGTGAAATCGATGAAACCGGGTTCTGTGCTTATTGATATTGCGATTGACCAAGGTGGCATTTTTGCAACGTCAGACCGTGTCACAACGCATGATAATCCAACATACGAAAAACATGGAATTGTTCACTATGCAGTGGCGAATATGCCAGGAGCTGTTCCGCAAACATCGACAACAGCTTTAACGAACGTGACTGTGCCATATGCACTTGAAATTGCTAACAAAGGCTATAAACAAGCTTGTTTAGATAATCTAGCTCTTCAAAAAGGCATCAACACATTGGACGGGCATGTAACTTATCAAGCAGTAGCGGCTGATCAAGGTCTCGACTACGTAGTGGCTGAAACGTTATTAAATAGATAATCAAATGACAAAGGCTGCCCATCTGCAAATAGATGGACAGCCTTTTAGCTTGACTGTTTGTTATGGCTGGATAATTTGCAATTCTTTCGGGAACTTCGTCAGTACTTCAACACCGTTTGCGATGACGACAACATCATCTTCGATTCGAACGCCTGTGATGTCAGGATGATAAATACCAGGTTCAATGGTAAACACCATTCCTTCTTCAAGCTCAAGTTCGTTAGTCCCTGTAATCGACGGGAATTCGTGCACGGAAATACCAAGTCCATGACCGACGCGGTGTGTGAAATAATCACCATAACCTGCGTCATCAATAACATCCCTTGCAGCTTTATCGATTTCGAGGGCTTTGACGCCAGGTCGTACCTTATCAATGGCTGCTTGTTCTGCATTCTTCACAGTTTCATAAACTTCACGCATTTTTTCAGACGGCTCACCGAAGGCAACGGTTCGGGTAATGTCTGAACAGTAGCCATTATAGACGACACCGAGGTCAAACAGGATGAAATCTCCCTGTTGGATTTTGCGGTCCCCTGGTGTGCCATGTGGTGAGGCAGTTTTTGGACCAGAAAGAACCATCGTATCGAAGGACATTTTCTCGGCACCTTTTCTCTTCATTTCAAACTCAATTGCCATAAGTATTTCTAGTTCTGTTTTACCTTCGGCAATTTCCTTGCAGCCAACGGCAATCGCATAATCGGCCAGCTCGGCAGCTTTGCGTAAGTTAACCAGCTCATCCTCACTTTTGATATTGCGCATGCTATTTAACTGTTCGTCAAGACGAACGAATGTCGTGTCAGTCAACAGTTGTCCCATGCGTTCGAAGCGTTCAACAGTTAGATGGGATTTTTCGATGGCGATAGAAGTTGGAAGATTCCCGCGTTTGCGAACAGCCTCCATGACAACATCCCAAGCATCCTGTGTATCTTCGTGTCCGACTGCTTCAAAAGACCAGCCAGCTGCCTTCACATCAGGCACTTCCATCAATGGGCAAATGATAAAAGGCTCGGCATCCTTGAATACCATAACGCCCAATAACCGTTCATGTGGATTGCTGTGGAATCCAGTAATGTAGAAGACATTATCAGGCGTTGTGATAAAAGCAGCGTCTACATGCTCATTGTGCAAATATTGTTGAATTTCTTTCACTTTACTCACTCAAATGACCTCCTTTTTGTATAATACAATCATAACAAAAAAGAGGGTTTTCGGGTTGAATAACGAAAAATATAGCTAGTGGATAAAAAACGGAGGAGATATTTTTATGCAGATTTCATATCATGGACATTCCATTGTAAAAATAATGACGGGTAACTATATGATTATCATTGATCCATTCATTACAGGAAATAAGCTAACGGACTTAGTTGTTGGCGATGAAAAGCCGGATATTATAGTGCTAACGCATGGGCATAATGATCATGTTGGCGATACAGTTGCGCTTGCCAAAGCAAGTGATGCACTTGTCATTGCAACCTTTGAACTTGCTGTCTACCTTGGATGGCAAGGTGTGAAAACGCATGGTATGAACATTGGTGGTGCGTGTACATTTGATTTTGGAACTGTAAAATATACGCAAGCATTTCATAGTTCGTCTTATGAGACGGAAGAGAATGACATTATCTATACAGGGATGCCGGCGGGGATTTTATTGACAGTGGAAGGGAAAACAATCTATCACGCGGGAGATACAGCAGTTTTTGGGGATATGGAGATGATTGGCAAGCGTCATCCGATTGATGTGGCTTTCTTACCGATTGGTGATAATTTCACAATGGGCCCTGAGGATGCAGCTTATGCTGTAGAGTTGCTGAATCCGCAAGTAACGGTTCCGATTCATTTCAACACATTTCCGCCGATTGAGCAGGATCCAGAAGTATTTAAAGAACTTGTGACCAATCATGCGGTGAAAATTATGCAGGTGGGCGAGTCGTTTGAATGTTGAACAGTTGAAGCGATTTTTATTCACACTGTAGTCACTCCCTAGCCCTCAGGCATCTTGCGCTTTTCTTTCCCTTTTGTGGTAGAATGACTGTAAGGTCATGATAGGAAAAGGTGAAAACATGGCGACGAAGCATGAATTGATATTGCAACATATTGAAGGGCTTGCCGTAGGTGAAAAAATATCTGTTCGCCAAGTAGCCCGTGCGCTGTCTGTCAGCGAGGGAACGGCATATCGAGCCATTAAGGAAGCGGAGAACCAAAAACTCGTCAATACAATCGAGCGTGTAGGTACGATCCGAATCGAGAAGAAAAAGAAGGAAAATATTGAACGGCTGACATTTGCAGAAGTGCTGAATATTGTCGACGGTCTTGTGCTTGGCGGACGTGGAGGTTTACACAAAACGTTAACCAAGTTTGTGATTGGTGCGATGCAGTTAGACGACATGATGCGCTATATTGACGCGGGCAGTCTGTTAATTGTTGGCAATCGATTAAAGGCGCATGAAACAGCTCTGTTGGCGGGTGCAGCCGTGCTGGTTACGGGTGGATTTGATGCAACAGATGACGTGAAAAAATTAGCGGATGAGCTGGAACTACCAGTTATTTCGACAAGCTATGACACGTTTACTGTGGCCACCATGTTAAACCGCGCGATTTACGATCAGTTGATTGAGAAAGAGATTTTACTGGTCGAGGATATTTTGACGCCGCTAGCAGAAACAATCACCTTGTCAACAAAGGACAAGGTTACCCATTTCAATGAAGTCAACCGTAAGACATCTCACTCGGGTTATCCTGTCATTGAAAAAGGTGGCAAACTCGTAGGAATTATTACTTCACGCGATGCTATCGGTAAATCGGCTGATGACTTGATTGAGAAAGTAATGACGCGTCATCCCATTACGGTTACAGGCAAGACAAGCGTTGCGTCAGCAGGGCATAGCATGATTTGGGAAGGGATTGACTTGATGCCTGTTGTGACGGAGGCGGGGATGCTTGCAGGGATTATTAGTAGGCAGGATGTTTTAAAAGCATTCCAAATGACGCATCGTCAACCACAACAAGGGGAAACCATTGATGATATCGTCAAAAATCAAATGAAAACCTCGACGGATCAGCAAATGACTGTCGAATTTACGGTTATTCCACAGATGACAAACCAATTCGGTTCGTTGTCATATGGTGCATTGACAACATTATTGACCGAAGCAGGGAATAGGGCTATCAAAATGCGCAAGCGCGGGGAAAGTGTTCCTGAAAATATGACATTATATTTCATTAAACATGTTCAATTAGGCAGTGTCGTTGTTGTGGAGCCACGTATTTTGCATATGAGCAGACGATTTGTCAAAGTAGATTTCGATATTCTATCAGAAGGCGATCTTGTGGCAAAGGCTGTGTTTATGTACCAACTGTTTGAACGTTAAGGTTGGTTATTAGAAGTAAAAAGAACAAAAACTGATGCACGAAAGCGCATCAGTTTTTGTTCAACTCATGTTCCTCATCTACGAAGCTTAAATAATGTTTATAGGCACGGTAATTGAAAATACCAACATAAGCCCCGAGTGCGATGAATAGGGCAGCAATTACATATGTTACAATTCCGTCAAAAAGGATTAGTTGATTGATTCCGAAAAATAATAGCAGTCCACCGAGTGAGGAGCCGGCCATGCTGGCAAACATTTTTTTGCGGATAGGAAATACCGATCTTGTTCTAAATTGTCGGGTCTTGAAATAGAAATAGAAGACACCAGAAGCGATAATCAGAAATACTAAAATGAAATTGAACATAAAAGCCCTCCATAAAATACAAACTTCTTTTATTGTAGCGGCTTTTAGAATGAAATGCGACTCGAATATGTCGAGACCTGGAGGAAACAGAAATGAAAAGACAAATCATTGACACAATTGAAAAGTACGATAAAATCATTATTCATCGTCATGTAAGGCCTGATCCAGATGCATATGGGTCTCAAATGGGCTTAAAGGAATTGATCCAAGCGAATTACCCTGGGAAACAAGTATATGCGGTAGGAGCTCATGATGAATCACTGACATACTTAGCGCGTCCCGATCAAGTTGACCAAGCCTTGTACGAGGGGGCACTTGTCATTATTACGGATACAGGCAATACGGAACGGATTGATGGGGAATTTTATACACAAGGTGATCTTCTTGTGAAAATTGATCATCATCCAGATGCGGATCCTTATGGAGATGTAAAATGGGTGAATACGTCTTCGAGTTCAACTTCAGAAATGATTCATTCGTTGTTTGAAGTAGGACAGGCGGAGTATGGTTGGACGATGACGACGGATGCAGCAAGATTGCTGTTTGCGGGAATTGTCGGAGATACGGGGCGTTTCATGTTCCCGAGTACGTCAGTTCACACGTTTGAAGTCGCAAGTGATCTGATTAAATTTGATTTTGATCGTTCGGAATTATTTGCAGGCATGTACGAAGTGAAGCGAGAATTACTACATCTCAAAGGCTATATTTATCAAAACTTTAAGATGGATGATAATGGAGCAGCCTTCGTTAAAATAGATAAGGCTATATTGGCACAGTTTAATGTGACGGCTTCCGACACTTCTCAGCTTGTGGGAGCGCTTGGGGACGTGAAAGGGATTTGTGCATGGGTCATTTTCATTGAGGAAGAGGATCAGATTCGTGTGAGATTGCGCTCGAAAGGCCCTGTTATTAACAAGTTAGCTGCTCAATTCGGGGGTGGGGGACATCCACTTGCTTCTGGGGCATCTGTCCATTCATGGGAAGAGGCAGATGAAGTCATCGCAGAGTTAAAGAAATTATGTGAGTAAAAAAACGGGCGGAGGGATTGCATTGACACTTGTCTATCCGCAAGTAGTGACTGGCGCAGATCTTTTGCGCGGTATCATAAAGCTCGATCGGCTAGCCCCACTTCTGCAAAGGAGAGGGGCTACCTCTGTTGCCATCGTCAATTCGAAATTATACGGGATTCGTTCGTTTTATAATGTGATGAAGAAATATGGGGTTCGCCCTGTTATCGGCTTATCCATTTATGTGGAGGTCAGTGAGACAGAGGCTGTTCTGTTATACATTTATGCAAAAGATGACCAAGGCTATCGTAATTTGTTGAAGATGAGTAGTGCTGTAGCTGTCAGAGATGCTGAAACACTCCCCCTTCATTGGCTGAAAGCTTATAGTGCGGGATGTGTCATTATTTGTTCGGTGACGGATACTTCCTGGAGTGGGTTTTACGACAAAGAAGTATTTCAACGTGTTGTAACGAGTTGTGGCGGGGCGGCGGTTGCGCTAGGGATTAGTAGAGCAGGGGGCGTTAAGCATCCGGATGAAGAGAATATGGAGGCGATAGCGGAGGCAATACATATCCCTATCGTCGCGGTCCATGAATCTCGTTTTCTCAATAAGGATGATGCTTTTGCTTACGAGGTGGCGGACGCAATTCGGACAGGGTATAAGCTAAATGATCCAGCAAGACCGGAACATAATCAGCAAGCTGCATATGTTCCGGAAGAGAGTGAATTGGTGGAATGGTTTATGGATAGACCACAATGGCTCGAAAATATGTCTGATCTGCTAATGTCCTGTGATGTTAGTTTGCCAGCAAGTCAATCGCTCATGCCTGTATTTCCAGTTCCGGTTGGGGAGACAGTCACTTCTTTATTGGAGAAGAACAGCGTAGCTGGCTTGCAGCGAAGACTTGGGACGGTAGAGGGGACTTATGTAGAGCGTCTTCGCTATGAAATTACAATCATTAGTAGTATGGGCTTTGCAGATTATTTTCTTATTGTTGAAGATTTTATGCGTTATGCGAAGGACAATCACATCTTAACCGGCCCTGGCCGGGGATCATCTGCGGGCTCACTCGTTGCATTTGCACTTGGGATAACAGATGTCGATCCCATTAAATATGGACTCATATTTGAACGATTTCTAAATCCAGATCGCGTGACAATGCCTGATATTGATATTGACTTTGCAGATAATCGGCGTGCTGAAGTGATTGACTACGTGGCGCAGAAATACGGCAAAACGCATGTGGCACAAATTATAACATTTGGCACGCTTTCAGCACGGTCTGTTGCTCGCAATGTGGCACGCGTATTTGATTTTACGAACGAAGAAATGGCTTTCTTATCGAAGGAAATCCCAGCGAGACATGCGGGGACATTGGAAGAGGCAGTAGGGCAATCGAAGGCACTTCGTGATTGGCTGGAAATTGACCCAGTGCGTAGTAAGTGGTTAAAAGCGGCAGCAACCATTGAAGGGCTCCCTCGCAATGCATCCACACATGCGGCAGGTGTTATTTTATCTCCCGTACCGCTTGTGGAAATTGTTCCGTTGCAAGGTGGAGGAGATGAAATTTACCTTACGCAATGGCCAATGGGAGATGTTGAAGCACAAGGCTTATTGAAAATGGATTTCCTCGGTTTACGTAATTTAACTTTATTGGACCGAATTAGGTCGATGATTCAGTATGACAAACGAATTCGCTTGGACTTTGAAGCTATTCCCCTCGACGATGAAAAAACATTTAACCTTTTCAGAGCGGGTGATATGACGGGGATTTTTCAATTTGAATCTGAGGGCATGAGAGAGGCATTACGGTTAATTCAGCCGACTACATTTGAGGATCTATTTGCTATTAATGCCTTGTATCGTCCAGGTCCAATGGACAATATTCCCTTATATAGTCGCAGGAAGAACGGTAAAGAACAAGTCACGTATCTTCATCCACAACTTGAGTCGGTATTGAAGGAAACGCATGGAGTGATTATTTATCAAGAACAAATTATGCAAATAGCCGTGCGTATTGCGGGGTTCTCGATGGGAGAAGCAGATTTGTTGAGAAGGTCCATTAGTAAGAAAAACCGTGATACTTTGCAAGAAGGCCGTGCGCGCTTTACACAAGGTGCCATGAAGAATGGATTTCCGGAGAGTGCAGCTGTTGCCGTTTATGATTTGATTGTGAAATTTGCGGATTATGGATTTCCGAAAAGTCATGCGGTTGCATACTCACTTATTTCGTATCGATTGGGTTATTTAAAGGCGAATGAGCCCGCGTATTTTTACGCGGCACTGCTGTCGTCGACAACGGGTAACAATGAGAAGACGATGGAGTTGCTACGTGAATCGAAGGCACGCGGTATCCAAGTTTTTCCGCCGTCTGTGAAGCATAGTCAATATATGTACACCGTTGAAAACGGAGCAATCCGCATGGGCTTAGGGGCAATTAAGGGCGTGACACCTGTATTTTTCGGGGTGCTTAAAGAGGCTAGAAAGTCTGGTGGTAACTGGAAGACCTTGTTTGAAATGGCGGAAGGACTTGGCGTAGAGGCTTTTACAGAGAAGACAATCAATCCACTTGTTAAAGCTGGTGCGCTCGATGAATTTGGCCAATCACGGACTGTGTTACTGGCATCCATTAAAGGGGCAATCAGTCATCTCTTATTTGGCGGGGAGGCAAGCCCAAAGTATACGCCGGCTGAAAGTCAGGAGCGTATGGAGGCGCTGGAATCAGAGAAGGAAGTACTCGGTTTCTATCTTTCTGATCATCCCGCTACAGAAATGAAAGAGGTATTAGGCGGAGGATTTAACGCTATTTCCACGCTTTCCACCGTCAAGGAACGTGAACAAGTGAAAATTGCAGGCCTTGTTACTGATATTAAACGTATCCGTACGAAAAAAGGGGAGGCAATGGCGTTTGTCACGCTTCAAGATGAAACAGGTGATATTTCGTGTACCTTCTTCCCGAGGCAATATGCAGTTTCAGCCAATCAGCTTGTTGAAATGACATGGATTCAACTGGAGGGGACTGTTGAACGTCATAGGGGGAAGCCGCAAATACTTGTGCAGCAGGCAAAAAATAAGTAAGGGGCTTGCGTAATGTGGATGCAGGCCTCTTTTTACTTTGAAGATATTCGACGTTTTCTATTTTTCACTTTACGGCGTGCACTCTTTTCTGTATGCTATAAACAGAAGTGGTCAGACCACTATTCATTTCATTTGTTATTTTATTTTCTAGAGGGGCCGCGCATGCAAAATCCAAAACCATCATCGAAAATGTTTCTTGATATTGTCGGTGAACTAAGAATAATCATTAAAGAAGAAGGCATAAAAACCGGTGGAAAATTACCATCAGAACGGGAATTGGCGGAACGTTTACAGGCGGGGAGATCGACAATCCGTGAAGCGTTACGAAGTTTGGAGCTACTTGGACTGATTGAAACACGCCGTGGAGAAGGGACTTTTCTTGTAGATTTTCAGAAACACCAGCTTGTTGAAGTGCTTGCCGCATTCATCATGCAACAACCCAAGTCCGTCATGGATGTGCAAGAAACAAGAAGGATTCATGAGACGGCTGCGATTGTATTGGTCTGCAAGGATAGCTCGTTACGGTCATTGCCTGTATGGAAAAGTTTGCTTGCGAAAATCGAAATGGATGGGGAAATACTCCGTGAGGATATCATTCGTGAAATGATTATTGCAACCGGAAATCGATTATCGCTTAAAATCTGGTTTTTATTGAAACAATATAGTAGGGTACCTTATCAAGAAATGACGGGTGCTGAAGAAAATAACATCGTTAAAGAAATACTTAACCATTTGCTTGACGGCGATGAATTGAAAACACTGAAAGCCTATTCGGAATGGATGGAGCTAGTTGAAGGCGAAAGAGGGGAAAGAAAGTCATGATTCGCGATATATTTATGAAAAATAAAAAGAGGCGTCCTGTAACGATACCTTCTGATGCGGCAAAAAATGATGTCCCAGAAGGAATTATGACAAAATGTCCGCAGTGTAAAAATATTATTTTGACAAAGGATTTAATGAAAACATTAAAAGTTTGTCCGAAATGTGATCACCATTTGAAAATGACAGCTGCAGAGCGTGTGACATACTTATTTGACGAGGGGACATTCGAGTCAATAGATAATCATCTGAAAACCGAAAATCCACTGCAATTTCCAGCCTATACGGAAAAGATTGAATCAGATGCCAAGAAGACTGGTTTAAACGAAGCTGTCTTGACGGGGACTGGGAAAATTGACGGCCATGAAGTAGCTGTTGCGATTATGGATGCTCATTTCCGAATGGGATCGATGGGGTCTGTCGTTGGTGAAAAAATTACACGTGCGATTGAACAAGCAACTTCATTGGGCATTCCGATGCTTATTTTTTCAGCGAGCGGCGGAGCTCGGATGCAAGAAGGCGTATTATCACTTATGCAAATGGCAAAGACAAGCGTTGCATTGAATCGTCATGCGTCGAAAGGGTTGTTGTTCATTTCTATCATGACTTATCCAACAACTGGTGGTGTATCGGCTAGTTTTGCATCAGTTGGTGACATTAATATCGCCGAGCCAAAAGCACTGATTGGATTTGCGGGAAGACGAGTGATTGAGCAAACGGTAAGAGAAAAGCTACCAGAGGATTTCCAAACAGCAGAATTTTTGTTGGATCATGGTCAGTTAGATGCGGTTGTCCATCGAAATGATATGAAAAACATACTCGCTAAAATTGTCCGGCTTCATGCGAAAGGAGCGAAATGACATGAGTAAAACATTGGCATTTGAAGAACCAATCGTCAGACTTCGTGAAAAAATTAAAGAACTTGAAGAGTTTACGGAGACAAATGAGGTGGATTTGTCTGGAGAAATCGGAACACTAAAAACACGTTTAGTGCGCCTTGAGACAGATATTTATGGTAATATGGAACCGTGGGACCGAGTTCAAGTAGCTAGACACCCGGAACGTCCCACTACGCTGGATTATATAAACGAATTATTCGAAGATTTCATGCAATTGCATGGAGATCGGACATTTGGTGACGATGCCGCTATTGTAGGGGGAATCGCTTCGTTCGAAGAAACACCGATAACGATTATTGGTCATCAGCGTGGGAAAGATACAAAAGAGAATGTCAAACGAAATTTTGGAATGCCTCACCCTGAGGGGTATCGGAAAGCATTACGTCTGATGAAACAGGCCGAAAAATTTGGGCGTCCAATCATTTGCTTCATTGACACGAAAGGCGCATATCCTGGTAAGGCTGCTGAGGAGCGTGGGCAAAGTGAGGCGATTGCGCGTAATCTTGTTGAAATGGCAGGATTGACTGTGCCGGTTATTTCAATTGTAATTGGGGAAGGCGGTAGTGGGGGAGCGTTAGCACTTGGTGTGGCTAATCATATTCATATGTTAGAGCACTCGACGTATTCTGTTATTTCTCCTGAAGGTGCAGCTTCAATTTTGTGGAAAGACTCAAGTCTTGCTAAACAGGCAGCTGAAGCGATGAAAATCACGGCACCTCATTTAAAAGAGATGGGGATTATCGATGAAATTATTCCAGAAGTACTCGGGGGCGCACATCGTGACCCACAAGCACAAGCTGGTTATATCAGAGATGCAATCCGTGTGTCGTTGCAGCAGTTAGAGTCGTTAGACGGTGATGGACTTGTTGATGATCGCTACAATAAGTTTAGACAAATGGGTGTGTTTTCTAGTTAAAGGAAGAGGTGCGAAGAGGCTACATCTTTTCGTATTCGGTGCAGAAACTAATTATACATACACGAGGAGCGATTTTAATGAAAAAGATTGCTGTTTTGACAAGCGGAGGAGATGCGCCGGGCATGAATGCAGCAGTTCGCGCAGTTGTCCGGAAGGCGATTTATGAAGGGTTTGAAGTTGCAGGTATTTACAATGGCTACCAAGGATTGATTGAAGGGAAAATTGAACTGTTAGAGCTTGGTTCTGTAGGTGATATCATCCAGCGTGGTGGAACTATGCTACGTTCTGCCCGCAGTGTTGAGTTCCGAACGGCTGAGGGACGAGAGAAAGCCTTGCAGCAATTGAAGTCACATGGTATTGAAGGCGTTGTTGTTATAGGTGGAGATGGCTCATTTATGGGAGCCCATGAATTAACAAAACTCGGTATTCCTTGCGTCGGTGTTCCGGCAACGATTGACAATGATATTAAGGGTACTGATTTTACAATCGGCTTTGATACAGCGTTGAATACAGTCATTGATGCAATTGATAAAATTCGGGATACGGCTTCATCGCACGAGCGGACATTTATTGTAGAAGTGATGGGCCGTGATGCGGGTGACCTTGCTTTATGGGCGGGACTTGCTGGTGGTGCGGAGACGATTTTGATACCAGAAGAAAAATATGATGTACCTGCAATTATTGAACGGCTAAAAAGTGGGTCAGGGCGTGGCAAGAAGCATAGCATTATCATTGTTGCGGAAGGTGTTATGCCAGCGGTTGAACTTGCAGATTTATTGAAACGTGATGCGGATATTGATACACGTATATCCGTTCTTGGTCATATTCAGAGAGGCGGATCACCTTCTGCTCGCGATCGTGTGATTGCAAGTCAGTTTGGCGCCAGAGCTGTAGAGGTTCTAAAAGAAGGTCGTGGTGGCGTTGCGGTTGGTATGAAAAACAATGGTATCGTAGACTGTGATTTGAAGGATGTTGTTGAATCAACAAACGATTGGAAATCAACAATGTACAAGCTTTCTAAAGAGTTATCTATCTAAAAGCTATATACAGAGCGGTTTTATCATTGGAAAAGAGGCGAGAATGGATGAGAAAGACGAAAATAGTTTGTACGATCGGTCCAGCAAGTGAGTCACCAGAAATACTTGGGCAATTAATTGATGCGGGGATGAACGTTGCGCGGCTGAATTTTTCACACGGTGATCATGCCGAGCATAAGGCACGTATCGATACAATTAGAAAAGTAGCACGTGAAAAAGGACGAGTAGTCGGTATTTTGTTAGATACAAAAGGTCCTGAAATCCGTACACATTCTATGAAAAATGGTGAAGTTGAACTTGTTGCGGGGCAACAAGTGGCAATTTCTATGCAGGAAATTGAAGGAGACCAAGAAAGATTTTCAGTTAGCTATGAAAAACTGATTGAGGATGTTGAAGTAGGTTCGGTTATTCTTCTGGATGATGGATTGATTCAATTAGAAGTGACAGGTAAGGACGAGGCACAAGGGCTTATTCATACATTGATTGTTAACTCGGGTACATTAAAGAACAAAAAAGGTGTCAATGTTCCAGGTGTTTCCGTACAACTTCCGGGAATTACGGACAAGGATGCAGCGGATATCTTGTTTGGTATTAAAGAAGGTGTTGATTTCATAGCGGCATCATTCGTTCGACGTGCTTCTGATGTCATGGAAATTCGTGAAATCCTAGAAGCGAATGATGGATCACATCTACAGATTATTCCAAAAATCGAAAACCAAGAAGGTGTCGATAATATTGATGAAATCATTAATATATCTGATGGTTTGATGGTTGCACGTGGTGATCTTGGGGTAGAGATTCCAGCAGAGGAAGTACCTATTGTTCAGAAAGACCTTATTAAAAAATGTAATCAGGCTGGTAAGCCGGTTATTACTGCTACACAAATGCTCGATTCTATGCAGCGTAACCCACGCCCTACACGTGCGGAAGCGAGTGACGTTGCGAATGCTATAATGGATGGCTCTGATGCAATCATGTTATCGGGAGAAACAGCGGCAGGAATGTATCCTGTCGAATCGGTTCTTACAATGGATCGTATCGCTACAACAACAGAAGATGCGATTGACTATCGTTCAGTTGTATCGACTCGACGTCGTGAAAAACATGGCAATATGACAGATGCGATTGGACAAGCCGCGGCTTATACAGCAATCAACCTAAAAGTGAAAGCCGTTCTTGCACCAACTGAGAGTGGTCATACAGCGAGAATGATTGCTAAATATCGCCCGGGTTGTACTGTTATCGCAGTGACTTCGACTGAAGAATGCTCAAGAAAGCTATCCCTTGTTTGGGGTGTTTATCCGATTGTCGGTAAAAAAGCAACAAACATTGATGAAGTTTTACAGGAATCGGTTGAAGAAAGTGTTAAGCATCAATACGTTGGCCATGGTGATGTAGTGATCATTACTGCTGGTGTTCCTGTCGGTGAGGCTGGAACGACGAATCTGATGAAAATCCATGTCATTGGCGATTTACTAGCTCGAGGACAAGGAATTGGTAGAACTGTTGCATTTGGACGTACAGTTGTTGCGCGCAATGCGGCAGAAGCATTAGCACTCGATACAACAGGTGCTATCCTCGTTACAGTTGGTTCTGATCGGGATATGATGCCGGCCATTGAAAAGTGTGCTGGACTCATTACAGAAGAGGGTGGACTAACTAGCCATGCGGCAGTTGTTGGGCTTAGTCTAGGTATCCCTGTTATTGTTGGCGTTGAAAATGCGACAAAATTGATTAAGCAGGGCAATGAAGTAACAATGGATGCTGAATCTGGTGTTATTTATAACGGACACGCAAGCGTCCTGTAACAATCATTAATTTAGTAAAGGGCTGCTTCCGAATTGATCGGTAAGCAGCCTTTTAAAATAAGGAGGTCGACTACATTATGAAATGGCTAATCCTTGCTTTTATTACAATTCCAGCTGCTGAGCTTGCTTTGCTGATCTATTCAGGGAAAACGCTAGGTCTTTTCCCGACGCTTGCTATTATCCTACTAACGGGTGTAGGTGGCACTTATATGGCAAAACGGCAAGGGCTGAAAGCATGGAACGAGCTTAGAACTCGAATGGCGACAATGGAAACACCCGGGAATGCCTTGATTGATAGCGTCTGTATTTTCTTCGGGGGTATTTTGCTAGTAATGCCTGGCTTTATAACGGATATTGCTGGGCTTTTGCTCATGTTCAAGGGACCGAGAAATATGATTCGCCCTTTTATACAAAAGTGGATTTATAATAAAATGAAAAATGGTCGCATTGTTATGATGTGAATAATGGATGCTGTTTAGCTTTTAGTGCAGCAAATAATAAGAATGGTGTTAGTAAAATTCCAGGTAGCCCAAACAGATAGACCGAGCATGCTGTGATGAAGAAAGCATGAATTGGTTTTAGTTGGAAAGTGGAGGCCCACATATAGGACTCTGCCATCTGACGGGTAATCATTGTGAAGAGGTAAAGAAAAATGATGGCAATTCCGACGTATAAATTATTTGTATAGATAAAGAAAGCTGCCATGGGGAGAAGGAATAAGCCGATTCCAAGAAAGGGCAGACTATCTGCAAGTGAAATTAGAAAAGCTGTGCCGATTGGTGATGTGAATCCGAGAAAGAAAAAACCAATTGTAATAATGATAAATGTCAGGAAAAATAACCGGATTTCTACGGATATAAAGGTCCCAATCAATTGACCTGCTTTTGTAAACATTTTTTTGGCTGGCTGGCGTATAGTAGTTGGGAAATAGACGAGAAACCAGAATCGATTTTTCCCAGACTCCCGCAGTGCAAAAAAATAAGCAACAAGAAAAATGAAAAGGCTAAACAATTGCTGAAATATCGTGCTGATCATTCCAACGGTGTATTCCAGTATGGCATGTCCATATTGGACGACTTTCTCTTCAAGAAAAGTGAATAGCTTTCCCGCGATATCTGTGTTTTTTGTAAATGGTGCAATGTGGCGTTCGACTGCTGGAATGGTGTCTATTAATCCGTGAAGGGCAACAAAAGTGAATGAGCTAAATAAGAATACAATTAGCGTCATGACGAATAGCGTTGCAATTGTTAAAGGTAGTTTTATTATGGCGCGTAGAGACAAAAGAATGGGTGCGGTAAAATAAGCGATAATGACCGCGATAGCAGCCGGAGGAACGGCAAAAAGGAGAATTCCTGTTAAAATAACGGGTAACCATTTAAATAAAATTAATTGGAGATTTTGTTGCTTGTCGCGGTTTGCAGGCATTTTCCTCCTCCCTTTTCCCAAATATAAAAACAAAAATAAGCGTAACCATTCACAAAGATGACGAAATTGATTATAATGGTCGTTGTAAGCGTTTTTGGATAGTTTATTATAAGCAGACTGGCCGTCCTTCTTTTTTTTAGGATTGAACGGCTATACTGAAAGAAGGAGCGATTTACATGACATCAACCAAAGGGTTGGAGGGAGTCGTAGCGACACAGTCAGCAATCAGTTCAATTATTGATGACACACTTACATATGTCGGCTATGATATTGACGATCTCGCAGAGAATGCCAATTTTGAAGAAGTCATTTATCTTCTATGGCATCAACGTCTACCAAAGGAGGACGAGCTTGCAGAGCTGAAAAAACAGCTTGCGGATAATATGGCGGTTCCTCAGGAAGTACTTAATCACTTTAAAACGTATCCAATCGACAAAGTACATCCGATGGCAGCACTTCGTACAGCTGTCTCACTTCTTGGATTATACGACGACAAAGCTGAAGATATGTCTGATGAAGCAAACTACGAGAAAGCAATTAAGCTGCAAGCGAAAATTGCGACAATCGTTACTTCATTTGCACGTATTCGTAAAGGCCTTGAGCCTGTAGCACCAAAAACGGGTCTTAGTTACGCTGAAAACTTCCTGTACATGCTTTCAGGTAAAGAGCCAGAAGCGATTGCGGTTGAAGCATTCGACAAGGCGCTAGTTCTTCATGCTGACCATGAATTGAATGCATCGACGTTTACTGCACGTGTTTGTGTAGCGACGCTTTCTGATTTGTATTCGGGTGTGACAGCTGCAATTGGTGCACTTAAAGGACCACTTCACGGTGGTGCTAACGAGCAAGTTATGAAAATGTTAATGGAAATCGGTTCTGAAGAAAATGTAGAGCCTTATATCCGTGAAAAATTAGCGAATAAAGAAAAAATCATGGGCTTCGGGCACCGTGTATACCGTAAAGGTGACCCACGTGCGAAGCATCTACGTGCAATGTCTAAAAAGTTGACAGCACTTCGTGGCGAAGAGAAATATTACAATATGTGTAGTCAAATCGAAGCAATCGTTACGGGTGAAAAGAACTTGCCACCAAACGTCGATTTCTATTCGGCATCGGTTTATCACTCGCTCGATATCGATCATGATTTGTTCACACCTATTTTTGCGGTTTCCCGCGTATCTGGCTGGATTGCCCATATTCTTGAGCAATATGCAAACAATCGTTTGATTCGTCCACGTGCAGATTATATTGGACCTGGTATGCAAAAATACGTACCAATTAACGAGCGCTAAGAACGAGCAATGAAGTAGTAAAGTTAAAGTATTGACTACGGGGTGGTAAGTGCCTTATCACCTATGGGGCGGCGTATTTATATGTCGGCCCTATGATTTTGAAATTAGGAGGAAATTATTCATGACTAACGGTGGAAAAATTACAGTAACTAACGGTGTACTAAATGTTCCAGATCACGCAACAATTCCTTTCATTATCGGTGACGGTACTGGTCCGGATATTTGGCATGCAGCATCACGTGTACTTGAAGCGGCTGTAGACAAAGCATACGATGGCAAGAAGAAACTTGTTTGGAAAGAAGTTCTTGCGGGAGAGAAAGCATTCAACGAAACGGGCGAATGGCTACCACAAGAAACACTTGACACAATCGAAGAGTATTTGATCGCTATTAAAGGACCACTTACAACACCAATCGGTGGCGGTTTCCGCTCATTGAACGTGGCACTTCGTCAAGAGCTAGATCTTTACACTTGCTTACGTCCAGTTCGTTATTTTGAAGGGGTTCCTTCACCTGTTAAACGTCCAGAAGACTGCGATATGGTTATTTTCCGTGAAAACACAGAAGATATCTATGCAGGAATCGAATACAAAGAAGGCACTCCAGAAGCTAAAAAAGTTATTGATTTCCTTCAAAATGAAATGGGCGTTAAAAATATCCGCTTCCCTGAAACTTCAGGAATCGGTATCAAGCCTATTTCAGAAGACGGTACAAAACGTCTAGTGCGCGCTGCTCTTAACTACATCATCAAAGAAGGCCGCAAATCATTGACGCTTGTTCATAAAGGAAACATCATGAAATTTACTGAAGGCGCGTTTAAAAACTGGGGCTATGAAGTGGCTGAACAAGAATTCGGCGACAAAGTATTCACTTGGAACCAATATGACAAAATCCAAGAAGCTGAAGGAACAGAAGCTGCAAACAAAGCACAATCAGATGCTGAAGCAGCTGGCAAAATCATCGTTAAAGATGCAATTGCTGACATCTTCCTACAACAAATCTTGACACGTCCAAAAGAGTTCGATGTTGTTGCAACAATGAACTTGAATGGTGACTATATTTCTGATGCACTTGCTGCACAAGTTGGCGGAATCGGTATCGCACCTGGTGCGAACATTAACTACGATACGGGCCATGCAATCTTTGAAGCAACACACGGTACTGCACCGAAATATGCAGGTCTTGATAAAGTAAACCCATCTTCAGTACTTCTTTCAGGCGTTTTGATGCTTGAGCACCTTGGATGGAACGAAGCTGCTGCAATGATTACGGCTTCAATTGAACAAACAATTGCATCTAAAGTTGTTACTTACGACTTTGCACGTCTAATGGACGGTGCTACTGAAGTAAAAGCTTCAGAATTTGCAAATGAATTGATCAAAAACCTATAATTTATTACATTTGAATAAAGGGGGGATTTCCCCCCATACATATGAATAAAGATAAAAGGGGAGTTTACTCATGACAATGCAACGTAAAAAAGTCTCGGTTATCGGTTCTGGTTTCACAGGTGCGACTACGGCATTTCTTTTAGCCCAAAAAGAGCTTTGTGACGTAGTCATCGTTGATATTCCGCAAATGGAAAACCCGACAAAGGGGAAGGCGCTTGATATGCTTGAAGCTGCCCCTGTACAAGGCTTCGATGCGAACATTATTGGAACTTCAGATTACGCAGATACAAAAGACTCTGACATTGTCATCATCACGGCGGGTATTGCTCGTAAGCCAGGTATGAGCCGTGATGACCTTGTTCAAACGAACCAACAAGTTATGAAGATTGTCACAGCTGAAATCGTTAAGCATTCTCCAAACACGACGATCCTTGTGCTAACGAATCCAGTTGATGCTATGACATATACAGTGTACAAAGAATCAGGATTTCCGAAAGAGCGTGTAATCGGTCAATCAGGTGTTCTTGACACGGCACGTTTCCGTACGTTTGTCGCACAGGAATTGAACTTGTCTGTAAAAGATGTGACTGGTTTCGTGCTTGGTGGACATGGTGATGATATGGTTCCGCTTATACGTTATTCCTACGCGGGTGGTATTCCACTCGAAACATTGATTTCTGCTGAACGTCTTGAAGAAATTGTAGATCGTACACGCAAAGGTGGAGCAGAAATCGTTAATCTTCTTGGTAATGGTTCGGCTTACTATGCACCAGCAGCATCACTTGTTGAAATGGCTGAAGCGATTTTAAAAGACCAGAAGCGTGTATTACCATCAATTGCATACCTGGAAGGTGAATATGGCCTTGATGGTATTTATATTGGTGTCCCAACGGTTCTTGGTGCTGGTGGAATTGAAAAAATTATCGAACTAGAATTGACTGAAGATGAGAAAGCGGCATTAGCGAAATCTGCTGAGTCAGTGAAAGCAGTTATGAACGTTTTAGTATAATTCCTAATTGAAATCGGGTAGCAGATGCTACTCGATTTTTTTAAACATTATTGATAGACTTACACTATATGAGGAAATCCAAAGGAGTGAGTCAGTTGATACTTGGAAAAAAACGACGTTTAGGAAGAAAAATCGAGGAAATTAATGTTGGAGAAAAACTAAAGTTGACAGAAAAAGTAGAAGACAAGGACCTATTACTCTATCTCGGTTTGACAAATGACAGTAACCCACTTTATATACAGCATGATTACGCTTCACAGACTACTTTCGAAAAGCCAATTGTACCGACAATTATGCTGACTGGAATCGTGACGTCGGCCGTATCAAAATATTTACCCGGACCTGGTTCACATGTTGTGGAACAGCGTCTATCCTTCCCGAAACCTGTTTATCACTATTCTACTATTGATTTTATATTTGAAGTGACTAGTGTCACTCAAGAAGATAATCGTATTGATATTTCAATAGAAGCTTGTGATGAGCAGCAAGAAATTGTGATTTCAGGAGTCGTAACCGTTCTACCGCCGAAAGTGGAAGAACGTTTGACTTCACAAGCAATGGATAATTTTTGATGGGAGAACTGATGCAAACGATGTCTAAACAAAAGAAAATTTTAATTGTCGATGACGAACAGTCGATTCGTACACTTCTTGAATATAATTTGAAGCAAGCACAGTATGAGACGGTTTCTGTCGCTGATGGCGAAGAAGCTGTTCAAAAGGCAGAATCGGAAAAGCCAGATTTGATTTTACTTGATTTGATGCTTCCTAAAATGGACGGTATCGATGTTTGTAAAACATTAAGGCAGCGCGGTATCGATATCCCTATCATCATGCTGACAGCAAAAGGGGACGAGCTCGACAAAGTCTTAGGCCTTGAAATTGGTGCCGATGATTATATGACCAAACCGTTTAGCCCGCGTGAAGTCGTAGCACGTGTGAAAGCCGTGTTAAGGCGTAGTGGAGATTCTGTGGAACGCAATGAAGGCAATGGCATGATTAGTTCAGGCGCATTGACGGTCCATCCTGAACAATACGGTGCGTATCTTGATGAAGTAGAACTCGAATTCACGCCAAAGGAATTCGAATTACTCGTTTATTTTATGCAGAACAAAAACCGGGTGCTGTCGCGTGATCAACTACTGAGTGCGGTGTGGAACTATGACTTTGCAGGTGACACACGTATTGTCGATGTCCATGTGAGTCATTTGCGTGAGAAAATTGAAGAAAACACTAAAAAACCAACCTTCATTAAGACAGTAAGAGGAATTGGTTATAAATTTGAGGAGCAGAAAGTTTGATGAAAAGTCTCTATTCGCGTCTTGTTATCGCTTGTGCTATTCTTCTTTCTGTATTATTAACTGGCCTTGGCATCGTTCTAGGTCAGTTTTTCCCATTATTTTCGGAAAATAGTAATCTTATATTACAACGACAATATTGGTTTTTTCTGATTTTGACGTTAGTAATTGCTTTTGTTTTATCTTTACTCATAGCGACAAGAATGATGATCCAATATGCTCGTCCAATCGATGAAATGACCAAAATAACCTCTCGAATTGCACATGGAGATTATTTAGCAAGGATACAGACGAGTGAATCGGAGTATGACAATGATTTAGCAAAGGGCATTAACAAAATAGCAAGCAATTTGCAGGAAATGTCCACAATGCAAATCATGGAAAAAGAGCGCTTGAAAACATTGATTGAAAGTATGGGAAGTGGTCTTCTCATGTTTGGTCGTGGAGGAACGGTTAATCTACTCAATGAAGTATTTAAAACAACATTTGGATTATCGGAAAATGAGGTTGTTGGCAAGACTTTTAAAGATATTGGCTTACCGATTGCGATTGAAAATTTGATTGAAGATGTTTTTATGACAGAGCAAGTGCGTGCTGAACAGGTGCGGATTGATATAAGTGACCACCCGTCTTATATGAGTGTGCACGGTGCACCTGTTATTGGGCGCCATGGAAATTGGCTAGGGATTGTGGTGGTTATCCATGATATTACGGAGCTTATACGACTTGAAGAGGTGAGGAAAGACTTCGTAGCCAATGTTTCCCACGAATTACGCACACCTATTACATCCATTAAAGGTTTTACAGAAACATTATTAGATGGTGCAATGCATGAGCCTGCTATTATGAAAGAATTTCTCGGGATTATTCAGAAGGAAAGTGACCGTTTACATTTGCTCATTGATGATTTACTAGAATTATCGGGCATGGAAAGGGAAGGCTTTTCGCTGATGTATTCGCCTGTTAATGTGAAGGACATGATAGGAGATGCGATGGATGTCGTTTCTAGAAGCATGGAACGTAAGAAGATGAATATCGTAGCCGAGATACCTGAAGGCTTGATCATTGATGCTGATGCCGATCGCTTGATGCAAGTGATGGTTAATCTGTTATCGAATGCTATTAATTATTCCAAAGAAGAGACGACAGTGACAGTTGCGGTTACACATGATATGAATGAAGCTGTAATAACGATTCGCGATCAAGGGATTGGCATTGAGCAATCAGAATTACCACGGTTATTCGAGCGGTTTTATCGTGTGGATCGTGCGAGAAGCCGTGATTCAGGTGGAACAGGTTTGGGTCTCGCGATTGTCAAACACCTTGTGGAAATTCATGGAGGCTGTGTTGAAGTGGATAGTACGATTGGTGTGGGGACTACATTTTGTGTTCATTTGCCTATATTACACAACAAGTGAACGGTCCAACTTATTGGACCGTTTTTTCACGTTATATGAAACTTCCTGCAAACTAATCCGTAAACATAGATATACATACAAGAGGAGGAGAGTTTTACATGGGGACTAAACGAATTTTAATGACACTTGGTATGGCGATAGCTGGTGTGCTGCTAGTCATCATTGCTTTTACAACCTGGTATACCGTTGATGAATCAGAACAGGCTATGGTTGTTACTTTTGGGAAGGCGGGTGCACCCGTAACGGATTCTGGACTACATTTTAAACTGCCGTGGCCGATTCAAAGTGCTGAAATCTTGTCGAAAGAGACATTTAGTTTGCAGTTTGGATTTAAGCAAGATAAGGGTGGCGAACTCGTTTCGTATGATAAAGAAACGAAAATGATTACGGGGGATGAATATATTGTTCTAGCAGACTTAAATGTTCAATGGAAAATTATTGAGCCCCAGAAGTATTTATTTAATGCAACAAATCCGGAAGAGATTTTACATGATGCCACTTCAGCATCCATTCGTTCTATCATAGGTAGTTCCCAAATAGATGCCGCGTTAACAGATGGTAAGGCGGAAATTGAAGCACAAACAAGGGAGTTATTAACGGCACTGATTGATAAATATGATATTGGAATCGGCATACAAGGTGTTCAGTTACAGGATGTTGAGCTGCCAAATGCGGAAGTTCGTGCTGCATTTACTGCGGTGACAGATGCACGTGAAACGAAAGAATCCAAAAAAAATGAAGCGCAAAAATATGTCAATCAGAAGATGAGTGAGGCAAAAGGGGAAGTTGAAGCGATTAAATCGGTGGCAGTTGGACAAAAAACGGCCCGTATTGAACAGGCAATTGGGGATGTAGCACTGTTTAAGGATCTCCATGCTGAATATGCCACAAATAAAGAGATTACGCGTCAGCGTCTAATCCTTGAGACACTTGAGCAAGTGTTGCCAAAAACTAAAATTTACATTATGAATGATCAGGGAGAAACGGTGAAATATTTACCACTACAGCAATTGGAAAACCAGACACCTCCAGTAACAGAGCCGAAAACAGAAGGAGGGAGTAACTAATGGCTAATGATAAAAACCCATTTAAAAGTATAGAAGAAAAGTTTCAGGAAAAATATCGTACGAAACAAGCGCAAGGTGAATCGAAAGTAGCGGGTACTATTCCGCCGACCAAAAAGCCCATTGAAGTAAAGAAATATGCTAAACTGGCACTTATTTTAACAGCTATCTTTGTCGTTGCAGTTATTTTGGTTGCCAATATGTTCATTGTGAAAGAAAATGAGTACCGTATCGTTCGGCAGTTCGGTGAAATTACACGTATTGTAGAAGAGCCAGGCATCAATATGAAGATTCCATTTATCCAAAGCGTGACATCTCTTCCTAAAAATCAAATGGTGTACAATGTCTCCGAATCGGAAATTAATACAAAGGATAAGAAACGGATTATTATTGATAACTATGCCATCTGGAAAATTACCGACGCTAGAAAGATGATTTCCAACGCCCGTAATATTGTTAACGCAGAGCAGCGCATGGGGGAATTTATCTACTCGGTCGTTTTGTCGGAGTTAGGGCAGTTAACCTATGTAGAAGTCATTAACGATGATAAAGGTGAAGATAATAAATCTTCTCGTGGTGACTTAAATGATCGTGTTACAGAACGTGTGAACGAATTGTTAAATGAGGGGAATTTCGGGATTGAAGTTGTCGATGTTCGCATGAAACGAATTGATCTGCCGCAAGAAAACGAACAATCCATTTATACACGAATGATTTCAGAGCGTCAATCGATTGCGCAAACGTATCTTTCAGAAGGGGATGCAGAAAAGCTTTCGAAACAAGCGGATACGGATCGCGAAGTGACTCAAATGTTAGCAACAGCTAACAAAGATGCGGCTCTTATTCATGCAGAGGGGGAAGCGGAAGCTGCTAAAATCTATAATGATGCATTTTCCAAAGACCCTGAGTTTTACAATCTATACCGCACACTGCAGTCATATAGTAAAACAATTGGTGAAGATACAATGATTATTTTGCCAGCTGATTCACCGTATGCGAAAGTATTGACGGGATATTTTGAGTAAATACGAATAGAATAGCCACAAGAACTGCGTCATTTTCACTCACATGGTAAGATGGGTGAAGATGACGTTTTAATTTTAATCAGCAAAAAAAACTGCTGATTAAAATTAAAGCCTCCGGCGGATGCCACAGATTTTTTTAAGGAGTTTATCGAGCAAGCTCGATAAAAATCTGGGCGCAAATACTCCGAGGCGTATTTGATTAGGAATAGGAGATGGACGTACATGACGACAAAGAAAATTGTACTATTGGACGGTAACAGTTTGGCTTATCGCGCCTTTTTTGCCTTGCCTTTATTAACAAATGATAACGGAATCCATACGAACGCGGTATACGGTTTTACGATGATGCTACAAAACATTCTAGCAGATGAAAAGCCAACCCATATACTAGTGGCATGGGATGCGGGGAAAACGACATTTAGGCATACAACATATGGGGAATATAAGGGAGGACGTCAGAAGACGCCGCCTGAATTATCCGAGCAGTTCCCTTATTTACGTAAGCTGTTGGATGCGTATCAGATTCCGCAATATGAATTAGACCAGTATGAGGCAGATGACATCATCGGTACGTTGAGTAAAACGGGCGACGCAGATCAAGCGGAAGTTGTAGTCATTTCGGGTGATAAGGACTTGACGCAACTGGCGAGTGGTCATACGACGGTGTATATCACTCGTAAAGGGATGACGGATATTGAGAAATATACACCTGAACATGTACGGGAGAAATACGGCATTGAGCCGCATCAAATCATTGATATGAAAGGGTTGATGGGTGATGCATCCGACAATATTCCAGGTGTTCCAGGTGTAGGTGAGAAGACAGCTCTTAAGCTGTTAATCGAATACGGTTCGATTGAAAATGTCTACCAATCGCTCGATAAAATTACGGCCAAAAAGTTGAATGAGAATTTGACGAATAATGAAGCGCAGGCATTTATGAGCAAAATGCTGGCAACGATTGAAGTCGAGGCACCTATTACCGTTACGTTAGATGATTTGGCGTATGGCGGACCTGATATGGATGAAGTAGCTGCCATTTACCAAGAACTAAAATTCAAAACACTGTTAGAAAAAATCGCACCACAAGCGGCGGAAGAACCACAAGTTGCGATTGACGTGACAATCGTCAGTGACTTGACGCAAGCAGATTTGACAGATGACATGGTTGTCCATATTGAAATGATGGATGAAAACTACTTAACAGCAGATATTCTTGGGATTAGCCTAGCTGATGCAATGGGTACGCAGTTTGTCCCGTTACATGTTGCTAAGGAGTCCGCTGCGTTCCAAGCGTGGTTAAAAGATCCGGCTAAGAAGAAATATGCATCAGACTCAAAAGCGGCCATTGCGGCACTTGCTCGTGAAGGGCTGGAAGCAGACGGGTTTGAATTCGACTTTCTGTTAGCGACATATATTGTCAATCCGTCGACGACGTATACAGATGTAGCCTCAATTGCACGTGAGTTTGGTTATATGGATGTCCAGCAGGATGAAGTGGTCTATGGCAAAGGTGCTAAGAAAGCAGTACCAACCGAAGAAGTTATCGCAGAACATGCTAGCCGCAAAGCACAAGCGATTTGGCAGCTCCGTCCGGTGATCGAAGAAAAATTGAAAGAAAACGACCAATACGATTTGTACCACGAACTCGAATTACCGCTTGCCAAAATTCTGAGTAAAATGGAATCCACGGGCGTGAAGACTGACTTAGCAACACTGCAAGAAATCGGCGTTGGTTTGACTGCTAAGCTAAAGGAACTGGAAGCAGCTATTTACGAAGCGGCTGGTGACAAGTTCAACATTAATTCACCGAAACAGCTTGGTGTTATTCTGTTTGAAAAAATAGGGCTCACGCCAATTAAAAAGACCAAAACGGGGTATTCAACGGCGGCAGACGTCTTGGAAAAGCTCGAAGGCGAACATGAAATCATTAGTTTGATTTTAACGTATCGTCAATTAGGTAAATTGAATTCAACATATATTGAAGGGTTATCGAAAGAAATTCATGAGGATGGGAAGATCCATACGCGCTTCCAGCAAGCACTGACAACAACAGGCCGCCTTAGCTCCATTAACCCGAACTTGCAAAACATTCCTGTTCGTTTGGAAGAGGGCAGGAAAATTCGGGCAGCATTTGTGCCATCAGAACCCGGTTGGTATTTATTTGCAGCGGATTATTCTCAAATTGAGTTGCGTGTACTTGCCCATATGTCGCAGGACGCGAAGATGATTGAAGCATTTCGCGTAGGTATGGATATTCATACGCAAACAGCAATGGATGTGTTTGGAGTCGAAAAGGAATCGGTCACTTCCGATATGCGCCGTGCTGCAAAAGCAGTTAACTTTGGAATTGTTTATGGTATTAGTGATTATGGCTTGTCTCAGAACTTGGATATTACCCGAAAAGATGCGGCTAAATTCATTGATACCTATCTGGGTAGCTTCCCAGGTGTCAAACAGTACATGGCTGATATCGTTACGGATGCAAAGCAGAAAGGCTATGTGACGACACTTATGAATCGTCGGCGCTATTTACCGGAAATCACGAGCTCAAATTTCAACTTGCGTAGCTTCGCAGAACGAACAGCTATGAACACGCCTATCCAAGGAAGTGCCGCAGATATTATTAAGAAAGCCATGATAGATATGGCGAAAAGACTTGAGGAGGAAGGGTTGCAGACGCGCATGCTCCTGCAAGTACATGATGAATTGATTTTTGAAGCGCCAGAAGATGAAATTGAAAAACTAAAAGAAATTGTACCGGAAGTGATGGAATCTGCACTTGCACTCGACGTGCCACTAAAAGTCGATTGGGCATTTGGATTGTCTTGGTACGAAACAAAGTGAGGGAAAGATATGCCAGAATTACCAGAAGTAGAAGGGGTTGTCCGTGCGCTTGCACCTATCGCAACAGGCAGGACAATCTGTGAAGTAACCGTTTCGGATACCGTAATACAGTCTAAGCAACTCGGTAAAGAAGCGGTGCTGAAAGGAATCACAACAGAAGATTTTGCAATCGATTTGGTAGGCATGACGATTGTCAATGTCACGCGCCGTAGTAAATACATTTACTTTCACCTGATAAAAGACGGTAATACCTGTCTTCTCGTCAGTCATTTGGGAATGTCGGGCGCATGGTTCATGGTCAACTCCGTTGAAGACATTACGGAAACTAAATTTCGCAAGCATGTTCATGTTATTTTGACGATGGATGACGGGGGATTGCTTGTTTATTCCGATATACGAAGATTTGGCGAGCTCAGGCTTATCGGTTGTGAGGCAGATCACCCGCCTCTATTAAAAATGGCGCCTGAGCCGTTTGCGGAAGAGGCCTGTCAGCACTTTTTAGACATGGCCGCTACATCAAAGTATGCGCGCAAGGCGATTAAAGACGTCATCATGGATGGGCATGTGATTTCAGGTTGCGGCAATATTTATGCGACAGAAGCGTTATTCAAGATGAATATGCATCCTGCAAGAACAGCTGAACGGGTTAGTTTGGCCCGGAAAAAAGAGTTGTTCCAAGTAATTGTGGATGTACTACTAGAGGGCATTGATGCGGGTGGTAGTTCGATTTCGGATTATCGCAATATTGATGGACAGGCAGGGACGATGCAAGACCGCCTGAAAATGTATGGTCGGAAAGTATGCTTACTATGTGGTACGGCAACAGCGAGCTTGAAAATTGCTGGCAGGACATCGGTTTATTGTCCAACGTGTCAGAAGTGAGGAGACAATCAACATGATTATTGGTTTGACAGGTAGTATTGCCAGTGGGAAAAGCACGGTATCTGCCATGCTACGAAAAAAAGGATTTCCAATTGTGGATGCGGACGAAATTGCCAGGCTTGTTGTTAAGCCTGGCAGTCCTGTTTTACTTGAAATCAGTCGCCAGTTCGGGGTGGACATTATTAAAGAGGATGGCTCACTAAACCGTGAGAAACTAGGTGGACGCATCTTTGGCGATGCTGAGGAGCGGGAAAAGTTGAACGGTATTATCCATCCAGCTATACGACAAGAAATGCTAAGACAAAAGGAAGAGTGGTTATTACGTGGGGCAAGCACAGTCATTATGGATATCCCATTGTTGTTTGAAAGTAAGCTCCAATCCTTCGTCGATAAAATCATTGTAGTATCTGTTACACCAGAAGTCCAAAAAACACGGCTTATTGCTCGAAATGTGTTATCGCAAGAAGAAGCTGAGGCGCGAATTGGCTCGCAGCTGCCTATGGAGGTTAAGGAGCAGTGTGCTGACGCTGTTTTATCGAATAATGGAACGGAAGAAGAAACAGAGAAACAGCTCGAAAATGTACTAATGGAGTGGCAAGTTAATCCTTGATCTGTATTCTGAAGAATGGAAAAAGAGTAATGTGCTCACAAAATCTTTTCTTTTGCATTTAATGTGTTATACTAATTAGCGAATGGCAACTAAAAAGTATAACATACATGCGGGGGGACTGGTTTTTTATGACTACTTCTATAGCGATTAACGGGTTTGGACGGATTGGACGGATGGTTTTCCGCCAAATGATCACCGAGGAAGATGTTACAATCGTAGCGGTGAACGCGATGTATGCACCAGAAACTCTTGCCCATCTACTAAAATATGATACGAATCATGGACCATTTGATGGTGAAATTATTGCTGAGGAACATGCACTTGTTGTCAATGGAAAGCGTGTTTTCATCGTCTCAGATCGTAATCCAGCCAACCTACCTTGGAAAGAACTCGGTGTTGATATTGTGATTGAAGCGACAGGTAAATTTAATGCCCGTGACAAAGCTGCACTTCATCTTGAAGCTGGTGCTAAAAAGGTTATTATTTCCGCACCAGGTACTAATGAAGATGTAACCATCGTTTTAGGTGTGAATGATGACAAACTTAATATTGAAAAACATGCTATTATTTCGAATGCAAGTTGTACAACAAATTGCCTAGCGCCAGTAGCTAAAGTATTGAATGATGCATTTGGAATTGAAAACGGCTTGATGACGACTGTTCATGCGTTTACGAATGACCAGAAAAACTTGGACAATCCGCATAAGGACTTACGTCGTGCGCGTGCTTGTGCGCAGTCAATTATTCCAACTTCGACAGGCGCAGCGAAAGCGCTGTCATTGGTGCTCCCGGAGCTGGAAGGGAAAATTCATGGCTTAGCCTTGCGAGTGCCAACACCGAATGTGTCACTTGTTGACCTTGTTGTAGACGTTGAGAAAGATGTAACCGTCGACATGGTGAATGAGGCATTCCAGCAAGCGTCTGTTGGGGCAATGGCAGGCATCCTCCGTTTTACGACAGAACCGCTTGTATCTATTGATTTCAATACAACAACGGACTCCGCAATTATCGACGGCCTATCAACGATCGTCATGGGTAATCGGAAAATAAAAGTATTGGCTTGGTATGACAATGAGTGGGGGTACTCCGCCCGTGTAGTTGATCTAACAAAGAAAGTTGCTAAGGCATTGAAAACAGTCGTTAACGCATAAGAAGAAATCCGCCATCTACTGAAGATGGTGGATTTTTTTCTACATTGCACTGTTTTTCGATGTTCTTCGCGATGTTCTGTTATAATTAAGAATATATCTATGGAAAAGCGGAGGATACCATTATGAAATGTCCAGCTTGCCAGTACAATGGCACCCGGGTCATCGATTCCAGGCCAGCCGAAGAGAATCGATCGATTCGGCGTCGCAGGGAATGTGAGCAATGTGCGTTCCGATTTACGACATTTGAAAAAGTGGAGGAAACACCACTAATTGTCGTTAAGAAGGATGGATCACGGGAAGAATATAGCGGAGAAAAAGTATTAAGAGGCTTGATTCGTGCATGTGAAAAACGCCCAGTCTCTCTTGAGGATTTAAAGACAATTGTTTATTCAATTGAAAAAGACTTGAGAAGTGCAGGCGTTGTGGAGATCAATTCTGACGAAGTCGGAGAAATGGTCATGAAATTATTAGCAGATGTTGATGAGGTGGCGTATGTGCGATTTGCATCCGTGTATCGTGAATATAAAGATGTGACGGTTTTCATCGAAGAGCTACAAAATTTACAACAACGTTCGAAAAAATAATATGATTTGGAAAGGCTAGAGGAAGGAGGAGTTCTGATGGCGCCCCTCTACAAAGAACTACAGGCTGTTGATGCGTACACTATCAGGTTGGCACATCCATTTTCGGATTATGATCGTCAGTTGTTGACGTTGTTTTATCAGCCCTTGATCGGGCGGGATGCCATGAGTTTGTTTATGACGCTTTGGGCAGATGCGGAGCAGCAGGATAGTCCGATTTATAATCACTACCATCTGATGAATATTTTAACGCTGCCGCTAGGGCCTGTATTCGAAGCGCGGATTTCTCTTGAAGCAATCGGACTTATGCGTACATCGAGAAAGAAGAATGGGGATGCAAGGGAGTTCATATATGAACTACTACCTCCTCTGGACGCTAAAGCTTTTTTTGCAGACCCATTACTGTCGACATTTCTTTTTAGCAAAATTGGGGAGCAAGCGTATCGGAATTTACGTGCACGATTTATGTTAGATGTGAAGTATGATAGTGATTTTGAGGACGTTTCTAGAACGTTTTTGGATGTGTATACTCCTATTCACCAAGGGACTGGCATGGATAAAGATGAGGCTATTGATTTTAAAGGGCGTAATGAGTTGATGGGTGTTCCATTTGTGCAGTCGGATTTTGATTTTGATCTTTTGCAATCTGGTTTATCTGAACAAATGGTCCCGCAAGCTTCGTTAGCTTCTGTTTCTAGGTCGATGATTGCGAAACTGGCGTCTTTGTATAACTTGAACCCACTCGATATGCAAAAAGTGGTGATGATAGCACTTGATGAGGATCTTAAATTACCGGAAGAGCGATTGCGCAAAGCTGCCGCTGAATTTTATAAGATGAATGTCACAAAAAAACCGCCCCAATTGCAAAAAGTCTTTAAACAGGAGCCACCTAGACAGCAGGTTGAACTAAAATCGCGGGATGCTGAAAATGCTCATTATCTTGAGCATACGTCGCCGATTGATATACTGCGTGAATTGAGGGGGGGCAAGGAGCCATTATCTGTGGATGTTGAGTTAGCTGAAGGGTTAGTCCACACATATGAGCTGTCCTACGGCGTTGTCAATGCGTTGCTACAATATGTCTATCTTCGTAATGATGGGAAATTGACGAATAAGTATGTAGAGCGAATTGCTTCCCATTGGGCAAATAAGAAAATTGAGACGGCAGAAGCGGCGATAGAGATGGCGCGACAAGAGCATGATAAGTATATGAAGTGGAAAAATGAAGGACAGAAACCAGCTACGAATCGAAAGCCTACACGGGAAGAGAAAGTGCCAGCCTGGTTTACTAAAAAAGAAGAGGCAACGCCGAAAAAAACGACTCAGCAATCGGGTGATATCGCTGAGGAACGTCGTCAATTATTGAAGGAGCTAGGCGTAACAGGAGACGAGGTGGAGTGAAATGGAACGAATCGGAGATACGATGAAACGTGTTGTGAAAGCACCGACATTTGCCGCACGTTATGAGGAATTGCGCAATGAGGTGATGGAAAGTCCAGGCGTCCAGCAATTTCTCGCGGATCATGCAGCTGATGTTGATAAAAATGTTGTTGACCGTAGTTTAACGAAATTATACGATTATGCGTCAGCCTCACATGATTGTGAGAAATGCCCTAATCTTGGAGGCTGTGTCAATTTACTGAAAGGGTTTGAACCGAAATTAGTGCTCACGCGAGGACTGATTGACGTAGAGTATGTAAAATGTAAGAGTAAATTGGTGGATGAAAATAATCGTAATGTTGCTCGAATGATTGACAGTTATTATATGCCGAAGGATGTCATGGAGGCAAAACTGCAAAATATTGATATGTTTTTTGACGATAGTAGAGTAAGAATTGTCCGTGTAGCCAAAGACTTTCTGAATGCTTTTGATGAAACTGGTGAGCTTCCGGAGAGGGGAATGTATATTTACGGTCCGTTTGGCATTGGTAAATCCTTCATTCTAGGTGCTTTAGCTAATGAATTGGCGAACCGTCGAATTCGTACAGTTGCGGTATACGTTCCCGAATTTCTACGTGAAATGAAGCAATCAATTCAAGATCAGTCACTCAATGAAAAAATTGACTTTGTAAAAAATGCACAAGTGCTCATGCTTGATGATATTGGTGCAGAAACGATGTCTGCTTGGACGCGTGATGAAGTGCTAGGTACGATTTTGCAGTTTAGAATGGCTGAAAAATTGCCGACGTTCTTCACTTCGAATTTTAGTTACGAAGAATTAGAGCACCACTTGACATATACACAGCGTGGTGAAAAGGAAGCTGTTAAGGCCGCGAGGATTATGGAAAGAATTCGTATGATCAGTAGTCCGTTACAACTTGACGGGGAAAATAGGCGTGGAAAATAAGACAGAGGCGTATGAGTAAGTCTTAATGCTTAATCATACGCCTTTTGTCATTATTCATGTAATGAGTCGATATTAAAAATTCCTTTTTCCGGGATCTAAATCATTATTGTTCCGCGTCCGATTGTTGTTTTTTTGTGTTTTCAATTGATCGACATCAAATGTAGAGCCGAATTCCCCGCGCATATCATTATTGTCAGGGTTTTGATTTTGATAGGGTTCTTGATTTTGGTTTTGTTTCCGGTTTTTGTTAGGATTTCTGTCCTTGTTATTGGGCAAAACTCATCACCTCCATGAACGTATCTTGTGCACAAAGACATTTTTTATTCCTTGGAAAACTTCAGCAGAAAAAAATGGACTTGCATTTAAAATGTAATCGGCGTATACTCGGACTTAATAAATAATCATTAAACTAAAATGCAACGAAGAGGACAACAATCGATTTGTCGACCTACAGAGAACGGGGCCATTGGCTGGAAGCCCTGACGGATAGACAATCGATTTACCACCTTGGAGCAGTGATAGTGAACATTGTTAGTAGCTATCGACGGTACCGGCCCGTTAGCCGATGTCAAGCTTCATCTTTCCGACGTTTATGTCTAGCTTCAGTGGCTAGACGCTCGGGTCATAAGCCAGCTCGGCTGTGCGGTAAAAACCACCGCTTCGCCAATCCGTCTTATGCCTGTCGCGTCTAAGCAGCCACTTCCGCTTTTCATTTTTGTGTTGGACTGAAGAAACAAGGGTGGAACCGCGAGCTAAAGCTTCGTCCCTTTCCAGGGATGGGGCTTTTTTTGTTGGAAAAAATAAAAAGGAGTGTTACTAATGGCAGATATGATTAAATTACAATTTCCGGATGGTGCAGTGAAGGAGTTCCCACAAGGAACGACAACGGAGGATGTTGCAGCATCTATTAGCACGGGACTACGAAAAAGTGCGTTGGCAGGTAAAGTCGGGGATAAGCTGGTCGATTTAAAAACACCACTAACTGAAGGCGGAGACTTTGGAATTATTACACCGCAATCAGCTGAAGCACTTGAGATTTTACGTCATAGTTCAGCGCATCTTTTAGCACAAGCTGTGAAGCGTAAATTCCCTGATGCAAAATTGGGCATTGGACCTGTTATTTCTAGCGGTTTTTATTATGATATTGATTCACCAACACCGATTACGGCAGAGGATTTGCCTGAAATCGAAAAGGAAATGCGCCGCATTATCGGTGAAAATGTTGAAGTGATTCGTCACGATGTATCACGTGAAGAGGCGGAACGGATTTTCACAGAAATCGATGACCAATACAAACTTGAACTTCTTGAAGCAATTCCGGCAGGTGAGCAAGTGTCACTTTACGAACAAGGTGATTTCATCGACCTATGTCGTGGTGTTCATGTCCCATCAACAGGGAAACTCAAAGAATTTAAATTGCTAAGTATCGCCGGTGCTTATTGGCGTGGCGATTCCAATAATAAAATGTTACAGCGTATTTATGGAACGGCCTTCTTCAAAAAAGAGGAACTAAAAGAGCATTTACGTCTGCTGGAAGAAGCGAAAGAACGTGATCATCGTAAAATCGGTAAAGAACTTGATTTGTTTATGAATTCTCAAAAAGTTGGGCAAGGTTTACCATTGTGGTTGCCGAAAGGTGCAACGATTCGCCGCGTTATTGAGCGTTATATCGTCGATAAAGAAGAGAGATTAGGTTATCAGCATGTCTATACACCGGTGCTTGGTAGCAAAGCGTTGTATGAAACATCAGGGCATTGGGGCCACTACCAAGATGGTATGTTCCCTGTCATGAGCATGGACAACGAAGAGCTAGTATTACGTCCGATGAACTGTCCGCATCATATGATGATTTACAAAAATGGTATTCACTCTTATCGTAATTTGCCAGTTCGAATTGCTGAATTAGGCACAATGCATCGTTACGAAATGTCTGGAGCACTTTCAGGTCTACAGCGTGTGCGTGGAATGACATTAAACGATGCACATATTTTTGTTCGTCCAGACCAAATTAAAGATGAATTCCGTCGGGTTGTAGAGCTGATTATTGAGGTCTATAAAGACTTTAATATTACGGATTACTCATTCCGTTTGTCTTATCGTGACCCGGCCGATACAGAAAAATATTTCGATGACGATAAAATGTGGGAGCATGCACAACGTCTATTAAAAGAAACATTGGATGAAATGGGCTTGGATTACGTTGAAGCGATTGGTGAAGCTGCATTTTATGGGCCGAAGCTAGACGTTCAAGTGAAGACGGCTATCGGTATGGAAGAAACGCTTTCTACTGCACAGCTTGATTTCCTTCAGCCAGAACGTTTTGATCTGACATATGTAGGGGAAGATGGTAAGCAGCATCGTCCAGTCGTTATTCACCGTGGTGTTGTATCTACAATGGAACGTTTTGTTGCATTCCTAATTGAAGAATATAAAGGTGCATTCCCAACTTGGTTGGCGCCTATTCAAGTAGAAGTGATTCCTGTATCACCAGATGCGCATTTTGACTATGCAGATGGCGTACGTGAAAAACTAGTTGCAGCTGGCTTCCGTGTAGATATTGATAGCCGCGAAGAAAAAATCGGCTATAAAATCCGTGAAGCACAAATGCAAAAAGTACCTTACATGCTCGTACTTGGCGACAAAGAAGTGGAAGCCGGCGAAGTAAATGTTCGTAAATACGGCGAACAGAAATCTGAAAGCATGCCGTTTGAGGAATTTATTGCGAAATTGCAAGAAGAAGTATCGCAATTTTAACGTGATATAGCAGGGAGTTTAAATTCTCTGTTAAGCCTCCGGCGGATAGTACGATTTTCAAAGGAGCTTTTCGAGCTCGCTCAAAAAAATCTGGACATAATTATGCAGGGCATAATTGATCTAGTAAATGAACAGCACCTGCCATTGCAAAATTCCATGCAATGGCAGGTGTTTTTTTATAGGGTGAACAAAAACACCCCATTTCCTGTATAATGAAGGAAAACATAGGCATAGTTGCTAAAGGAGAACGAATGATGCTGATAACGTTAAGGAAACCCTCGCAAATTGTCACAGTGAAACAGGCTATTGAAATAGTTCATACGCTCTGGAATGGCAAATCACGTAAGGAACTTCGGAGCTATTTGGAGGATATTGAAACGGAGGAAGAGCATTATAGGCTTATTCGTCTCCTGGATAACGGTATGATGAATCATTATGCCAATTTTCTGGCCGCGCGTGCCCATAAACGTTTTCGTTCTGCACGGACCTTTGCTTGGAAATGCCATGCTCTACTGGAAAAAGGACATCCGATGGAAGTGGAGACGCTTATTGAACACTATCTTGCTTCTAGCGAATGTATACAGGCAACGCCAAAAGAATTGAATAGTATTCGGCGCGTTTATTTGAGTGCCCTCGTTATGCTGAATCGAATACCGGATGCAGAAGAAATGGTGCAGGAAATACGAGCGAACGGTGGGCATTTGTTTGCCGATCAACATACACCATTTTTGATAGCGGCTAATCGCTATGTTGAAGCGGAACAAGAACTTCGGGTGGCCCTCGGTCTCCCAGCTAAACAGCGTGGGGATCTTGCGCACTTAGCATTAGCGGATTTACTGTCAAGACGGGGAGAGCATCTGGAAGCTATTCATATGTTGACGGAAGGTGCTAAAAAATTTGAATGTGCCCTCGTGATGAAAATAGAGCGTGTTGAATATTTGTATCATCTTGGCCGTTTTGAACAATTGCTCATAGAGCTGCGCATTTTAAATGAACAAAATCCCTATCATATTCGCAAAGATTATTTCATATATCTGCAAGCAGAGCTGTTGTATCGATTGGAGAGGTGGGAGGAGTTTCAGAACTGGGTTGTTACACATGCGACGTTATTGAAGTCGACAGTGTTTGGCAAAAATACGATTGATTTCTCGATGTCGCATAGGGCAATTGGGCTTAATCCCATCAAGCAAAAAGTGAACTATTGCGTGCCTGCATCGATTGCTATGATGCTCGGGACATTTGGTATTGAAAAATCACAGGATGATATTGCTGAACATATTTTTGACGTTACCGGATCGAAAATTAGTGATACTGTTCGATATATGGAGTCACTGGGCTTTGTGACGAAATATTTTAAAGGGTCCGTTGAACTATATAAGCCCTTGATTGATGCAGGTGTGCCTATTTTACTCGATCTCTTTATCGAAAATAGTTCCCATGTGCAAGTGGTTAAAGGCTATGATGACCGTATTGGTACGTTGGAAATCCAAGACCCGAATAGCTTGCACTCCTCGTATGTTCGATACGAACGCTTCGATACAATTTATCGACTGAAGGACCGGTTATCAATCGTATTTGTTCGTCCTGAACAATCGGATTTGTTGGAAGGGCTAGGAGAGGAAAATCATCTATTTTTCAAAGGGATTTTTCAGCATTTAGACAAGTTAGAAGAAGATGTAGAAAAATACATAGATGATATGCTTGTATTCCTTGATGCGCATACTAAAGAATTATACGTCTCTATTTTAGGTCTTACGGTTATTCAGCATGATAAGCTGGAGCCGAAGTTGGAACAGTGGCGTACACATTTAAGGACAGTGTTAGGAACAGAAGATCATGGGCTAAACTTGATGATTGCTAGTTCTTATCATCGTTATGGAGAACAAGAAAAATTTCGAGACATCATTGGGAAGCTAAAGAAACAAACACCTTTTATACAGTTTCTCTTAGGCGTAGAAGCTTATAAGCAGGATCGGACAGAAGAGGCGATTGTTCATCTGAAATCGGCGTTAGAGATGGACCCTTATCAGCCTGTCGCTTATGCTTATCTTGCCAATTGCTATAGTGACATAGGGGAGCCAGTAAAGGCTTTGCAATTTTCTAAAGTAGCGCTTTGGCAAGATTCCTCTAGAGAATTTATCCGAACAGCCTATGCGAATGCACTACTTGCTGCTGGTAAAATTGAAGAGGCATTGAAGCAATTTCAAATGCTGGTGAACGATTTTCCGACAGAAGCTTATTACCTCTATGAAGTTGGGCGTTGTTATTTAGGACAAGATGTTGAAAAAGCGGTGGAGTATTTTAAACGTTCTATGGACTTAAACCCGCTGATCGCATACCCGTACTTGCGAATTGCTGAAGTACAGATGGATGAAGAACGATGGGAGAACGCAGAAGGGACGCTGCTAAAAGGGGTTAACAGCGGTATCTCTTCTGAGAAGACGGGATTATTATGGTTATATATTGGGCATAGCCATAAGGCGCGAGACCAATTTATACAGGCGGAGCAGGCATATTGGCATGCGGCAGAAAGAGATGTAAATAAGGACAATTTGGCTATCATCTATAGAGTGCAGGCCGTTATTCGGCAAGAGGAATGGGAGCGTGCAGAGCAAATCATTCAGCAAACTTTAGAAGCAGACTATAATGCTGATATTGCATTTCGTGCGGGTGCTATGATGTTTGACGAAGCGGAAACTAAAGAGCAGCATGAAGTAGCGGTTTGGAGAATGGAAGAAGCTTTACGGCAACTGCAAGAAGATATCGTTCAGTACGTTCGGCTATACGTAGATGCAATTGAGTATACGCCCGCAATGGAGCAGGGGGCAGACCTACTTGCAGAATTGCGTGCAATAACGGATGACACGGATATATACTGTTATGAGGCGTATTTACGAGAGAAATTGGGACAATTGAATGAGGCAGAAGCATTGTTAAAAGAAGCGCTGAATTTGAGTGCGCCCAATACATTCCCTCATTATCGATTAGGACTTTTGTATAAGGAAATGGAACAGCCAACTCTTGCGATTGCCCATTTTCAAACCTGTCTTGAACTTGATGTGGATTTTCATTCTGCGCGTGAAGAACTTGTTCAATTGTATGGAGTTGGCGCTCATGTTGGACGTGCTAAAACATATGCACTGGAGTTATTAGCGGATTGTCCGGAGGTATGTGATGTTAGGCAACTGACTAACTGGTTGAATAACGATGAAAGACGAGCGGTTCGAAATCGACTTGTTGAACTGGAAGGATCTGTCCGTGAGGAGTGGCGTAAACTTGCGTTGAGTGCAGTTATACCTGCGAGCGAAGCGATTGACTTACTGCAAAATGAAGAATCGCCTAAGCTACAATTTCAGTTGGCGAAAATGTATATTGCAGAAGATAAATACAAGCTAGCCTTTGAGATATTAAGAATGCTTGTTAGTGAGTATCCAGAAGACGAGAACTTGTACTCATATTGGGCAGAGGCTATCTATGAAGCTAAAAAGCATGGAGATATCACTGAGACGATTGATGAAATGGAGCTGTCTGTCGCTGAAAGGGCAACGGTATGTCGTCATCTTGCGGCAGCATTTTTCCCGCGTGCGAAAGAGTATTTGGAGCAGTTAAATGAAAGGAAAACATGGCGCACTAAAATTCGTGGATTTATGAAAAACTTGAATATAATTGTAGTGATCGATGAACTATTTAAAGCCTCTTATGAATATGAGCCAGATAACCCGGATAATTATTGGGATTATGGTAGTTTTCTTATTGATATTGGTGAGTATCATGATGCCTTTAAGGAATTGCAGAAATATCTTCGGAATCACGATGATGACAATATTCAGTACAAAATTGGTGTTGCGGCACTTTATCATGGTTTTACAACAGAAAAGCCTCAGTATATTCAGCGTGCGAAGGAGAAGTTTGAAATCGTCACCAGGCGAGTACCTCACTATTATTACGGCTGGGACAGGTTAGCGGAAGCTTATTTTTATCTTGGCGAATACGACCAAGCGTTGGCGACTTATCGGCAAGCAGTCGAGCTCGATGGATCAATGCCAGATGGTTATGCAGGCATCATCCTGTGTTTGGATTACTTAAATCGTACAGAAGAGGTTGTGGGCTTCGCAAATAAGTTGGAAGAATCTCTTAGACAGGCAACGATTGAACGAATCGAGCAAGCTATGTTTGAAACAACTGAAATCGTTCAGCGGCTGCTCAAAAAATAACGATGAATAAATATAGTTGACGCAGTCTGTCATCCATGGTAAAGTAAATAAGGTTAGTAATGACTGAATACAGTTTGTGGTATAAGAAGAGGCTACCCGCTTCTCACCTGTTTGACGCCTAGACGTTGTTGACAGGTCAACACATGAGTGAAAGTGCCGTGCATTTCGATGTGCGTACACATACGCGGGTAGACAAATCTAATTTGTCTACCTTTTTTATTTTGATTCAGTGAGTGTCAAACACCCGCAGAATCAAAATAATACCTCCGGCGGATGTCACAGATTTTTAAGGGGAGCTTTTCGAGCTCGCTCGAAAAAATCTGGATGCAATTACGCCGGGCGTAATTGATTGGATGGACCTGTGGGACTGACCTAGATGGTTGGTATACCCAAACCATGTATTCGCGAGATAATATCCGGAGGTGGATTACTATTAGCAAAGACATGTACGTAAATGAGGGTATTCGTGCCCGCGAGCTGCGAATTATCGACCATAACGGCGATCAGCTCGGAATCAAAACTCGTACCGAGGCACTAGAAATCGCCGCTCGTGCGAATTTGGATCTCGTCCTTGTCGCTCCACAAGCGAAACCCCCAGTAGCTCGTATCATGGACTATGGGAAGTTCAAATTTGAGCAACAGAAAAAGGACCGTGAAGTACGGAAGAATCAGAAGATTATCCTACTCAAAGAAGTTCGGTTAAGCCCGACAATCGATGAACACGATTTTCAAACGAAACTACGTAACGCGATCAAATTCCTTGAAAAAGGCGACAAAGTAAAATGCTCTATCCGTTTCCGAGGACGTGCGATTACGCACAAGGAAATCGGACAGCGTGTCCTTGACCGCTTCGCAGAAGCGTGCAAAGATGTATCTACGGTTGAACAACGACCGAAGATGGAAGGTCGCAGCATGTTCTTAGTGCTTGCACCGACTGCTGAAAAACAGTAACAACGAAAGATTTAGGAGGAACAGAACATGCCAAAAATGAAAACTCACCGCGGTTCAGCGAAACGTTTCAAAAAAACCGGTTCTGGTAAATTGAAACGCGGCCGTGCTTACACAAGTCACCTTTTTGCGAATAAATCGACAAAAGCGAAACGCCACCTGCGTAAAGCTTCACTCGTTTCTTCAGGAGACTACAAACGTATCCGTGAAATGCTCACATACGTAAAATAATTCAAAACATAATCGGACAGAAAAGCAGGAGGTAATGAACTATGCCACGCGTAAAAGGTGGAACAGTGACGCGCAAGCGTCGTAATCGAGTATTGAAATTAGCAAAAGGTTATTACGGTTCAAAACATAGACTTTATAAAGTCGCAAACCAACAGGTCATGAAATCATTTAACTATGCATACCGTGACCGTCGTCAAAAGAAACGTGAATTCCGTAAACTTTGGATTACACGTATCAACGCGGCTGCACGTATCAACGGTCTTTCATACAGCACACTTATGCACGGTTTGAAAGTAGCTGGTATCGATGTTAACCGTAAGATGCTTGCTGATCTTGCAGTAACAGACGCACCAGCGTTTGCACAACTTGCAGATGCAGCTAAAAAATCAATCGCAAAATAAGAGTCATACTAGAAGCCGCCACGAGAACCGGAGTTAATCCGGCCTCGAGGCGGCTTTTGATTGTATAGGAAGTTATTGTTGCCACGGGTGTTCGAGTTTGTAGAAAAGGTAGCTGAGTTCCATACGAGAATAGCTCGGTTTCTAGATTTGTCACTTTATGTTTAGCAAATAGTGTAAAATGGAAAAAGAGAGAAGGGGGAGAAATGGATGGAGTCAGTAGCGGTAAGTTGGATTATTTTCATGTCGATTTGGGCGTTTGCGGCAATGGGCTATGACAAACGTCAGGCAAAGAAAAAAGGACGTAGGGTGCCTGAAAAAAACTTGTGGTTATTGGCGTTGATTGGTGGAGGTATAGGCGCTTATATCGGCATGCAAATATTTCGCCATAAGACGAGGCATACATCATTTCGTATTGGTTTTCTCCTATTGGCAATGGTCTATGGAATAGGCATTCTTTATTTGTTGGGTGTCCGTATGTCAGGTGGTTTCGTAGCATAGGAAAAAGCCCGTTTCACTTGAATCCACGGGCTGTCGTTAAGAATGCATCAATTGTTCAATCGGGTTTTTCCAACTGATATCAGCTTTTGGGTAGTTAGAAAGAATTTCCGATTTTAAGAAATGAAAATCATCTTTTGTGAAGCCTTGCAATTTTGCTTCGTCCTTTACCCAGACAAAGATGGAGACAACTTCAAAAGAATCCTCAGTGGTGCCTAAGTATTTTTCACCTTCAAACATAGCACCCTTATACGTAATAAAAAAGTTTTTTCGTACATTTTTTACATCATCATAAAAATAAAATTGCTGTTGCTCATAAGCTTCATCCAATTTACGTTTGGGATCCGTCAAATAACGAATACCGCGGTAAAATAAATAGATGATGAAAGCGATGATGACAAAACGGATTAGCAATGGCATAATAGATCCCCCCTCACTTTAAACGTGGTACTCTCTTCTACGGATGAGGGGCGGGATTGGTTTCATTATTATTAAATTTTCTGGAGGTTTTTTATATGCAACTGACAAAACTATTTTCTATGCAACGCGAATTGGATGCATTTATTCAAAATAATCGACAACAGCAGACCGATGTATTTCAAGAAAAAGGGCTGGCACTCCTGATTGAGCTGGCAGAATTGGCGAATGAAACGCGCTGCTTTAAATTTTGGAGTACAAAAGGTCCATCAGAGGATGCTGTTATTTTAGAGGAATATGTGGATTCTATTCATTTTCTTCTATCGCTCGGTATTGAAAAGGATCTACATACACTGGAAGATTGGCCTGTACGTGAAGTTGAAGGGGAACTGACACAGTTATTTTTAAAAACAACGGCAGTCATTCACTATTTTTTGAATGAATTGACAATGGAGTCCTATGAGCAGGTGTGGGTTTATTATGGGGCTATTGCCAACAAACTAGGATTTACAAATGAGGACATTATCCAGGCTTATATCGAGAAGAATGAAGAAAATTATAATCGGCAGAAAGTGGGCTATTAAAAAGTTTTATAGAAAAATCAAAAAAACCATTGACAGAAACCTCTGAATAAAAAATAATAGAGTATAGTAAGTGGAATAATAAGGAGGCGTCAATATGAATGAATGGAACAAAGAGGATTTTGGTGTGCGCTTAAAAACACTACGGGAGCAACGTGGATTATCCATGATGGCGTTTGGTACGGCTATCGGGACATCTGCTAGTCGTATCAAAGATTGGGAAAAAGGAAAAAATGCCCCGTCTGCGGCTTGGATTGCCAAAATTTCGGAACGGTTTAATGTTTCGACTGACGAGCTAATCCTTGGAAATGCCAAGATATCAAAGGCGTTTAAAAACTCTGGCTCTCCAAATATTGATTTGTTGTATGATAAGCTACGCGAAACGATTACGGATGAGTTAGAGGCAGATGAAGAAACAGATAGAACTGCTGAATTATATGCCGAACTGGATGCTATTAATAAGGAAAATTATAGAAGCGGTAAGGGAAGAAGGCGTGCTGAGCGGGAATTACTCGCTATCCTAACCGAACTTCCGAAGAAGGAAGTACTGGAATTATTAGAGCTTGCTAAGGTGAAAAAGCGCTGGTTGTAATGAAATCGACTGCTATGACACAGAAAAAGAATAAAAAACGACTATGTTTTTTTGCAGTTGTCATCATAGCCCTACTTTGCCTAATGATCTACCGAGGAAATACGACAGTCGGCGTCACAGCGTATACAATTGTTTCTGATAAAATTCCTGATGATTTTAACCTGTATACAATCGTTCAGTTATCAGATTTACATGATGCAAAGTTCGGTGAGGATCATGTTGAGCTCGTCAATAAAGTGAAGATGATTGCGCCGGATGTTATTTTTATCACGGGTGATTTTATCGACAGTAATCGTTATAATCTTGAGCAAAGTTTAGTCCTTGTCGATAAGCTTCAATCAGTTGCACCGATGTATTATGTCACAGGCAATCATGAAATCGCAACGAATGATACTGATCGTATTAAAGATGCACTAGAAAATTTAGGCGTAAGGGTTTTATCAGATGAAGCTGAAATCATCACATTGCACAGGAGTGCCATCGCAATTGGTGGGATTGAAGATCCGCTATCAAGCTATCTAGACGATGAAGAGGCAGTCCAGGCTTCGATGAGTCAGGCATTTAAAGATGTACCAGCTAACATGTTTACAATGTTATTGTCACATAGGCCGGAACAATTTGAAGTGTATGTTGAGTGGGGAATCGATGTGACGTTCAGTGGTCACGCGCACGGAGGTCAGTTTCGAATTCCGGGACTTGGTGGACTTGTTGCACCTGGGCAAGGCTGGTTTCCAGCATATACATCAGGGGTACATGACAAGAATGACAGTCGTATGGTCGTCAGTCGGGGGCTTGGGAACAGCATCATCCCTATTAGAGTCTTCAATCAACCGGAGATTGTTGTTGTCACCTTGCAAAAAAAATAGCTAACAAAAAAACGTAAAGAGTATATCCTTCTTGCGTTTTTTTGCCGTGTAAACAATTATGAAAAGTATGAAAGTGTTAACGCTTTCATGTTATGATGGATATATAATCTGAAGCTATTGAATGCAAGAAAGGATGATGAATGTGAAAGCGTTTATTCATGAGGCTGGGAAATTGAAAATAAGTGAAGTGAGTGAACCCGTGGCAGGAATAGGAGAAGTTATCGTTGCGATTCGGACGGCAGGGTTGAACCGCCGCGATTTGTACATACCTGCTCGTAGAGGGGATGCAACAGAAGCGTTAACGCTAGGCTCTGATGGGGCAGGTGTGATTGAGTCGATCGGTGAAGGGGTAACGAGCTTTGCGGTTGGCGATGAAGTCATTATCAATCCGGCACTTCGTTGGTATGACAATAGCGATGCACCGCCAGAAGCATTTGATATTTTAGGTATGCCAGATGACGGAACCTTTGCGGAAAAAATTGCTATTTCGGTGGAGCAAATTGAAATAAAACCAGCTCACCTAAGGTGGGAAGAGGCAGCTGTGCTGGCTCTAGCGGGTGTCACAGGCTATCGTGCATTATTTACAAAAGGGGGATTGCAGGCGGGCGATACGGTTTTTATCCCAGGTGCGGGGAGTGGTGTCGCGACCTATCTGATTGCATTTGCTAAAAATAGTGGAGCGCGTGTAATAGTTACATCGCGAAGTGAGGGCAAGCGGAAACAGGCTCTTGAGCTCGGGGCAGATATTGCGCTAGATACGGCTAGTGATTGGCAACAAGAGCTAGCGGGTGAAACGATTGACCTAGTTATTGAAAGTGTTGGGCAGGCAACATTTAATCGTTCGCTAGATGTGTTAAAAAAAGGTGGACGTATCGTTGTCTTCGGAGCGACGGCAGGTGATCAGGTCGACTTGGATTTGCGTGCATTTTTCTATGGTCAATATCAATTATTTGGCTCGACGATGGGGAGTAGAGAAGAACTACGTGACATGCTGGCGCATATTGAAAAGTACGGGACACGTCCAGTTGTCGATACAGTGTTTAAGCTAGATGATGCGTTGGCAGCGTTTGACTATATCGAAGACAGTAAGCAATTTGGAAAAGTGGTACTGCGGGTAAGTGAATAATGTCTCTTTTCAAATATAAAACCGTTATTTGGGTGTCAGAAAACAAGGCTTAACTCAAAGCATGAATACACTATACTATAGGCAAAGAAAGGTGGAGGTAGTTGTGACAGAAGAAGTCATTCCATTGACGGATTTAGAAATTGCATCAAAGGCAGTCATGAAACCAATTTGGGAAATTGCTGAAAAAGCAGGCATTCCAGAAAAAGCGGTTGAACCATATGGTCGATTTAAAGCGAAAATCGATGTAACGAAGCTAACTGGAGCAAGTAAGAATGGTAAAGTTGTTCTTGTTACCGCGATTAGCCCGACACCAGCGGGAGAAGGCAAGTCGACTGTTACGGTTGGACTTGCGGATGCACTTTCTAGGCTAGGTGAAAAGACGATGATTGCCTTACGGGAGCCATCACTTGGTCCTGTTATGGGGATGAAAGGTGGGGCGACAGGTGGCGGTTATGCACAAGTGTTGCCGATGGAAGAAATCAATTTACATTTTAATGGTGATATTCATGCCATTACAACGGCAAATAATGCACTGAGTGCAATGATTGACAATCATCTTCATCATGGTAATATTTTACGAATTGACCCGCGAAGGATTACATGGAAGCGTGTGTTGGATATGAATGATCGTGCATTGCGCCATGTGACCATCGGCCTTGGCGGGCCTGCGCAAGGTGTTCCAAGAGAAGACGGCTTTGACATTACAGTCGCTTCTGAAATTATGGCTGTATTTTGCTTAGCAACTAGCCTAACAGATTTGAAAGAGCGGATTGCCCGGATTGTCATCGGCTATACATATGACAAGGAAGCCGTTACTGTTCGTGATCTTGGTGTGCAAGGTGCACTGACATTGCTATTGAAAGAAGCATTTAAACCTAATTTAGTTCAGACAATTGAAGGGACTCCTGCTTTGATACACGGGGGGCCATTTGCCAATATAGCACATGGTTGTAACTCATTAATGGCGACAAACACAGCACGTAAGCTAGCGGATATTGTTGTCACTGAAGCAGGATTCGGGGCTGATTTAGGCGCAGAGAAATTTATGAATATTAAAACACGCCAAGGGAATTTTGCACCGGATGCAGTTGTCATTGTCGCGACAGTACGTGCGTTGAAAATGCATGGCGGTGTACCAAAAAGTCAGTTGAAAGAGGAAAATAGTCAGGCTGTGAAGAACGGTATGGAAAATTTGGCAAAACATATTGATACGGTACTCGCTTTTGGGGTACAGCCAGTCATTGCGCTCAACCGTTTCATTACAGACTCGGCAGCTGAACTTACAGTAATTGTTGATTGGTGTGAGGAGAATGGGGTCCGTGTGGCTTTGACAGATGTGTGGGAACATGGGGGAGAAGGTGGTCTCGCCTTGGCGCAAGAAGTCATCAGTCTGTTGAATGAACCGAACCATTTTGCACCGCTTTACCATGTCGAACAATCTGTACATGATAAGATTACGGCAATTGTTCAGAAAGTATACGGTGGGCAAGGTATTATCCTGACAGATCGGGCGCTGAAAAATCTTCAGGATATTGAAAAGAATGGGTGGGACGTCTTACCAATTTGTATGGCCAAAACCCAATATTCATTTTCCGATAATCCAATGATGCTTGGTCGTCCTGAAGGGTTTACAATTACAATTCGAGAAATTATTCCGAAACTCGGTGCTGGATTCCTTGTCTGTCTAACAGGTGATATTATGACGATGCCTGGTTTGCCTAAAACTCCGGCTGCGCTTGGCATGGATATAGACGCTGAAGGTAATGTAGTTGGTTTGATGTGAAAAGGAGAGGCCGCCAGCTTGAGGCCGCTGAAAAAGTCCTCAATTAAAATTGTGACTGAAAGTTTCCATTGAAACCGCTTCGGCGCTTGCGGATGCCTCCCGCCATAAGCCAAGCAGAAAACCGCTGCCAGTCTTATGGCTTCGGCTACCGCTGTAAGGCGCCCTCGCTGGTTCTGCTTACGCATTTTACTAAGTTACTAAAAAGTAATGAAGACAACGAAAGCGAGCCATTCCACGATCTAATCGAGGAATGGCTCGTTTTATTGTTGTATAATGAAGAGACTAATTCTAGGCGGTGTCCCGATGATTTCAAACCAAGAAACGTTAAACCTCAGCCCATATATGGCGATTTACGATATCGTAGTGCCCAAAGATAATCAGCTCCGTCAAATCAATGACCTTGTTGACTTTTCTTTCGTATACGATGAATTAAAAAATAAATATTGTCTCGATAACGGCCGCAATGCAGTGTCGCCGATTCGGATGTTCAAATATTTATTGCTTAAATCAATCTTTGACCTATCTGATATTGATGTCGTAGAACGTTCTAAATACGATATGTCGTTTAAATATTTTCTTGATATGGCACCAGAAGATCCGGTGATTGACCCTAGTTCCTTAACGAAGTTCCGCAGACTTCGTCTTCAGGATGTAGGCTTATTAGATTTGCTGATTCAAAAGACGGTAGAAATCGCATTGGACAAGAAATTAATCACTAGTAAAACCATCATCGTGGACGCTACACATACTAAATCACGTTATAATCAACTGTCACCGAAAGAGTTTTTGACGGTCAATTCGAAAAATGTACGTAAAGCCGTCTATAAAATCGATGAATCTATGAAAGAGAAATTCCCAGCTAAACCAATTTCTAACGAAGTGAAAGATGAATTGGCTTATTGTAAAGAAGTCATTGTAGTGATTGAAAAAGAAGCCCATCTTATCAATATTCCAGCGGTCAGAGAGAAGTTAAATGTATTGAAGGAAGTTGTAGAAGACTACACGGAACAGCTTGAGTATTCGGCGGATCCAGATGCGCGTGTTGGTCATAAAACAGAAGATTCCTCTTTCTTTGGCTATAAAACGCATATTGCGATAAGTGACGAACGACTGATTACGGCTGCGATTGTGACAACTGGTGAACAAAGTGATGGGAAATATCTACAAGAGTTAATTGAGAAAAGCCAAGAAACCGGTATGGAAATTGAAACGGTGATTGGGGATACCGCGTACTCTGAAAAAGATAATATTCGTTATGCGAAGAAAAATGAGCTTGAACTCGTATCGAAATTAAATCCCCAAATCACGCATGGTGCACGCGCAAAAGAAGATGAATTTGAGTTTAATAAAGATGCAGGAATGTATGTGTGTAAAGCTGGTCATATGGCGATTCGGAAAGCGCGTATAGGAAAGAAGAATGTAGGGAAAAATCAAAGTCAAACCTATTATTTTGATATCAATAAATGTAAAACTTGTCCGCTTCGCGAAGGTTGTTATAGGGATGGCGCGAAAAGTAAAACCTATTCTGTTACGATTAAATCGACTGAACATAAAGATCAAGAAGCGTTCCAAAACAGCGAAAAATTTAAAGAGAAGGCAAAGTCTCGCTATAAAATTGAAGCGAAGAATAGTGAATTGAAACATAGACACGGGTATGATGTAGCCACATCCGCGGGTCTATTTGGTATGCAGATACAAGGAGCGATGGCTATATTTGCGGTCAACCTCAAACGGATTAGGACGCTAATGAAGGAATCAGAGTAAGGAATACGAAAGGAAAAGACGTTATTTCGTTCAATTTCGAACGAAATAGCGTCTTTTTAAATTTAAGCTCACTTATGGGATTTAAAAACGTAAGTTTTTCAGCGGCCTCGCCAGCTTGGTGGTCTTTTTCATTGCTTAGGAAACTATAAAATCTCGTACTGTGGATAAGTTGAAATAATGTGATTTCTCGTCTAGGCTCCAGCGCCTAGGGACTCGGGTCGTTTCGGTCTTGTTAGTAAAGGCAAAGAGCTCCTCTACTTTCAAGCCCTCCAATAGGGAAGGATTGAACTTCATCCTTCCTATCTGTCGCACCTGAATAGGCGCTTGCGCTTTTGTTCTTATGTTCGTTCACGATCTAAAAATATCCATTTATAATAATAGTGAACAAATTGTGAATATTTTATATGAATATGCTTTTTATCATAGTGATAAGTTACACTATATGTAGTTAATATATACTGGAATAATGTAAAAGGAAGGAGAAAGGGACTGGGTGAACAAACATTTTAGATTTCAACTGACGATGATTCTCATTGCCTTTTCCTTAGTGCTCTCCTTGCTAATTGCTTGGTTTGATTATAGCAAGCTAAAAGATCGCGTGTTGATAGGACATGAAACGAAGATTGAGATGGCGGAGAGTAAAATTCTTGACTCGCTGACTACGATTGATAGCGTTTATAGTCTGTTGGATCATCAAATGGCTGATGAAATGGAGAGCTATTCGCATGAACTCCTTGCGAAGTATGAAAAGGAACCTAATTTTGATAAATGGGATTTCAAAGAACTGAAAAAACGCTTTGGCATGGAAGTTTTTATTATTAATGAAGACAATAAGATTATTAATAGTAGTATGAGCAAAGATATTGGGCTGGATTTTGAAAAATGTTGTACAGGTCTTGCAAAGCTTTTAACTAAAAGAAGGCTTGGTACCGATTTTTCACATGATGGAATGGATTTGCAGCAAAGAACGGGTGAAATGAAAAAGTTTAGCTATATGCCAACTCCGGATCATAAATACATTGTTGAGTTAAGCGTAGCACTTGAAGACAAAGAAATTTATCAAGAATTTAATTTTATGAAAACGATTGCTATTTTGGAAGAGAAGTATGATGAAATTAACTCTATACGTGTCTATAATTCGGCTGGACGTCAGCTTGGAGTTACGGAAGTGAGAAAAGTATTGCCTTCCATGCGCTCCGTCATTCGGGAGACATTGAGTACTATAGAGCCACAAGAACGTAGTGATGGGGATATTACATATCGTTACATTCCTTACGTTGCGGATGATCCCCGTGGCTTATCGACAAAACGGGTCATTGAAATTGTCTATAATAACGGTGAATTGTCAGGATTACTAGGTAGCTATCGTAATGAATTTATCCTTCAATTATTTTTAATATTAGTTGCGGCAGTAGGACTTTCCTTTATCATTGCACGTCTTGTTGCCAAACCTATCTATCTTGCGTTTCATGATAGTTTGACTGGCTTAAAAAATAGGGCAGCATTTGATGAGGAAATCAAAAAAATATTAGCAAAAAAACAGGGTAATGTAGCACTTATGATGATTGACATTGATAACTTTAAAACAGTGAATGATTCGCTTGGGCATGGAGAAGGGGATCGAATTTTACAGTTGGTAGCGACAATGATTCAAGAGGTTGCAGGGCCGAATCATGTAGTTGCTAGGGTCGGTGGCGATGAATTTGTCATCATATTATCCAAAATAAAAGAGCGTGAGTTGAAACAGCTTGCAGCAAAAATGGTAAACCAACTTAAAGAGGTGCTACTGGCGCAGCACCAACTTGAGAATATGGATGTGTCAATTAGTATTGGTATCGCTTATGCAACGATGCACGACGAGGCAGATACACTGTATAATAAAGCTGACCATGCGTTATATAAATCCAAAGAGAATGGTAAAAATCAATATAATTTTTATACACTGGCATGAGTACCAAGTGAAGAAAAGGGGCTATCCGAGTATATTTGGATTAGCCCCTTTTAACATGCTTATAAAGCCTTGTCGTCTACTGAATCCAGCCATGATTCAATGGTGCCAATGACTGATTCCACACAGCCATCTTCAAATGGAGAAATCAAGTTTGCTTCAGCAACGAGTTTCGTAAATGACTTCGAGCCGCCGAGGGTACATAAATGTAAATAGTCCTTCCAAGCCGCCTCGTGGTCTTCACGTGAACGTTTCCAAAATTGGAACGCACAAATTTGTGCCAGCGTATAATCAATATAATAAAAAGGGCTTTCGTAAATATGTCCTTGACGTTGCCAGACGGCACCGGATTCCAAGTATTCGATGCCGTCATAATCGCGCATTGGTAAATAGATTTGCTCAATTTTTTTCCAAGCTGCTTTACGCTCGGCTGGCGTCATTTGTGGATTTTCATAGATAACATGCTGGAATTCATCCACAGCAACACCGTATGGTAAAAAGAGTAGTGCATCACTTAGATGTGAAAATTTGTATTTGTCTGTCTGTTCTTTGAAAAAGAGTTCCATCCAGGGCCATGTGAAAAATTCCATGCTCATGGAATGGATTTCTGCCCCTTCGTAGGTCGGCCACATATATTCTGGAATGCCGATATTACGACTTGAATACACCTGGAACGCATGCCCTGCTTCATGCGTCAGTACATCAATATCTCCAGAAGTACCATTGAAGTTGGAGAAAATGAACGGTGAGTCATAGTCATCGATGAATGTACAATAACCACCTGCTTCTTTTCCTTTCTTCGCTTCAACGTCCAATAAATTTCTGTCCGTCATAAACTTGAAAAATGTATCTGTTTCTGGAGACAGTTCGGCATACATCTTTTTGCCGTTGTCAATGATCCATTCAGGAGGGCCTTGTGGTGTTGCATTGCCTGTTAAGAAATTAAGAGACTGGTCATGGTATTTTAACGTATCGACGCCAATCCGCTCTGCCTGACGCTCGTAGAGGCGGCTAGCAAGTGGCACGATGAAATCTCGTACTTGATCGCGGAATTTCTTCACCATATCCGCATCATAATCAATGCGGTTCATGCGAACATAACCAAGCTCTACGTAGTTTTTATAACCAAGTGTTGTTGCAATTTGGTGGCGAAGTGTAACGAGTTTGTCGTAGATGGTATCGAATTGCTCTCCGTTATCTGCATAAAATTTTTGTGTAGCTTCTAGTGCAGATTTACGAATAGCACGGTCTGTCGATTCGGCATAAGGTCCCATTTGGGCAAGCGTTAGCGTCTTACCATCAAATGTGATTTGTGCAGATGCAACAAGTTTCGAATAGTCAGATGCCAATTTGTTTTCCTTTTGCAGCAATTCAACAATCTCTGGTGCAAAGGATTTAATAGCATTATCGGCAAGTGCAAATAATTGGCTGCCCCATTGTTCTTCTAATTGTGCTCTAAAAGGAGTCACCACGAGTTCCTTGTAGTAAGCGGTTTCAAGTTCCTGGTACTCAGGTCCAATTTCATCGAAATAATCTCGTTCCGCTTGATAGAATGCATCATTTGTATCGATAGAGGAGCGGATGTAGACAAGATTAGATTGTGTAGAGTAGTTGCGACCGATAGCATTAATCTTTTCCATTACCTCGTTTTGCTGTTCATAAGAGCTTGCGGTGCGGAATTCCTGAAGTAGCACTTCGAACTCTTTTTTTAATGTTGCCATATCAGGTTTTGTGTATGAATAGTCTTCGAACTTTAACATGCTAATTCCTCCTGAATCTTTACTAGTGAAATACTTCACTGTTTCTATTGTTCACGAAGTTCGGACAGATTGCAAAAGAAATTTGTTCAACGGGAAAACTATTTTGATGAAAAAGAGTCTATTGCATCATTTTCTTGGAAAATGGGGTATGATGGAGAGTAGTGTGCAAGGTGTACATGGTTATGTGAAAAATTGTGAGTGAGAGGTTGTTATAACTATGGAAATTAACGAACATATTGTTGATCAAATGCTTGATCCAACTGGAATTATTGCAGGGGAACGTTATCAATTTCGACTCTATCTAACATTAGACGAAGAAGATGAACTTTATGCTGAAGGCGGAACTGGCCTACGCGTCATTTTTGCAGTCGATGGAGATGAAGAGCGAATTGCATCGTATCACTTTTTTGAGCGTGCAACTGAAAAAGTTCTTGATTTTGAATTAGAGGATGACGAAAAAGAAATCGTCCTTGCATTTTGTAAAGCGAACAGAGGAGAATAAGTAAATCTAGCCTGTACATTTAATTGTGCAGGCTTTTCTCTACTTCTTCTTATAAATGTAAAACATATTATGTGTTTTTTTTAGAGAATTAGTAGATAATAAGTGAAGTGGATGCAGAGGTCTTTGTTTTTCATCCAGACGAAAAAGAAAAACTATAACAGGAGTGTTTGCATATGAACAACGAAATCGTCGATATTACAATCATCGGGGGAGGACCAACAGGGCTTTTCTCTTCGTTTTACGCGGGAATGCGAGAAATGTCTGTCAAGATTATTGACAGCTTGCCACAGCTTGGTGGTCAACTCATTGAATTATATCCCGATAAATATATATATGATGTTGGTGGATTCCCGAAAGTTCTTGCGAAGGATTTCGTTGCGAATCTAGTAACACAAGCACATTATGCCAAGCCAGAAATTATTTTAGGAGAGACAGCACTATCGGTCACACGAGATGGCGATCATTTCATCCTACAAACAGATAAAGGCGTGCATTTGACACGTACGATTTTGCTGACAGCGGGAATTGGAGCGTTCCAACCTCGGAAAATTGGTTTGAAGGAAGAAGTCAACTTTGAAGGAACGACCTTGCATTACGGCATTAAAGATTTAACAATTTTCAAAGATCAAAACGTTGTCGTTTGTGGCGGGGGAGACTCAGCAGTCGATTGGTCACTTATGCTCGAGGATATCGCAGCAAGCGTTACACTTGTTCACCGTCGTGAACGCTTCACAGCGCATGAAACGAGCGTCAATCAGCTAATGGAATCAAAAGTAGTTGTCAAAACTTCACGTGCTGTCAAAGCGATTGAGGGCGAAGCAGGGGCTGTGAGTGGCGTTGTCCTAGCTGATAAAGAAGGAACAGAGGAACACCTAGCTATTGATCATCTGATCGTTAACTACGGTAATATCTCATCACTTGGACCGTTGAAAGAATGGGGCCTTGAGATGGATCGCAACTCTATTTTGGTCAACACGCGTATGGAGACGAATATTGAAGGCATTTACGCAGCCGGTGATATTACGAACTATGATGGTAAGGTCAAGCTAATTGCTGTTGGACTAGGTGAGGCTCCGATTGCTGTCAACCATGCAAAATCGCATATCGATCCGAAAGCAAGAGTACAACCGCTGCATAGTACGAGCGTGTTTAGCTGAATAGATGGAATGAAAAAAGCCGCATATGCGGCTTTTTTTGTCTAGCTCCGGGCGCCAGATGCTCGGGTCATAAGCCAAACTAGCTATGCGGCAAAAAGCGCCGCGCCGCTAGTCCGTCTTATGCCTGTCGCATCTAAGCAGGCGCCCTCCGCATTTCGTTATTATTTTACAATAGAAAAGTAATGACCAAAATGAGCACTAACGGACCAAATAAGATGACATAGCCAAGAGGCTGTCCAAAGTTGACGGTCCAACCTACACCAAATCTTTTTTCGACGAAAATGGATGGGTCATTTTTATTGACATAAATGGCGCCAAACTTCCAGTATTGGTCATCGTCAACATCTGTGACACCTAGTGTGGCTTCATCTTCAAATGCAACATCTATGCGTGAACCACTTTGGCCGACTTTGAAGGCGTAGATGGCTGTCCCGATGAGGATAAATAATAGAAAACTGAGTGGCATAGCGAGCATAAGCGCAGTGTTACCAATTCCATCGTGAATCGTTGATAAGTGTAGAAAACTCATCAGAATTGTCGAAAGTACAGTTGTCATGAACAAAAACCAACTGCTATATTTTCGGAAGGATAGCTGTTGAACTTGGGAACTTTTACTTTTAGCGGCATTCAATTTAATGCCTGACCGTTTTATTAGCGCATTGAATCCAAGTAACATCCCTTGCATGATTAATTGAATAAGTAGAAGGGCAATGACAGAAAATGGCGTTTTAGGGCTGAAAGCATCGGGTTGTCCATTGGGTCCCCAGTGCGTCGGAATCATATCAGGCATATTGCCGTATTGCGTTGCGGTATAGGCGATAAGACCAATTGTAATTACTATTGGTAAGGCATAGATAGACGTTGGAAGCATTTCATCTTTCGTACGGATGGCTAAGTCGACAATCCGTATTTGCTTCAAGTCAGTCCCCCAGTTATTAGTGCGTTTCAGCTGGGTTATTTTTGCATGGAAATATAAATACAGGGCCATGCCGAGAAAAAGGATGCCGAATTGAATCGCTAATCCTGTTAAGACAATTTGTTCTTCGGTAAGGGTGTTGCTGTTTGCCCAAATGGCAAAAACGAAGAGTGAGAGGAGGCCGATGCTACTGATGATGGTTGAATACATTTTTTTGTAGGATGCAACAACAGTATTATCCGTATAGCCTTCCGGAATAGTAACACCGAAAGCAATCGTCCGTTTAAGCAAAAATGGAATGGCGGACTCCATAACGACAATGAAGCCTAAAATAAGTAGCAAAATGGTAGTCGTCATTTTTTATTCCCCCTTGATGTCTTCAATAATAGATGATGCAAGTGCTACAAGATCCTCCTTCCCCATTCCAAGCACAATAGCTTCAGCAAGTATCGGTTTCAATTCCTCTAAAATTCTTTCGAGATGGCTGCTTCGTATGCCATCTTGGACAGGCGAATTAATAATCGCCCCCGATTTCGGGACAATTTCAATGATGCCTTTCTTCTCTAACGCATGATAGGCCTTGTTAACTGTATGCATATTCATACTTAAATCTGCCGCCAATGAGCGTACGGAAGGCAAGGCATCTCCGCCGGTAAGCTCCCTACGGGCAATCAGTTCAATTAACTGATTAGCCAATTGTGTATAAATCGGAATATCCGAAGAAGGCTCTATTTGAATAAACATGGTGATACCTCCCGACTGTTCTAGTTTTAGTATAACAAATAATGGAGCATTCCTCAAGAAAAAAATCCCCTGAACAGTTACTGTCCAAGGGATATTATCATTATTCCATCTCTGAAACTGTCACAAAAACATAGCCTTCACTTTGTAAATAAGCAAGAACAGCATCAAGGCCATCAGCTGTTGCTTGGTGGATATCGTGCATGAGGATGATACTGCCATCCTTCGTCTTTTCCATTACCTTCGCTAACAGTTGCTGTGGATCTCGGTGTTTCCAATCGAGTGTATCGACATCCCACAGGACGATAGGTAAGTCAGTTTGGCTACGTACCATTTGATTTACCGCACCGTAAGGCGGTCTGAAAGCTGTTGCTTTCGTTCCGGTTACCGTTTCAATTATAGATGATGTCCGATTAATCTCGTCACGCACTTTTTCCACATTTGCTTTTGTCAAATCTGGGTGATTCCATGTATGGCTGCCCAGTTCATGGCCTGCATCTTTTACATTTTTTGCGATATCAGGATAGTATTCAACACGGCTACCAAGCATGAAGAATGTTGCTTTTGCATCATATTTTTCTAATGTCTCAAGTATTTGTGTCGTTACCTTTGGGTCGGGTCCATCATCGAAGGTCAGTGCAACTTTTTTTACGCCAGTATTCTCCGGAGCATCAGGTATTGTTGTTCCCTCAGAATCTAGATCGTCGTTATCTGGCTTTTCATTAGTAATAGGTGGTTCGGTAGTTGCACCGTCATTAGAGTTTTCAATGACTTGATCATCGTCTTGTTCTTGATCAGGCGCTTGGATTTTGAGCTTGAATTCATCCGCCAGTAGGTCGTTGACATCTTCAAGGGCAATCGCGACAATTGGAGGTCCAACTGCTTTGGCGGCTAGTTTGTGTTCATCGAAATAAAAGATAATAGACTCATCCGTTAGGGCGAAATTAGTATAATTTCCCCAAGTTGGTTCTGTGTTTATATGGAGCTCTTCTTCATGGAAAAGAGAGTCTTTTAAAGCAACGTCAGTATACAGATAATCTCTTACTAAGCTAGAAAGTGTTTCTAGTCGTTTCAAATCAAATTCGAAGATATCTTCAATGGAAATAATTTTTCCGGTTTCAGGATTTAAATGAAAGGAACGGATTTCTGTTGAGCCGTTCATTCCGTCGATAGAACTAACATTGACAATAACAAATGAATAATTACCAGAGTGGTGGGACAGCGTTTCAAAAGAAATATTCAATTCACCTTTTAAATCACTGGCTATTGCTCTATTTTTCTCTATTGCAGTTAAATAGCCTTGTTTTGCCTGCGAAATATAAGTGGAAATCGCGTCATTGAACGTACTATGTAAACTTTGTGGATACTGAATAGCGAATGGAGAGTATGTATCATTTGAAGTCTCAGTATTAATTTTGATGCCTGGATAGCTGGAGTCGATTGTATCGATTACTACAGGAGTCGGGTCAGCAGCTTGTATTTTTGGGGGTGCGGCAGCTGTGTCTTTATTGTTTAGTGAAATTAAATAAATGGCTGCTACGGTTAGTGTAATGATGGCTACAGAAAATGTAATGTCAATCCAAGTCGAACGGCGCTTACGATGTGTTTTTGTCATGCTGAGGGCTCCTTTATTGGTTGTAAAAAGTTAGACGGGTGAATCTAGTAGAAAGTTTCATGAAAAATATAGAAAGATGTCGAACGGTAGTGATAAACATATTCTATCAGTATACATGAAAGACAGTACTAGACCAATGATAGATATGGATTTGGAAGACACTGACTGTTGGTCAATGGAAATCCCTTTTGCGATTTCTAGACTTATGGTACAATAGTATCGTTTCGTATTGTGCATATACGGGCATCTTTTGTATGTTTACACTTAATACCGATCCGGTTGTTGACTTATAACATGCAATTATAAAAAAACAAGGTGGTTGGAAAATTGGAAAAAAGTACTTATCGGGTTCTTCTGTATTATAAATACGTACCTATCGAAGACCCAGAAACATTTGCAACTGAACATTTGAAGGCTTGTAAAGAAATTGGGCTAAAAGGTCGTATTTTAGTCGGTACTGAGGGCATCAATGGTACATGTTCTGGAACGATTGAACAGACGGACGCTTATATGGACCTACTGAAAAAGGATGAACGTTTTGCGGATATGGTTATCAAAATCGACGACACGGATCGACACGCCTTCAAGAAAATGCATGTACGCGCGCGTGAGGAAATTGTGAACCTGAGCCTTGATGAAGATATCAATCCGAATGAGCTGACAGGTAAACGCTTGAGCCCTGAAGAGTGGTTCAAACAAATGCAAGAGGAAGATACCATCATCATTGATGCACGCAATGATTATGAATTCGATTTAGGTCATTTCCGTGGCGCGGTTCGTCCGGATATTGAAAACTTCCGTGATTTACCGGAGTGGATTCGTGACAACAAAGAGCAGTTTGAGGGGAAGAAAATCCTGACATATTGCACGGGTGGTATTCGTTGTGAGAAATTCTCAGGATGGCTTGTACGTGAAGGCTTCGAGGATGTATCTCAATTACACGGCGGAATTGCAACATACGGTAAAGATCCTGTAGCAAAAGGTCAGCTCTGGGACGGACAAATGTACGTCTTTGATGAGCGTATTGCTGTTCCAATTAACCAAGTCGAGCAAGTCATTGTTGGACGTGATCATTTTGACGGGACGCCATGTGAACGTTACGTAAACTGTGCGAACCCAGAATGTAATGCGAAAATCATTACTTCTGAAGAAAATGAGCACTTATATATGCGCAGTTGTTCAGATGCATGCCGTACGCATCCACGTAATCGTTATTTCGTGGAGCATAATATGACGGTTGAAGAGTATGACGAACGTCTTGAAGCTATTGAAAAGCGTAGAAACGCAACGACAGTATCTTAATTGAAAAAGTCGCCTTAAACAGTCAAATGCTGTTTAAGGCGATTTTTTATACTTCAATTTCTTTGCGTCTACTAGAAGGCGGTATTCTTAGTTCTTCTCGATATTTACTAATTGTTCGTCTGGAAATCGTAATGCCTTCTTCCGTTTTAAAATAATCTGCTATTTTTTGATCGGAATAGGGTTTGAATTTATTTTCTTGTGCGACAAAGCTTTGTAGCAATGCTTTGACATTTGATTGTGAAATACTATCTCCGTCAACGGTTGTAACTTTTGACGTAAATAGTATCCGAAGGTCAAAGGAGCCAAAAGGTGTCTGCATCACTTTATTCATCGTTGCTCGGCTAACGGTCGATTCATGCATGTCTATTTCTTTAGCTACATCGCCAAGTGTTAGCGGTTTCAAAAAGGAGGACCCTTTTTTGAAAAAGTCATGTTGTTTTTCTAGTAGAACACCCATGATTTTAAGCATCGTATTGCGGCGTTGCTCAATGCTTGTCAACAGCCATTGGTAGCTTTTGTAATAGTCATGAATATGTGTAGATAACTCATCTTTAGCATTCAAATGATGCGCATAGTCTTTATTCATCTGAATGGATGGCAAGAAACCGTCATTGATACGGAAGACTAATTCCTCATTTTTCAACTCTACGATCACATCAGGCGTCGTATATGTTGCTGAAAAATCGGAAATGAACGAACAAGGTCGCGGATTTAGTGTTTGGATGAAATCAAAGAGCTCTTTGACTTGTGCCAAGGAGATATTCAATGTAGTTGCAATATCGTTCCATTTACGATTGGCAACGAGCTCCAAATGATCTTTCACTAAAAGCATTGCTAATTGTTCTTCTGGGTAATCATATTCGATTTGCAGTAGCAAGCATTCTTTTAAATTTCGCGCACCAATGCCGGTGGGACCTACAGCCTGTAGTAAGCGAATCCCATCGTTGATTTGTTGTTCATCGAATCTCATATAATCCAGGTCTTGAAATTGTAAGTAGCCATTATCATCCAAATTATAAATGAGATAGTTCAGCAGTCTTTGTGTTTGCACGTCTGTAAATAACAGTTTGGCAAGTTCAAACAACTCATCTCTCATATTGGTATCATGACTTTCGTTGGCGTCTATCGACATATCAGAGGAACTAGGTGATTTGGTAGGTCGATTGAAGCGATCTTCATCAGCAAAATGATCGTCTTTTTCTTTCAGTTCAATTAAAGGATTTTCCAGTTCTTGCTGTCTAATATATTGTTCTAATTCATAGGTAGAGTATTGTAGTAATTCAATGGCTTGTCTGAGCTCGAAAGTCATTTTTAAATGCAATTCTTGCTTCTGATGAAGTGCTAGATCCATAAGATCCCTTCCTTTTAGTTCGAAATAAGTTGAATCTCTATATATTATAGCACTAAAAGGATTAGTTGGCGACGAGAAAAATGAATAGTCTGACAGGGTTGGTGTCATCACTGTTTACTATTTCATCTCTATAGCTTATTATGAATCCAAATCTTATTCACAAACTTATGAAAGCGTATACAAGTTTGTGTGAGAGCATGGTGGAGTTTCCAAAACGCTTAGGCGTTCCGGCTGAATATGCGCCCTTGGCTATATTCAGCCGGAAAATAGTTATGTCAATGGAGAAGTCGTTCGTTTAGATGGTGGCATACGCATGTCACCACGTTAAACTAAGAAGGAGTGGGAGTAGTCATGACAGAAGTAGTAATCGTAGAAGGGGTTCGTACAGCAGTAGGACGTAGAAAAGGGATGTTTTCAGACTATCGTCCAGATGAATTAGCGGCGGTTGTACTGGATGAGCTCGTACAGCGTGCTGAGGTTGCCAAGGAAGATGTCGAGGATGTCATTTTAGGTTGTGTCACACAAACGGGAGAACAAGCAAGTAATATTGCCAGAACGGCCCTACTCATTGCAGGTTTTCCGATTGAAGTGCCAGGTGTCACAATTGATCGACAATGTGGTTCTAGTCAACAAGCCGTCCATTTTGCGGCGCAAGCCATTGCTTCCGGTGATATGGATATCGTCATTGCAGGCGGCGTCGAAAATATGACGCGCGTGCCGATGATGTCCAATATAGGTGCTGTCAAACCGAGTACCAAACTGACGGACAAATACGAAATTATTAACCAAGGTTTATCGTCAGAACGTATGGTCAAACAATGGGGGCTGACACGTGAAGCATTGGATCGTTATTCAGTCGACAGCCATCTCAAGGCAATATCGGCGATTGAAAAAGGCTATTTCGAGGCGGAAATTGTCCCAGTTGATGTCGAGCAGGAAGATGGCACAATCACCCATTTTGCTGTCGATGAAGGGCCGCGACCTGGCACGACAATGGAAGTACTCGCTGACTTGAAAACAGTTTTTGATGAACAAGGTGTCATTACGGCAGGCAATGCGAGTCAAATCAGTGACGGCGCATCAGCGGTGTTGCTCATGTCACGTGACAAAGCAGACGCGCTTGGTTTGAAACCGAAAGCGCGCATCGTCGCTCGCAGTGTGACGGGTTCAGACCCAACACTTATGCTGACAGGGCCTATTGAAGCGACGAGGAAAGTATTGCAAAAAGCAGGGCTGACGATTGAAGATATCGACACGTACGAAGTGAACGAAGCCTTTGCACAAGTGCCACTTGCTTGGTTGCAAGACATTGGGGCAGACCCTGAAAAACTGAATCCAGACGGGGGAGCCATTGCACTTGGACATCCATTAGGCGCTACGGGAACGAAATTACTTGTGACGTTGATGAATCGATTGGAAAGAACGGGTGGCCGCTACGGCTTGTTGGCCATTTGCGAAGGCATGGGGATGGCTAACGCGACGATTATTGAACGATTGTGATCCGACATATTATAAGTAGCGAGCTGTAAGAGAAAGGGGAGGTAGTGATGGGTAGATATAAATTTGAAACCGAAGAGCATATCATGTTCCGAGATTCATTAAGAAAGTTTTTGCAAAAAGAAGCGGTTCCACATTATGATACTTGGGAACAACAACGTATCATTCCGATTGCATTTTGGAAAAAGCTTGGGGCAATGGGCTTTCTTTGTCCGCAAGTAGCTGACGAATATGGTGGACTTGGGCTTGACTTTAGCTTTGGTGTTATCATTTCTGAAGAATTAGAAAGGGTAGGCACCAGCTTGGTCGGGGTCAGCTTGCATAATGATATTGTTGTGCCTTATATCGAGTCGTATGGTTCAGTTGAACAGAAAAAACGCTGGCTACCAGGTTGTGTGTCGGCTGATATTATTACTGGGATTGCCATGACAGAACCCGGAACAGGGTCTGATCTGGCGAATGTACAGACCACGGCTATTCGCGACGGAGATCATTATGTCGTCAACGGGCAAAAGACATTCATTACAAATGGCATTAACGGCAATTTGTTTGTCGTTGTGGTGAAAACAGATTCGCATGTAGAACCGAAGCATCGTGGCATTAGCCTACTTGTTGTGGAGGAAGGAACACCCGGATTTACGAAAGGGCGAAAACTCGATAAGGTGGGGCTTCATGCGCAGGATACGGCTGAATTATACTTTGAAGATTGCCAGGTTCCTGTTGGCAATTTACTTGGTGAAGAAGGAAAGGGCTTTGGTTATCTCATGTCGAAACTCCAGCAGGAGCGATTAGTCGTTGCGATTGCTGCACAAATTGCGTCGGAGGATATGCTGGAGACGACCATCCGTTACGTGAAATCTCGTCAGGCGTTTGGAAAACCTGTCTCTTCATTTCAAAATACACAGTTTAAAATTGCAGAGATGGCAACGAAGATTGAGCTTGGAAAAGCATTTCTGGAATCGCTGATTGAGGACCATATTGCTGGTAAGGACGTCGTGACGAAAGTGTCGATGGCAAAATATTGGCTGACTGAAACGGCGCAGGAAATTTCGACGGAGTGCATGCGACTGCATGGTGGTTATGGATATATGGAGGAGTATACGATTGCTAGACGTTACAGGGATATACCTGTAGCCTCTATTTACGCCGGGACAAATGAGATTATGAAAGTGATTATTGCGAAGAATATGGGGTTGTAGAGTATGCTAAAAGTGCCAGAGTGACCTCCTGGCACTTTTGCTAGTTTTACTGCAAATAATGATGACGGTACGAAAAATAATAGGTAATTAAACCGATAATTGGGATAGCGACTAGAAGTAAAAAGGGGAGTAAAAGTGTTAGTGTACCTTCAAAAATTATAGTCGCTGACGCCAGAAATAAAAAAACTGGAGTAGAGAGAAAAATAGCCGTTAATGCATCTTTTGCTGCTTTTCCAGTTAGTTCAATTTCACGTTCGTCTTTTGATGCAAACTCAGGTAACACGAGGTCCTTTGTAAGTGGCCTACCATCTGGCTGGCTTTTATACTGCATTTTCGACTGCAAATAGAGCAAGAATAGTACAGTCCAAAAAGGTATGTTGAAATATAGGCTTGAATAGGGGAAATTGTTTGCGTTGAACGCATACAGACCAAGCGTGATGAAAAATAAAATCCTCAGTACAATCGCGAGCGTTAAATTTTTCATTAATATATTCACCTTCCTTTATCATTTATATTGAAGTACTTTATACGTAATTAAATAGGTTAACAATCCAACAATCGGAATAGAGGCAGTCGTAAAGAGTGGATACCAAATATAGTCAACGAAATAATTTGGAATGAACATGTAAGATCCGATAATTAGAAATGAATAGAGTAGTAAAATGGTAAATGCGGCACTGACTGCTTTATGTGTATTTTGAACGGTGCGCTCGTCGGATATATCATATTCGGCTACCCAGAAGGCGCTTTTGATAGAACGTTTATTTTTCCAGACACGAAAAAATTGTATAAGATTTGCGATGATGAAAAGGGCAGCAATAGTAATCATGATATGACCGGGCCACCGTGTAACATATACTTCAAACCCATCAATAAAGCCACGATCCATTTGGATAAATAATTGTTCAACCCTTAAGAAATCAAAAACCATTACTGCTAATGATATAAGAAGCATAATCCTCAAAAACACCATCATGTACATGCTCATTTCTTTTTCTCCTCCTTCGAAAAAATCTTTTCAATCGGCATGTCAAACACTTCCGCAATATTCATCGCGAGCAGTAGGGAAGGCGTGTAACTTCCCTTTTCAAGCGACACAATCGTCTGCCTCGTCACCCCGACCTTGTCGGCCAAATCACCTTGCGTTAAGTTAAAGCGTGCTCGTAATTCTTTTACGCGATTTTTAAGCAACGGGATTCCTCCTTGCTGGTATGTTGAACCTGTGATTTCACCATAATCATTAGCGCCAAGCGTTGTTGGCAGGACACTCTATTGTGATTTACCTGAATTGTATAACAAACCATTCTATTTGTAAAGTCAACTATACACAATGTATAACTAACTTTACTTTTAGTGTTAACATTATTGTAACGACTACGCTTACTAATGAAATAGTAAAAGTGGTATACTATGAACATTGATTTAAAATTGGGGGAACAAGATTTATGCAATGGAGAAATTTATATCGAGGATTCTTTATGGGGATCAGCGATCTGATTCCTGGAGTGAGCGGGGGAACCATTGCGTTCATTCTCGGGATATATGATGAATTATTAGCGTCTATTAGCGGATTTTTCAGCCGCGATTGGAAAAAGCATATTGGTTTTTTATTGCCACTTGGGATTGGAATTGGGGCTACCCTTTTACTATTCAGTAGAGTCATCGAGTTTTTGTTGAAAAACTATTATGCACCTACCCAGTTTTTCTTCATGGGGCTTATTCTTGGTGTGCTGCCTTTCATTACAAAACAGGCTGGTGTGAAAAAGAATTTTAAATGGACACATTTCCTATTTATCTTCCTTGTTGGGGCGGCGCTCGCTGCCACTGCCTTTATTAAACCACTGGATACGACACCGATTACGACATTGACAGCTACAAACGCAATCGGATTGTTTTTGGCCGGATGGGCAGGTAGTATGGCAATGCTACTACCAGGGATTAGCGGCTCATTCATTTTGTTACTGCTAGGTGTTTATTCAACAGCAATTGGTGCCTTATCCAATTTGAATTTGCCAATCATCGCGGTTATTGGTGCTGGCGTTATTGTCGGGTTCATCGTTAGCAGTAAAGTCATTAGCTATTTACTAGCCAATTTCACGCATATTACCTTTGCGGCTATTATTGGTCTGATCATTGGTTCGGTGTTCGTCGTCTATCCAGGCATTCCGGAAAGCGGTACGCCATTTGTGATGAGTGTCATTGCTTTTATCACAGGTTTGATTGTCGCGAATATGTTCAGTTCGCCAAACAAGGCATCTATAGAGCATCACTAACCACACAAGCACCGGATTCTAATATCATTTAGAGTCTGGTGCTTTTTGTATTGTTTAGCAGACGCCCTGGGCTTTTCTTGATTGCCCTGCATCATAACCACCCCCTATGCATACTATGGATAAAACCATGCCCTGACTGGAGGGAATATAATGGATATATTAAACCAAGTGAAAAGTTTCCGAGAAGAAGAAAACAAGCTGAGATGGCAAGGCACGTTTGCGGAATACTTGAACATTGTGAAAGAACGAAAAGAAGTTGCTCAAACGGCACATTCACGTGTATACCATATGATTAAAAGTTCCGGTTTGACGGAGAGAGATGGACAGAAGTTGTACAATTTTTTCGGAGCAGAAATTTTTGGTCTGGAAGAGGCAATTGAAAGGCTCGTTGAAGAGTATTTCCATCCCGCCGCTAAACGACTGGATGTTCGAAAACGGATTTTGTTGTTAATGGGGCCTGTTAGTGGAGGAAAATCGACCATTGTGACTTTGTTGAAAAGAGGCCTTGAAAGCTACTCCAAAACAGATGAAGGTGCAGTTTACGCCATCAAAGGCTGTCCGATGCATGAGGATCCCCTGCACTTAATCCCTCATCATTTGCGTAAGGATTTTCTAGAACAATATGGTGTTCGCATTGAAGGTAGTTTGTCTCCGCTTAATACAATGCGATTGGAACAGGAATATGACGGTCATATTGAAAATGTTGTAGTTGAACGTATTTTCTTCTCAGAGGACAAACGAGTTGGCATTGGTACATTTACGCCTTCCGATCCGAAATCACAAGACATCGCCGACTTAACAGGCAGTATCGACTTTTCAACGATTGCCGAATTTGGGTCCGAGTCAGATCCACGTGCTTATCGCTTTGATGGGGAATTAAATAAAGCGAATAGAGGTATGATGGAGTTCCAAGAAATGTTGAAATTAGACGAGAAATTCCTATGGAATTTATTGTCTTTGACGCAAGAAGGGAATTTTAAGGCCGGTAGATTTGCGCTTATTAGTGCAGATGAGCTTATCGTTGCCCACACAAATGAAACGGAGTATCGTTCCTTCATTGCCAATAAAAAGAATGAGGCATTACACTCAAGAATTATTGTCATGCCGATTCCATACAATTTGAAAGTCAGCGAGGAAGAGCGGATTTACGAAAAAATGATTAACGAAAGTGATATTGCAGACGTCCATATTGCACCACATGCTTTGCGAGTGGCAGCGATTTTCTCTATTTTGACCCGATTAGAAATTTCTAAAAAACAAGGTATTGACGTTGTGAAAAAAATGTATTTGTATGACGGTGAAAGTGTAGAAGGCTTTAACACGATGGATGTGGATGGCTTGAGGAAGGAGTTTCCGAATGAAGGGATGAATGGCATTGATCCGCGTTATGTCATTAACCGGATTTCTTCAGCCATTATCCGTAAGGAAATTCCGGCTATCAATGCGCTTGACGTATTGCGTGCCTTGAAGGATGGGCTTGACCAGCATGCTTCCATTTCACAAGAAGACCGCGAGAAATACATGAATTATATTGCGGCTGCTCGAAAAGAATATGACGAAATTGCCAAGCAAGAAGTGCAAAAGGCATTTGTCTATTCGTATGAAGAGTCTGCGGTCAATTTGATGGATAACTATTTAGATAATGTAGAAGCATTTTGCAATAAAAACAAATTAAGAGACCCGTTAACAGACGAAGAAATGAATCCAGATGAAAAACTTATGCGCTCCATCGAAGAACAAATTGGCATATCTGAGAATGCCAAACGAGCATTTCGAGAGGAAATTCTCATTCGTATTTCTGCTTATGCACGTAAAGGAAAGCGTTTTGATTATAAATCCCATGACCGTTTACGAGAAGCCATTCAAAAGAAGCTATTTGCCGATTTAAAAGATGTTGTTAAGATTACCACATCCTCCAAAACGCCAGATGAATCACATTTGAAGAAAATTAATGAAGTCGTGGCGAGGCTGATTGATGAACATGGCTATAATTCCATTTCGGCAAATGAATTGCTGCGCTATGTGGGGAGTTTGTTAAATAGATAATGGTGTTGGCTACCAGTTTCGAGGATTGTCCTTAGCGTTTCAATGAATGAATTCACCGCCCATGCAGATTACGCATATGCCCAGTCTGTATGGGGCGATAATAGGGAAAATTCGGTACCATAACGCTCAATAGATAGGTGTGAATGGAAAATGAGCGAACAAAAAAATCAATTTGTCGTTTCACAGGAAAACTGGTCCCTTCATCGGAAAGGCCATCGGGATCAAGAGCGTCATATGGATAAAGTAAAAGAGGCAATACGTAATAACTTACCTGATTTAATTAGCGAAGAGAGCATTGTCATGTCTAATGGCCGAGATGTTATCAAAATTCCGATCCGTTCCTTGGATGAATATAAAATCCGTTATAATCATGACAAATCCAAACATGTCGGGCAAGGCGATGGCAGCAGTCAAGTTGATGATGTTGTTGCCAGTGATGGCAAGCAGGGACAAAGTGGCCAAGGGAAACAAGCGGGGGATCAGCCCGGACAGGATTATTATGAAGCAGAAGTTTCCATGGCGGAAATCGAGGACATTCTTTTTGATGAACTCGAATTACCGAATTTAGAGCAAAAAGAACAGGCTGAAATAATGGACGAAAAAATCGAATTTAACGATATCCGAAAAAAGGGCCTGATCGGTAATATCGATAAAAAACGAACTATTTTAACAGCGATTAAAAGAAATGCTATCAAAGGAAAGGCTGAAATCGCGCCGATTCATAATGATGATTTGCGTTTTAAAACGTGGAATGATATTGAAAAGCCAGAGTCCCAAGCTGTTGTACTGATGATGATGGATACGAGTGCATCAATGGGGAATTTCGAAAAATATATGGCAAGAAGCTTCTTTTTCTGGATGATGAAGTTTTTGCGTACAAAATACGAAACGGTTGATATTGAATTCATTGCCCATCATACAGAAGCAAAAGTAGTCACACAGGAAGACTTTTTTTCAAAAGGAGAGAGTGGAGGGACGATTTGTTCATCGGCTTATGAGAAGGCGTTAGAGCTTATTAAAGGACAATACCACCCCGCGCGCTATAATATTTATCCTTTTCACTTTTCTGACGGTGAAAATATGTCGTCTGATAATGAAAAATGTATGAAGCTTGTGCATGAATTGATGGAAGTCTCAAGTCTTTTTGGCTATGGCGAAGTCAATGCACATAGCCGTTTTTCGACATTAATGGCTACCTATAAAAAAATCGAGCATCCGAAGTTTCGGCATTATGTTTTGAAGGAAAATAAAGATGTGTATCATGCGCTAAAACGTTTTTTCAATAATGGGGATTCGGAGGGATCCGATTGACGACTCAACATGCACTTGAGTATGCGATTGATGAAATTACGGAAATTGCCACTGGATTCGGTCTGGATTTCTATCCAATGCGTTATGAAATTTGTCCGGCCGATATCCTTTATACATTTGGTGCATATGGCATGCCAACACGTTTTACGCATTGGAGTTTTGGTAAGCAGTTTCATAAAATGAAGCTGCAATATGATCTTGGGCTAAGTCAAATTTATGAATTGGTCATTAACTCCAATCCTTGTTATGCGTTTTTATTGGATACGAATAGCCTAATTCAAAATAAGCTCATTATTGCCCATGTCCTTGCACACTGTGATTTTTTCAAAAATAATGTTCGGTTTTCCAATACAAGGCGGGACATGGTAGAAAGCATGACGTCTACTGCAGAACGAATTGCGAATTATGAAATGCTCTATGGGAAAGAGGAGGTAGAACGTTTTTTAGATGCAGTTTTGGGCATCCAAGAACATATTGACCCTTCTATTCGAAGGCATCACCTGTCAGAAGATGTTGTAGAAGAGGAAGAGGTCGCACGTAAAACAGACTATGATGATTTATGGCATTTAGATCAACGGCAAAGTGATAAGAAAAAAATGACTCAGCCTGCTCATAAAATACCGCCAAAGCCCGAAAAAGATCTTCTGTTATTCATCTTACAATATAGCCGTCAATTGGAAGAGTGGCAACGTGATATTTTAACGATGATGCGCGAGGAAATGCTTTATTTCTGGCCGCAGCTGGAGACCAAAATTATGAATGAAGGCTGGGCATCTTATTGGCATCAGCGGATTATCAGGGAAATGGATTTAACGACGGATGAGACCATCGAGTTTGCGACGTTAAATGCTAACGTTGTACAGCCTTCCAAAACAAGCATCAATCCTTACTATCTTGGTGTGAAAATTTTTGAAGACATTGAGCAACGATACAATCATCCAACGGAGGACATGAAAAAGTTCGGTGCCAAACCAAATGCAGGCAGAGAAAAAATGTTTGAAGTGAGAGAAATTGAATCGGATATTTCTTTTATTCGAAACTATTTAACGAAGGATTTAGTTCTGCAAGGGGACTTGTACTTGTTTGAAAAAAAGAGGGGAGATTACCGCATTACAACGAAAGATCATGAAGAGGTAAGAGATCAGCTTGTTGCGATGCGTGTGAATGGTGGTTTTCCGTATATTGTTGTTGAGAATGGCGATTATTTACGCAACGGAGAATTGTATTTAGTGCATCAATTTGATGAGAAAGAACTGGATGTCCGTTATTTGGAGCATGTTCTTCCTTATATTCATCAATTATGGGGGCGTATTGTCCATTTAGAAACGTATGTGGAGAATAAGCAAATTATTTTTTCATATGACGGGAAAAAGGTTTATCGGCGTTATGTGTAAAAGGATGACGCCTAGTGGTTGATTAACCAAAAAGTAATATGATCAAATACTAGGCGCTCTATGTTCAATCGCATTTGGTTTCGCTTTTGATTGAACGACTTCTATACAATAACCGTATTATTTATGTCTAGGGATGCGACTTCGCCGCATCTCTAGACATTCTTTTGGTAATCGTATGGTGGTCGTTCATCCGCCGCTCTCCAAAAACGCTGATACACGAAGTGCTAATTCTTTTGGGGATGAGGGAATAGAGGGGCCTCTTAACTGGAGAGGGCCGCCAAAGATACAATTTTGGCGGCTAAGGCCTTCGCCAGGGACTTTCCTTTTTTTAATTTAGGAAGTGTCACCTTCTATAAAGCTTTCTAAAATTAAAGTAGGAACAACTTGTACATAGTACCAAAGTGCCTGAAATTGCATCTTCGGGCACTTACAATCTTTACAGAAAGCCACCTATTCTTTTCTTTCCAAGTAACTGTGTTTATCACTTAAACACATTAACCCCCAAAGGAGGAATGAACCCTAATTCCTCCCCGGTAATCATGTCCTGAATAGTTTGCCGAAAGCGAACCGAAAATTCTCTAGTGAAAAAAGAATGATATGGAAAAATGCACTCCAAAACTTCGGAGTGCATTTTTTCGTTACGATTCATTGGCTTGTTCAACCAACTCGTCTAATTTATGTGCAACTTCACCCAAAGATAAGGTGATAGTACTTAATATTTCTGTTGCAGCACTTTGCTGTTCAGAGGCTGCTGAAATACCTTCTATATTTTCCAATGAATGATGGATAGACTCTGTAATTTCTTCAAGCAATGTATTCGTTAGATTTGTTTGCTCAAGTAAAATGGTAGTCGCTTCTGAGACATCGTCAATTTCTTTTTCAACTTCCATTGTTGCCTCATGAATCGTATCAAATGCTCGCTCACTGACGATTATTTTTTCAGTACCTTTATCTATCTCTTTCATGCCGCTGTCCATTTCGTTTGCTACTTCTTTAATTTGCGTTTGAATGGTACTAATGACCACTTGAATTTCAGCAGCGGATTGCTCAGTTCCTATAGCTAAATTACGGACTTCCTCTGCTACGATTGAGAAGCCTTTGCCATGCTCACCAGCGCGTGCTGCTTCTATAGAAGCATTGAGAGCGAGTAGCTTTGTTTGATCTGAAATGGTCGTGATAACTTGTAGCAATTTACCCACTTCAGAGGATTTCACTTCTAAATCTTCTATCAATTGCTTAATAGAGCCAACTGTTTCGGTAATAACGGTCATTTGTGTGACTACTTCTTGTACCGTTTCTTTCCCAGTAATGGCTTCATGTAGGCTGTTTTTCGCCTTATCCGTGACAATTTCTGTGCTGTTATGAATTTGTTCTACTTGATTTACGATTAACCTATTTTTGTCAACACTGTCTTGTAGGCTTGCTAGCTGTTCCTCAACTGCGGCGCTATTTTGGAGAAGGACCGATGTGATTTCTTGACTTGCCTTGGCCGAATCGGAAGTTCCCTCCGTTAATTTATCGACATGATTGACCATAACAGTGCTTGTTTGGTCGATTTCCGCAAGGAGCTGATCAAGATGGGCTTGTTGAAGCTCTTTTTCAGCAGTCAAACGATTTTCAGTCAGCTTATTAATATAAATAATAAGCATCGTCGCTAAACATGTAAAGATAAGGTAAATAAAATGAAGCATAAGTAATGGAAAGCTATAATCACTCGTTCCACATAGCAATTGTGGGAAATAGAAATAGCCAGCTAAATGGTGAACTGCAAAAACAGTAAGGCTTAACAGAATTAAGCGTATGCTGGTAAAGCTTGCAATGATAGCAACCACCATAAAGATGGAGAAATGGTATTCAACTAAGCCGTTTTCACCAGCAATCATGGCAATACTCGAGAATGTGAGTGTCAACGTTAGATATATTGGAATTCGGGGATGGACTTTATCTTTTCTAAATAGCCATAGAGCGATGAAAAATAGTCCAATAGGAATAAGTAACAATATGTTCGTCAGTGTGGTTAGTCCACTCGAAAGGCTACTAATCCCACTTAATGAAAGATAGGAACTTAAAAAATTAAATTGTCTATGTAATACATGAATAATGATTGCCAATCCGACCGAGCAGCCACTTAATATCATTAATAACCCGTTTTTCGTTAAATTAAGTGTTTTCATTGAATTTTGTCCAACTCCTACATGTATAATAATCTATTGCTAATTTATTACTTTGATAAAGTAAAGAACGAATAAATTTCCAAAGCATCATTAAAATTAACAAAGAGACCTATACATAATCTATACATTGGAATAGTAACTAAAGATTGTTTGGTCTGTAATTGAAATATCTTGATGAAATTGAGATACTACATTATAAAGAGAGTGAAGACTTTTGCAAAAGGGGGAATCTACATGAGAGCCATTTTAGTAGATGATGAACACCTAGCGCTACAATATTTAGGGAAGCTGCTACAAGAAATCGATGGTGTTAAGATTATTGGAACTTATATAAATCCATATGAAGCAATTGAAGCCATACTTCAAGAAAAACCAGATATTGTTTTTCTCGATATTGAAATGCCTGAGATGAATGGCATTGAGCTGGCTGAAAAAATTCAAGAAACATTGCCAACTACCCACATTGTTTTCATTACCGCGTTTAGTGAATATGCTGTGAAGGCGTTTGAAATAAATGCCGTCGATTATATTGTAAAACCTGTTCAGCGCGATCGGCTGAGTAAAACCTTGTGGCGCATTGCCAAAGAGTTTACAGAGATTTCGAATTCAACAGTTCCTAGCCGTTCGGCAAGGGTGAGCATGTTTCAATCATTATCTTTCGTTTGGAGTGGAGATGTCTCTGAGCCGATTGATGTACGTTGGCGAACGTCTAAAGTACGTGGAATATTTGCATTACTCCTTCAAAATCGAGGGACTTTTGTCCAAAAAGATCTTTTGCTAGATCTTTTTTGGCCCGAGATGGATTTAGAAAAAGGCTTTATACAATTATATAGTGCGGTATATCAAATTAGAAAAACAATTGCATCGACAAATTTTGATATGAGTATTGTGAATCATGAAAATGGCTACCGACTCGATTTAAACGGTGTGACTGTCGATGTGGATGAGTGGGAGAAGGGGATAGAACAAGTAGCTGCTATTACAGATAAGACACTTGAGGAGCATAGAAAGTTATTGGAGTTGTACCAAGGGGATTATTTGGCGAAAGAAGAGTATGTATGGGCGGAAGGCGAGCGGGAACGTTTACGTGTACTTTGGCTACAACATATTTTCAAAGTTGCAGATTACTTAGTGTCTGACAGGCAATTTGGGGAAGCTGTATCCCTTTATTTGCGTGTACAAATAGCTCAACCATTTTTAGATGAAAGTTATTTCAAGTTGATGCAATTATATGGTCAGCTTGGTGATCATCGGTCTGTGGAGCAGCAGTATAGCCAGTTAACAGCGATGCTACAGGAAGAATATGATGCAAAACCAAGAGCGATTATTCGGGAATGGTATGAAAAGTGGCTGGGGGCTAGTGGAATAAGTATATCGTGAAAATGGATGTCTGCTGCCTTATTAGGAAGCGGCATCCATTTTGTTCTAGCTCAGGAAATTATAAAATTCTCGTACTGTGGATAAGTCGGAATAGAGTGATTTCTCGTCTAGGCTCCAGCACCTAGCCCCGACAAGCCCTCCAGCGCTTGTTGGGGCTGAACAGGTGCTTGCGCTTTTGTTCCTGCTGAAACCTATAGCTGAAGAGAGCACATTAACGATTGTCCTGCTACTCAGCTTTTCTAGCCTTTAATTTATGTTCATACATATTTGAATCTGCTAATTGAAACAAATCCTCAAAATGATCTGCGTCTGCTGGGAAAAAGGCAATCCCGATACTCGGTTCAATTTGTAACGTGATCGCATCAGTTATAAACAAGTTTTCCTTAAAACTTTCCTGCAATCGCTTGCTCCAATCAGTCACTGCTTGTTGTGTTGGGAAGTTTTCCAAGAAGATGACGAACTCGTCTCCTCCTAATCGTGCAACCAAATCATTTGATCGTACGGCTTGCTTTAAGAGCGTAGCTGTATGCTGTAGAACTTGGTCTCCAATCGCATGTCCATACGTATCGTTTATTCGTTTAAACCGATTTAAATCAATCAAAATAAGGGCTGATTCTTTTGGTGAACTTGTTGTAAGCTCAATTAGTCGGTCTTTCACTTTGGGAACAAAATAAGCCCGGTTATGTAGAGCAGTAAGTACATCATGATAGGCCATATGTTTAATTAAACGATCATTTTCGATTTCTTCTGTTACGTTTCTCCAGACTAAATAAAATAACTTTTCTTCCTCAACGAGAATAGTAGTTGCCTCTACAGAATAGTGAATTACTTCTTGAGTATCATTTATTTTAAAGCTCAATGGATAATCATGTAGAGTAATTTTTTCTTGAAGTAAGTCGATGAACTGATGCAAAACCTCTTTGTTGTCATCAGTTCGAAAAAAATGTAGCATGTTGAAGTTCTTGTGACCATATTTGAGAAATTCTTTCCTGGAATATTCGTTAAATTCTAGAACATCCCAATCGCTATTAACAACTGTGATTGAAATGGGAATTAGGTTAAATATTGTTTGAAATTTTTTTACTGCAGAAGGTAGCAAATTGAATTTAAAAGCTGAAATAGTTAATAAAATAGGGAAAATGATGCCTATTATTAAAAAAGGGTGGGGAAGTAGAACTCGGTTGAAATTCGGATATTCAAATAGGAATGCAATGATTAAACCTAAAAAAGTTCCGGCCAAAAATAACTGTAAAATCTTGCGTCGTGAAATAGATGTTGTGTGCTTGATGCCGTACCATAATATCCCTATAAAAACTAGCATAATGGCATTGACAATCATAAGTATGACGAAATGGGGAAGATGGAAAATAGGGAAATTCCAAACGCCTATTCGGGTTGTTTCTGTATCGGCTATAAAATCGATTTTAAAAAGTAATATAGCTAAGATGATGAAAAAAGGAATATAACAAATGAAAGGATACAAAGGTATGTTAATACGATCAGGTATCCTAGCGATATGCATAAAAAAATGAAGTGTTATGGTAATGATTAATATACTAATGGTACCAAAGATTAGATGTAGCATAAGCGTGCTATAAGAAGGTGGTAGTAAATATCTAATGAACTCTTCAAAAAAAATAAAACTATAAAGAGCAATTAATACTGCAATAAGTCTGTTTGTTGTATTCAGGAAGTTTTGTGAGATAATTATGCAGGCGACACTAAATAAAATAATCCCGGGAACACCATAAATAATTATATAAGGAACTAGTTGTTGAATCGACATGATGCACACACTCCTTTTTGAAAGAAATTAACTGGAAAATGGATATTTATTACTATGAACAAATTAATCATTTTGGCTTGCTACTAGTATTATAGTCCTTTCTTGAAATAAGATAAAGTAGTTTTTTTATAATTTTCTGTCGAATAATATTTTTCATTTACATGTTCTTGCATTCCAAAATACAGCTTAATCTGGTATTGTTAGTGTATGTTTATCTCTATTTAGCAGGATTCAAACCTTATTCGAAAATGAAAGGATGGTTGACATGACAGCAGCGAATTCAATACCTAAATCAGGACCTGCATTGAAACAACTTCATTCACATCATGCGATTCACGAAAGCGGCTTGACAGGTGCGATTGACAAGACGAATGATATGATGGACTACTTAAAAAAAGGGGATTTAGCAACAGCTAATCATGCGGCGGATGCGCTGATAGACTACTGGCTCACACGCATTATTGCACATGCAGATTCGGAAGAGGCTGGATTTTACGAAGAAGTTGCAACGCAGAAGCCAGAATTGAAAGACGCCGTTATTCAGTTAACACGAGATCATGAGTTAATGCGTATTATCGTCAAAGATATCGAAGAACTTCGTGCAGAAGAAAATCTGAGCCCAGGCGTTCTTCACCGCTTCCACTCACTATTAGTCGTGAATGAAATACATAGTCGTGACGAAGAAAGATTGTTATTTGAATAAAAAGCGTCCATCCAGGTACTTTTTATCTAGCTCCGCATTTCATTTATTTTTTGACGAAGGAACGAGGAGGGGATTTACATCGAAAAAGCTTTACATATTTTAACCACATATTTTGGATATCCTTCCTTTAGAACGGGGCAGGAGCAAGTCATTCGTGGCGTCATGCAAGGACAGGATACCCTTTGTGTCATGCCGACAGGAGGCGGGAAATCAGTCTGCTATCAAGTGCCGGCACTTGTGATGGAAGGGACAGTTCTCGTTATTTCACCACTTATTTCCCTCATGAAAGACCAGGTCGATGCACTCCATCAAGTCGGTATCCCCGCTGCTTACATCAATAGTTCATTATCATCAGAAGAATATTTCGGAACAATGGAACTGGCGATGGCGGGCAAGTATCAGCTACTCTATGTGGCACCCGAACGGCTTGACTCGCCAGCGTTCAAAAACCAGTTACGCCAAATGAATATCCCGATGGTTGCGATTGATGAAGCGCATTGTATTTCACAATGGGGACATGATTTCCGTCCAAGCTACCGCAATATTAGTAGTATTGTTTCTCTATTCGATGAAAAACCGGTCGTTTTGGCACTGACAGCAACTGCAACACCGGATGTGCGGGAAGATATTTGTCGCCAGCTTGGGATTAGCGAAGCCAATACGGTGATGACGGGTTTCGAACGAGCGAATCTTACTTTTTCTGTCATTAAGGGACAAGACCGCGAGAAATTCGTCAAAGACTATGTGAAGAAAAATGATGGAGAAGCAGGTATCATTTATGCTGCAACGCGCAAAGCTGTCGATTCTGTCCATGAAACTTTACGGAAAAGTGGGGTAGCTGTTGCCAAATACCATGCGGGCTTAGGAGACGTTGAGCGACAATCGGAGCAGGACAGATTCTTGATGGATGAAGCGACGGTGATGGTCGCGACGAATGCTTTTGGTATGGGAATTGACAAGTCTAATATTCGCTATGTCATCCATTATCAAATGCCTAAAAATATGGAAAGTTATTACCAGGAAGCAGGACGTGCAGGGCGAGATGGGCTGGATAGTGAGTGTACGTTATTGTTTTCATCGCAAGATGTACAAACGCAACGTTTCCTCATTGATCAATCACAAGATGAGAATCGTATCCCTGCGGAATTAGAAAAATTGCAGTCAATGATTGACTTTTGCCATACGGAGGCCTGTTTGCAGAAATTCATCATTACCTATTTCGGTGAAACCGATGTCGTCAATTGTGGTCGCTGTGCGAATTGTACGGATACGAGGGAAAGCACAGATGTGACAGTGGATGTCCAAAAGGTATTATCCTGTGTCATCCGCATGAAGCAGCGTTTTGGCAAGACGATGATTGCACAAGTATTGACGGGATCTCGTAATAAGAAAGTACTCGAATTCGGATTCGAAAAACTACCTACCTATGGTTTGATGAAAGATCGAAGTGCAAAAGATATCTCTGATTTTATCGAATTCATTATTTCAGAAAACTATCTTGGGGTTGAAAATGGACAATTCCCGATTATTTATGTCAGTGAGCAAGGCAAGGATGTCTTAACAGGTGGCGTAAAAGTACATCGCAAAGTATCTGTCATTACGAAACAAATTACAGCGGACAATCCATTATTTGAGCAATTTCGTGCACTCCGCCGCCAATTAGCACAAGATGCAGGCGTGCCGCCGTTCGTTGTCTTTTCGGATAAAACATTGCAAGATATGGCAGCGAGAATGCCTATTACAGAAGAGGATTTCCTTGAAGTACATGGCGTTGGTCAGGCCAAGCTTGAACGTTATGGTGAGGCATTTATGAACGAAATTAAATTATATACGATGCAAAATGCATAATAAAACATCCGAAGCGCAACAGCAATGACTAGCGCTTCGGATGTTTTTGGTCACAAGCTTGAGGGAACGGGGTTACTATTCACATTGGCATCTGTTTTTCGGCAGAGTGCGACGAGTGCGTAGACGAGCGGCGTTTCCAAAATTGTTACAATGAATTTAAAAACATATTGCGATGCAATTAGCGTAAGAAGTGCACTAAATGGCATTGTGCCGATAAATGCAATGGTGAGAAAAATAGATGTATCAATGAGCTGGCTAGCCATCGTTGATGTATTGTTTCGTAACCATAATTTCTTTTCGCCATGGCGTTTCTTCAATTTATCAAAAATCAAGACATCGATATTTTGGCTAACTAGATAAGCGATAAGGCTTGCAGCGGTCACACGGAAACCGGCTGTGAAAATGATTTCGAACGATTGTTGGTTTTCGTAAAAAGGTGCTGCCGGCAATTGAATTGCAATCCAGATGAAAATAATCGCAAAAAGCTGTGTCAAGAAGCCGGTTAGTACTGTTCGATGCGCGGCCTTTTTTCCATACACTTCTGTAATAACATCAAGAATAGGATAAGTGAACACATAGACAATAACTGCCGCAGGTAAGACAATCCAACTCCCCACACTAAACAATTTCACTGCTAATATATTGGATAAAATCAACAAACCGACGAACAGACCATTCAAATAATAAAGCATTTTTGTAACACTCCTCTTATCGGTTATCGATTGTTTCCGGATACATATCATGATTCATCATCCGATGATCGGCCATTTGTTCATATTTTGTATCAGGTATCCCATAGTTACAATAAGGGTCAATGGACAAACCGCCACGCGGGGTGAATTTGCCCCATACTTCTATGTAGCGTGGTTCAATCAGTTTGATTAAATCATTCATGATAATATTGATGCAATCTTCATGGAAATCTCCGTGATTGCGGAAGCTAAATAGATACAGCTTGAGCGACTTACTTTCCACAAGTTTTTTATCTGGAATAAAACTAATATAGATTGTTGCAAAATCAGGTTGTCCTGTCATCGGACAAAGTGAAGTAAACTCGGGACAGTTAAATTTTACAAAGTAATCGCGATTGACGTGCATGCTATCAACTGACTCTAGTATTCCAGGGTTGTACTCGTACAAGTACTGCGTGTTTTGATTGCCGAGCAATGTTAGATCGGTTAATGTTGCTTCATCTCTTCCAGCCAATAAAAAAACCTCCCATAAATTTGTCAGGGAGGGTCATAAACGCCGAAAAAAAAGCCATGTCAAATGGACATGGCGAAGTATCGTCATCCATAGTTTTTTTAAGAGGGTCGCTATGAACCTCTCCCAGACGGGGTATTCGTTTCGTCTTTGACATTAACCGACTAACGATGATTTGTCAATAGACCTATTTTTTCTCATGCCGATGAGAGCGTACGTAGCAATAGCTAGTAAAATAGCACCTGTCAGCATGAATCCATCTTTGTAGGTGAGGTCAAGGTACCCGATGACGCTAGATCCCGCAACGACACCCATCGAAAAGAAGGCATAGAAATAACCGTATGCTTTCCCGCGGAACTCAGCGGAAGACGAATCGATAAGCAATGAATTGATGGAAGGGAATAGGAATGCGAATCCAGCTCCATAAACAGCCATTGCCATATACAAGTAATTCAATTGCTCAATTTGGCTGAGCAATAACATAGCTAGTCCCATTAAAGACATACCGAAAGCTAGCGTAATCATCGGACGAACCCGGTCAAAAATCCGATTGATAGGCAATAAAAAGATGAGAATAGCGACAACACCAAATGTGCTTAGTAGCATACCGCTTGTTTTCGTATCAAAGCCAAGTGATTCCACTTTTAAGGGCAACAGAAGTGCCAGTACGCCTTGTGAAAACATTAAAAAGAATGCCCCGGCAAATGCGCGTACCATACCTGGATGTTGGAATAAGTGTCTGACTCTGAAATTACCCACTTTTCTAGTCGATTGTTTAGGAACATGAGTAAATGAGCGAAGAACAAAGAAAGCAACAATGGCGAGTATAAGCATAATACCGCCGTTGACGGCCATTATGAAAGGTGTACTTGTCTTAGCCGCAACAATGCCTCCATAGGCTGGACCAACAATTGCAGCCATTCCGACAAACGCACCAGAAATAGCAACACTTTTTCCACGTTTCGATTCTTCGGCACGGTTTGCCAGGAAAGTGAAAGCCGCTGGGACAATCAATCCTTCCATGAATCCATGGACAAAACGAACACCGAGCAGTGACATTGGCCCGGTTGCGAAAGAATAAAGAAAGAGTGATAGGGCAGCTGCAAAAAGTCCAATGAGTAAAATAATAAAGGGTCCTTTTTTATCTGTCATGAAGCCGGAAATGATATTCCCAATCGTGTTGGAAAATGAATACATACCAACGGCGAGTCCTATTAAAAATGGTGACGCGCCAAGCGATAACGCGAATGGGCTCATGACAGGTAATTGTGAAAATAAATCAAAAAACGAGAAAAATACAATTAGATAAACAAAACCACGCATAAGAAAGCCTCTTTTCATTTGAAGATACCATCCTCTACCTTACCATTTTTCTCGTATGATTGGAAAAGGATAGATTGTGAACAATTAGCAACTTCATTCAGCAGAAGCCCAAACACCTGCTGAATGAAGAATGGAAGGCAACCTAAGATCGCCGCGTCCTGCGGCAACGGTTGCATGACCTACATCCTGTAGGACCGCGGATGTCACAGATTTTGAAGGGAGTCAGAAGGCAACCTAAGAACGCCGCGTCCTGCGGCAATGGTTGCATACCTGCATCCTGCAGGCACAAGCTCAATTCAAAATCTGGACGCAATCACGCCAAGGCTTGATTGATCGAATTATTATAGATAGCTTTTCGAACGCTCTAACGTTAAAATTATGGAATAGTAAAGTTACGAAAGGGGAAATGAACGATGACGATTAGAGTTGGAATAGCAGGGTATGGAAATTTGGGGCGTGGTGTAGAATCTGCGATTGCTCAAAACAAAGATATGGAATTGGTTGGGGTGTTCTCGAGAAGAAATCCGGCAGATGTGCAGTTGCTGAATAATAATGTGCCCGTACATACGATGGACGATATTCAAAATTACACGGATGCCATTGATGTTCTAATTCTTTGTGGCGGATCGAAAAACGATTTACCTGAACAAGGACCGGCATTAGCCGCGTTGTTTAATACAGTGGATAGTTTTGATACACATGCGAAAATTCCGGAATATTTCGAGGCAGTTGATGCAACGGCGAAACCGAATGGCAAGACAGCTATTATTTCCGTCGGTTGGGATCCAGGTTTATTTTCCATCAATCGTTTGTATGGCGAAGCAGTGTTGTCGGAAGGTGCGACGTACACATTTTGGGGTAAAGGCTTGAGCCAGGGACATTCGGATGCAGTTAGACGAATTCCAGGCGTCAAAGGGGCTGTCCAATATACAATCCCTGTTCCCGATGCTGTAGACCGTGTGCGTAGTGGGTCATTGCCTGAACTATCAACACGTGAAAAGCATACGCGTGACTGCTATGTGGTGTTACATGAAGGTGTGAGCGCTGAGGAAGTCAAACAGGCGATTGTTACGATGCCTGACTACTTCACAGATTACGACACGACAGTAACATTCATTACGGAAGAAGAATTGGCGCGTGATCATTCTGCAATGCCACATGGAGGGTTCGTCATTCGCAGTGGAAAAACCGGTGAAGGCAATGCCCAAGTGATGGAGTACTCATTGAAGCTTGATAGCAACCCTGAATTCACATCGAGTGTTTTAGTTGCCTACGCACGTGCAGCTTATCGGTTGAATCAAAACGGCGAAACTGGTGCGAAAACAGTATTTGACATTGCACCGGGATTGTTATCTCCGAAGAGTGCAGCTGAATTGCGTAAGGAATTGCTGTAAAATATAGCAGTAGTGATTAATTATGGCGTTACCTTGTTAGCTGAGGTAACGCTATTTTTCTAAAGTTAAGAAGGGAGCGGAGTGCATGAAGTTTTATCTTGCATCAGGTTTTCAGAACAAAAAGGCTGTCAACTATGTAAGTGGAAAGTTGATAGAAGCAGGTTGTGTACATACATATGATTGGACGAAGAATGATAGGGCCATGACACTGGAAGAGTTAAAGGTGATTGGTGAAGCGGAGAAAAAAGCGATATTGGAATCTGATGTTGTTGTTATTTTATTGCCTGGAGGGAAAGGAAGTCATATTGAATTAGGGATTGCACTCGGTCGAGGAAAGAAAATCTTTTTGTATTCGGCGGATGAGAAAGTGAATGATTTTGACACAACGAGTACCTTTTATCATTTGCCGGAAGTTGAACAGGTCATTGGTACATTGGATGAGTTGGTGGAGAGAGTTTGCGGTTTTTTAACTGGATACTCGCGCTTGCATTTTTGATGTCATAAAGAAATAATTTACCCTTGAGCTTCTACCAGCTTGAGCGATAGATGAAACTATATTTTAAACAATGAAAGCGTTATCTCGATTTTATGAGACGACGCTTTTTTGCTTGAACAATTATCGTCATGTGTATAAACGGTTTCCCTTCGTTTTCTTATGTGACAAAACTGTCAGCTACATGTCACGCTGAGCGATGGATGAGACAAATTAGACATGGTACATTTTACATTAGGTAGTTTGCATGTACGTTAAGAAATTTGAAAATCCAAAATAGATAAGGAAAGGGTGCTACTCGTAATGATTAAAAAAGGGTCTATTCGGCCAATTATAATGATGGCATTAATGTTGGTGCTAACAGGTTGTACTTCCAATAATTCAGCTGGGGAGACGGACGAATTTTCTTTACCACAAGAAGAAAAGAAAGTGATTATTGAAACAGCTCAAGTTAAACAAGGGAACTTATATTCAACAAGGGGGCTTTCGGCTCAAGTAGTTTCAGCTCAAGAAGTAGAAGTATATGTAAACCTTGGAGGAAGAATTATAGAAATAGCTGTTAAGGAAGGAGAAATTGTGGAGAGGGGTCAAATCATTGCGCTGCTTGATTCTGAAGAACAGGAAATGGTAATTAGTCAGGCAAATGATGCGGTAGATCAGGCCAAGGCACAAATCAATCAAGCAGAGCAACAGTTACAAACTGCGGAGCATAGCAAACGACAAGCTACTAGTCGCCACGAGCAATCGAAGTTGGCGTTCGCCAGACTTGAAAAACAATATAGTAAGTTTCAGGATCCACAGGATGAAAGTGAAATGGAAACGTCCCAAAGCATCGATTTAGCAGAACTAAAAAGCCAATGGGATAATGCGCTAAGCAACCTTGAAAAGTCATCACGGCTTTATGATAAAGACATCATACCTCGCAAAGAATTAGAGCAAGCACAAACGCAAGAAGAAAGTGCCAGAAGAAGCTATGAAAAAAGTTTGTTGTCCGCAAAGGAGTCTGCTGAAAAAAATGTACTTGCTGTAAACGAGTCTTCCGAAGAGTTAAAGAACACAATTGAAAACGATAAAATTAGTTTGTTAATTTCTGAAATGGAGCTTCAACAAGCAGATGTAGGAATAGAGCAGGCAAAAATAATATTGACACAAGCACAACAGGCTTCGCAGCAGGCAAAGAAGGTGTCTGAGAAAGCGAAAACTAAGTTGAGTGAATCAGTCATCCGGGCCCCATTCACAGGGATTGTTAACAATGTTCATGTGAAAGAAGGGGGGTATGCAGCACCGCAAGCTCCGATTGTAACGATGTTTAATAATCAACAGCTAAAAGTGATGTCATCCATTTATCCCACGCAGAAAAAGGATTTAGTTAAAGGGCAAAAGGTCGAAATAGTCGGCGTGAATGGAGAAGTAAGTCATGTTGGAGAAATTACATATATCGCCCCCTATGTAGACGACAAAGGTTTTATACAACTGGAAGCTTCTATACAAGGAGGAGATTCTCAGAATTTTATTGTTGGGGAGCACGTGGAGCTAGTAGTCGAAACAATGATAGGTGAGGACCAATTAATAATCCCTACCAAAGCAATTACGGAAAAGGACGGCAGGGCATTTATTTATAGCATACAAGATTCTAAAGCTAGTTACCTGGAAATAGAGATTTTACAAATGCAAGAGGAATGGACTTCTGTAAAAGGAAATCTTCAATCTGGAGAAGAAATCGCAGTGAAAGGTATGGTGTTACTATCTGATGGTTCGAATGTGCAAGTCGTTGGTGGGGTAGAGCCGAATGAAGAGAAAACGAACCAGGCTAAGGAAAACAAGGATTCATCTAAAGAGAAAGACGGTGAATCTCGTTGATTACTATGGCTGTCAAGCGTTCGGTTGCTGTAACTTTACTCCTAGTAGGAATTGTTGTGACAGGAATCTTTTGTCTTCAAAAGTTTAATGTAGAATTGATGCCAGAGTTTAAATTGTCGATGGCGTTTATCACGGCAAACTATCCAAATGCTTCTGCTGAAGAAGTCGATCAAAAAATTACTGTGCCACTGGAGCAGTTGCTTAAAGAAGATCAGGATATTAAGAGCGTAAGTTCTACTTCGTCTAAAGGAAGTTCTAGTATTTTCGTCACTTTTAAGTCGAATATTAATCTTGAGAAGAAAATCCAAGATCTGCAAATGAAAATTGATGGAAGTAGAAGTATGATGCCGGCCGGTGTGCAGTCCCTAGTTATCTCTGATTACAATAGGAGTATGGGAAGGGAACCAGTTATCGGATTCTCTATTTTGGGAGCTAAGGGAGATGAATCTTTTCTTCAGCGTATAGAGTCAGAAATTGCTAATATACAGGGCGTGGCAGAGGTAAAATTTCGCGGGAGTAATGTGAGGCAATTGCGTATAAATTTGAACTCACAGCAGCTTGCTGCGTATAAATTAACAACTAGCGATCTATTGAAGGCACTCACGAAAAATTCGGTACAAACCATTGGGACCATACAGGAAAGTGGAAAGGAGTTACAATTGGTTGTCCCTGAAGAGCAATATACCATTGCTGCGATTGAACAAACCAAGATTCCGACCGCGGATGGACTATTTATTTCGATTCGGGACATTGCTGACATTTCTATTGTGAGCAACGAAGAAAAGAATCTCTATACCATTAATGATAAGCCGACAATTGGATTCTCTGTTGTAAAGGAATCGAATGCGAATATTGTAGAAGTAACGGATGCGATTTTAGAAAAAATAGAAACATTGAAAGAAACGTTACCCCAAGGAATTGATATCCAAATAGGCGATAATGCAGGGATCTTTGTGAAAGACTCCATTAAGCAAGTGACGAATAACTTAATTATGGGTGGATTGTTAGCTAGTGCAGTTCTGCTTTTCTTTTTCAAAAGTTTTCGCATACTAGTTATTATCGTTCTATCCATTCCTATCTCGATTATTATGGCACTAATCGCTCTGTATTTTTCAGGTCAAACATTAAATGTGCTCTCGTTAGCAGGACTTGCACTAGGAGTCGGCATGATGGTGGATAGCTCAATCGTTATCCTCGAAAATATTATTAAATATAAACAACAAGGGTACCCGATATTTGAAGCAGTTAAGCAGGGGAGTAAAGAACTACGCCAGGCGGTTATTGCCTCTACATTAACAACTATTATTGTTTTTTCACCTCTGTTTTTTATCGGTGATTTGAAAAGCTTAACTATGCCCTTTGCTCTTGCTGTTATTTTTACATTAATTGCTTCTCTTCTTGCAGCAATAACGATTGTGCCTATGCTTTCTTATAAATGGATGGGTAGTGAAAAAGTAGTCATACAGAACAATGCAAAATGGCTTAGTGGGCTTATTAACCAGTATCAAAAAGTATTGAAGTGGTCATTGAAAAAACGATGGGTGCCAGTCTTGGTTGCGCTCGCTTTAAGTATAGGTAGCTTGTTTTTGATCCCATTAATTGGATTCGAGGCTATAACTGTGGAAGATGATGGCAGGATTCACATGGACGCCTCCATGCATGGCAAGCTTTCAGAGGATGAGTTATTGCTGTTGATAAAACAATTAGATGATGCGATAGAGCCTTTTGACAACATCATTCAAGTGAAGGAGAAGAGTGTTGAGCAAGGTTATATTTCTTATTTCATTCAACTAGTGCCAAAGAGTGAACGGAAAGAACAGTTGCAAGAAATTTTAGCTCAAGTGAAACAATCATTGGCGCCTTCATCGATGGTTTCTTTATATATAAATGGAGAAGAACTTGAAGTTTTTGATGCAAACCGAGAACAGCGGATAGATGTTACTTTATCTGGAACAAATTATGAGGTTTTAACAGCGTTAACAGAACAAGTTACGCTTTTTCTAGAAAACACACCTGGAATTGTGGATATCGATGTTCCAGATATTAGTGGAGAACCACAATTAAAATTAGTAGTCAATAACGCTCTAGCTGCAAAATATGGATTGGATCGGGAGCAAATTGTGATGCAAATGCAAGAGGCCGTCATGAATGATGAAGTCATGCGTTTCTCTGAAAATGAGACAGACTATCGAGTCTATGTGAACTATGCAAATCGACAAACTGATACGATGGCATTTTGGGAAAATTTGAATGTTAAAACAGCTAGTGGAGATCATATACCTTTATTCGCCGTGGCGTCATTTGAATCTACACAGGGTCCAATATCCATACAACGGAAAGGGTTTAAACAAGGAATAACGGTTCGTGCAAGTGTTGCAGCTACTGATGAAACCGGTGAAATCATCAATGAATTTAATCGGATGTTGGAGGAGATTCCGTTCCCTCCGGAGTATGGTTATGAGTTTTATAGTTTTGACACTGGTGATGAGGAGCTTATTACTAAGTTGATAGTCGCTATAGTTGCTGCTATAGGGCTTGTCTATGCTGTCTTGGCAATTCAATTCAACTCATATAGTCAACCCATTATTATTATGCTAGCGATTCCGCCAACAATCATCGGTGTCGTTTTGGGGCTTTTACTTACGGGCAAACCTTTATCCCCTATGGTAGCGCTAGGCATCATTATTTTGGCAGGAATAGTAGTTAACAATTCAATTTTATTGGTCGATTATATTAATCAACGCAAGGAAGAGAATTGGGATCGAACAATGGTTGTTATTGCAGCAGGAAAAGAACGACTTCGTCCAATTTTGATGACTACACTGACAACTGTATTAGGGATGATACCTTTGGCGATGGGATTAGGTGATGGAGCTAGTCTGCAACAGCCTATTGGAATTGTAACGATTTTTGGCTTATCCGTTTCTACCTTATTTACACTTGTATTTATACCTGTGGTGTATACACTATTCGATGACTGTTCGAATGTCCTTACACGTCTTTCGAAAAAAGCAACAAGAAAACTAGTTGTAAAGCAGAAAACAGCTGCATAAGAAGAACTGTCTAAAAGCTAGGTTAAAGAAGGAGAGGATTATATGCGTAAAAGTCTAATCATCACAACTTGCTTACTTACGCTGCTACCTTTATCAAAAGTGGCAGCAAATGAGTCATTAGGAGAAGTAGTGGATACAGTAATCAATGAGAGTTTAGAAGCTAAATTGCTTAAAATGGATAGGGATTTACCGTTATCAGCAGATGCCTATAGGTATCAAGATGATTTTAAAGCATTAAAGGATATTAATAATGAGCAGAGAAATTTGAACAAAAAAATGACGTTGCAGGGGATTAAGTATGAAGCAAACCAGTTGGTTTATGGTTATTATAAGGAAAAGCAAGCAGTCAAATTACAAGAGGAAAATTTAAAGTTGTTTGAAAAAGAATATGGAAATAGCCAAGCAAAATATGAGGAAGGGATGTCCACTAAGGGAGCTGTGTTACAAGCGGAAATAGGTGTAAATGAAGCTAAGTTAGCGGTGAAAACAGCAAAGTTAAAATTGAACGAAGCGACTTTACGACTTAATCAAAAACTGGGAAATGAATTTAACGCGGAACTCACAATTCAAACTATACCTGAATTTAGTTTGTTAGGTCCAATTGACTATGATGCTGAAATAATAGCGAAAGAGATGAAAGACAAGCAACCTTCTCTTGTTCTAATTCGTAAGAAATTACAAGAGTACAGCAATATCTTGAATCGAATTGACTCACTTCCTCATTTAGATGAGGAAGAGTTCTTAAAAAAATTACATGGTTTTGATCAACAACTACATGAGCTAACGAACAAAATGGATGAAACAAATTCAATTATTGATGGTAAACAGTTGAATGCGTTGAAGAGTCAGAAGCAACAGGCAGAAGCTGATCGTGGAGAAGTTTCCCAATCTTATCAGGAAGCGCAAGAAAACGGTACACTTTCTCAAGCTGAGGAAGAAAAGTATGTGAAACAACTAGCCAATTTAGACCAGCAAATTTCAAAGCTCACGACAAATATTAAAGATGTAGAAGCCAAAATACCTGGGGTTGAAGAAGCTTTGGGTGAATATAAGAATGCTAAAGGGGAATTAGTAGTATCCCGTGGAGCATTTTTAAAAGAATATGATAAATCGCTCGAAGAACAGGGAAAAGCAAAGCTGGAACTCAAAGAGTATTATACAAATGAAATTCAAAAAATAGAACTTGAACTGGTTCAGGCGGAAAGAAAAGTAAAACTCAAAGCTTTTGAGTTTGAGAATCAGTTTAACGTGTTGAGTGATCAAATCAAACTTGCGGAAGACAAAGTAGAGCAGGCAGAAAGAGAACATAAACAGCAAAAAGAATTGTACGGGTCAGGAGAAATTATTTTTCTGGATGTGCAAAAGTCGCAGCAACAACTCCACGCAACCGAATTAGAATTAACGAATGTTCAATTAGATTATCAACTATTAAAGGAAGAATTCAGCTTATTTAAAGAAGGCTATATTATGTGATTGGCTGACAATCTGTCCGGGAAATATACAACATGACACGTCTATGATTAACCAACAGACGTGTTTGTAAAAAGAAAAAGTGCTGTGTTATTCATCGAAGGAAAGTCGGTGAATAGACAGCACTTTTTCTATTTAGGCCGCATCGATTGTTAATAATACATTTAGCATGGAGCCATTTTCGAGTCTAACTGGTAATTTGAACGCTTGTTTGAAGCCGAAAAACTTGATGGTTCCTGTCATAACCGTTGGAGGGGAAATATCGAGGATAAGTCCATCCTTTTCAAGTAACGTACATAAGTTTCCAGCGACCATATTGCCGAGCTCGCCCGTGAATGACTCAATCATCTCACCTTCGATAGACATACCGAACATTGCTTGGCCAATTAGTGCGATAACTTCCGGAGATGTTTCAAGAATTAAACGGCCTTTTATGCCACCGACAAGCCCAATTAGTACGCTCAACTCTTCTTGTTCAAAGGGTTGTACAGTCATTGTAGGAGATAATACATCTAGTTTAACTGGGATAACAGTTGTTAGAGAGGCAATAGTACCATTCAAGATCATTTGCACATGTTTAGAGGTACTCATTTAGATTCCCCACCTTTTATGATTAGTAGTCCGATTATACCATATTAATATATCGAAAATGCAATATTCGACAAAGTTCTTCGATTTATTTTTTTTTATAGTCAATCAAGGAAAAATGGTATGATAAGAACAGCAATGGATGAAGGGGTCGAGTGATACATGCAAGAACTAGCTCAATTAATTAAACAAGCTGCTACATACGGTCAGCTTTTTACAAATCATGATGATGAGGAACGTTTTAAGAAAACAGAACTTTTTGCGGCAAAACTAATTGATAAGGAATATACAATTGGATTTGCAGGTCATTTTTCCGCAGGTAAATCTTCGATGATTAATGCGTTGACAGGGGATGACCTATTGCCTTCAAGCCCAATCCCGACAAGTGCCAATATCGTAAAAGTACGGAAAACAGATACAGACTATGCGGTCATTTATCGAACAGATGGAACTGCCGTTAAATATGGAGGACATGGATTCCCAGCTGCTGTTAAATCATTCAGTAAGGACGGAGCGGCTGTTTCACTTGTTGAAATTGGTCACACGGAATCTCATTTACCAGAAGGGATTACGGTGATGGATACACCAGGTGTCGATTCAACAGATGATGCGCACCGTCTGTCAACAGAGTCTGCACTTCATCTAGCAGACCTTGTGTTCTATACGATGGATTATAACCATGTGCAATCAGAATTGAATTTCCGCTTTACGAAAGAATTGATGCGTTATAACGATAATGTTTATTTAATTATTAATCAGATTGACAAACACCGTGATAGTGAATTGTCATTTGCAGATTTCAAGCAATCCGTTGAAGATTCATTTAAGATGTGGGGTGTTATACCGAAAGGCATCTTTTATACATCATTGAAAGACGTGACACATCCACATAATGATTTTAGTGCTGTTAAAGCGATTGTGGATGGTTCAATGGAAAACTGGCAACAGCGATTTGTTGAGAATGCCAAGCAAACACTCGTAAAGTTGAAGGATGAGCACAGCCAATTTTTAGCCGATGAAATCGTGGATCGAAAAAATACTTTCTCTGCCATCGTATCGGATGATGAATGGGAAAAACAAGCTGAGCTACAAGCAGAGGTGACAGAATCCAAAAAAATGCTAGCACTTTTATCGGGAGATGAGTTTTCCACTACATTTGAAATTGAGCGTAATAAGCTCATGCAAGGTGCCGCCATTACACCTTATGAAACACGTGAACTATTGAAGTTGTATTTGGAGTCTTTGTCCTCTCGCTTTAAAGTTGGCTTACTATTTGGCGCAAAAAAGACAGCTGAAGAAAGAGAACGTCGTAAGCAGGCATTGGCTGATAATATGAGTGGGCTTGTCCATGCCCAAATTGAAGTCCATCTGAAGGCACTGATGAAAAAGTCGCTGAAAGAGGCTGGTATTTTGACGGATGACCGATCATTAGCGATTGACGGTATCGATTTGTCCGTGCCGTTTGCTGATATTGAAAAAGAGTTCAACGTGTCGGATGTCATTACAGGTGACACGGTTCTTAATTATTCTGAACGGATGAAAACAGCAATCCACGCTGCATTCCGCCGAATGACAGACGAATGGAAGCATGATATGGCGCTCATTGCATCGACAGCTGGTGATGACAATGCCGGTATGCTCGAGCAGAAAGTTCACCGTCTGGATGAAAAACTGCATGCGATTCAGCAAGTTGAAGAAGTTGAAATCCAATTAGCTACCCTCGAAAGTAGTATGGACAATCCGTCGAAGTCGGTTATCACGGGTTGCGAGACGCTTCTGCAACAATGGGAAACACGTGAGATGCTACAAACAATTGAATTCATTGAAGAGCAAGCAACGACTATTTTAGAAGAAATAGCGGAACCGAATGGAAAAGTAGAGCAGCCTGAGCTAGCAGTACTTACTTCTGACTCGGATTCAGTTGTTGCACAAGCCATCCAAGTTGCGCATTCAGTGGAAAGTATTCCAGGTTTTCTAGAAACAGCCGATTATTTACGCAAAAAAGCTGATCGCTTAGAGGGGCAGGAGTTTACAGTCGCCTTATTTGGAGCGTTTAGTGCTGGTAAATCTTCATTTTCCAATGCGTTAATCGGTGAGAAAGTATTGCCGGTTTCACCTAATCCAACAACGGCAGCTATTAACCGCATTCGTCCCGTTTCGGCCGGAAAAGAAGACGGAACGGCAGATGTGCTGTTGAAAACGGAAGAACGTATGATAGAGGACGTCACTCGTTCATTCGAGGCGCTTGGTGTAGCTGTTACATCATTGCATGAGGCTCATCAAAAAGCTGACGAAGCGCTACAGACAGAATTGACAGATGAAAATCTTCATATCCATAAGGCATTTATCAATGCCTTTAAAAAAGGATATCCGATTTATCAGCAAAAATTAGGTACTATTATCAAAGCTGAGCGGGATGAATTTGTTAAATTTGTCGCGGAAGAAGACCGCAGCTGTTTCGTTGAATCCATCGATTTTTATTATGATTGTGAATTGACGCGAAAAGGCATTACACTTGTCGATACCCCAGGAGCGGATTCCATAAACGCACGTCATACTGATGTTGCATTCGAATATATCCGAAATGCCGATGCGATTTTGTTCGTGACGTATTATAATCATGCATTTGCTAGGGCGGACAGGGAGTTTCTTGTTCAACTTGGCCGGGTGAAAGATGCTTTCGAACTCGACAAGATGTTTTTCATCGTCAATGCGATTGACCTTGCAGCTAACGAGGAAGAGGCGGAGGCGGTCAAAACATTCGTTGCGGATGAACTGCAGAAGTTCGGCATCCGCAATCCGAGAGTTCATGGTATTTCAAGCTTGCAGGCACTAGAAGCGAAAGTGAATCAACGATTGGATCCATTTATGTCACCGTTTGAAGAGCAGTTCCATGATTTCCTCGAACATGACCTAAAGGGACTCGCAGTACAGGCGTTGGAAGAAGAGACCGTGAAAACAATTGAACGATTGGCATCACTGATTTCACGGACAGAAGCAAACAGGACACGCAAGGCTGAGAGGCTAGAAGAGTTGAATAAGATTGAAGGAGAAGTGCGTCAACACTTTGCCTACAATTTTGCCGAGGTATTAAGAAAAGCAACGAACAATGAGTTAAGTGAGCTGGTTTATTACATTTTACAGCGCGTATTTTTACGCTATGGCGATTTTTTCAAAGAAGCATATAGCCCATCAATCTTCGTCAACAATTCAGCAGATCGTGCACTGAAAGCTGCACTTGCTGAAACGGTACAAATGATTGGTTTCGATTTAACGCAAGAGTTGAAAGTGACGAACTTACGCATGTTAAACTTCATGAAAAAGCAGTTGAATGAACGCCAACGTATTGAGGCTAGTCATTTGCATGACAAAGACGGTTCGATTGCCCCTTCTCCATACGAAGCGAAGGATGCGGATATGCTGTCATTTGAGGCGCCTTATGCAGATCCAAATGTTTATAGCCGTGTCAATAAATTGTTCAAAAATCAAAAAGCGTTCTTTGAAAAAGGTGAGCGCGATTTATTGAAGAATCAACTGGAGGAATTGCTTAAGCAGGATGCGTCAATTTATTTAGGGCTAGAAAAAGAACTGCTTGAAAAGTGGACGGATGGCTGGATTGATAGTGAGGCAGAAGGACTTAGACAGCATTTATTGAAAGAAAGTTTGGCACAGATTGCCTCGGAGCGAACACTTTTACAAGGAACAGAACAGTTGACAGAATGGCGTGCGGTGTATAAAAAACTACAAGCGGAGGAGCTGGTTTGATTGACGAACGTATTTATTTCGGTAACAGATGTGGACTTTGCGACAACGAAATGGATTGATACACGTTTTTCTTTGCAAGATGTGCAGGAAGGTCATCGGAAATATATGCATAGTCATGTAACAGGTGCAGTGTATTGGGATCTTGAACGCGACATGTCTGACATGACGAGAACAGCAGGACGTCATCCGATGCCGGAGAAGGATGCTTTGACGGCTCTTTTCCGTGCAAGTGGTTTGTCAATCAATGACCCTATTGTAATTTACGATGATGGCGGCAGCCCGTTTGCGGCCCGCGCATGGTGGTTGCTGCAATATGCAGGGTTCACAAATGCTGTTATTGCGCTTGAAGGGTTTGAAGCAATTAAGCAGGCTAGTATTCCGGTTGATGGCCTAGCATCTGAGCCTGTTACAACTTCAGTTTCTCCAGTGTGGGATGAAGAACTCTATGCGTCACGTCAGTTTGTTGAGGAAACAGTTGCCGGTGAAACGTCGGGTGTCCTAGTGGATGCTCGCTCGGCACAGCGTTATCGCGGTGAACAGGAACCTATCGATCCGATTGCCGGGCGGATTCCGGGTGCGTTAAACTTCGATTGGGAACTGTTGAAGAAAGACGGTATGTACAATATGGAGGAGGCTGTCAAAGCGCAGTTAACTCAAGTTATACATCCAGCACAGCAAGTAACCGTTTATTGTGGCAGCGGCGTGACGGCGGCTCCATTATATGCCATGCTCAAGCATAATGGCTTTGCCGATGTTCGCCTGTATGTGGGCAGTTATAGTGACTGGATTTCACAGAAAGATGCCAAAGTCGAGAAAGATTGAGGGGGCTATGCCTGTGCTTTATGCAGTACTGGGGGATATTCATTCATCCAAAAATGATTTAGAAAAAGTGCTTGCCGATATTATCGATAAAGCGCCAGAAGCAGAGCTAGTAGGAACAGGCGATTTGTTTGAATGTATCATTAGTAAAAAGAATATTACAGATAAAAAATTTACGAAGCTTGAAGAGGTTATGCTCATTCCGAAAGGTTTTCCCGAGTTATTGACGTTTCCTTCGGTCGGTGGCAATCAAGAAGATCGTATTTTATGGATTACAGAAACAGCTGATCCGCTACGAGAAAAATTAGCAGCATTGCCGGCAATGATTGAAATGGGCAATGCTCAAGTAATTCACGGTCACCAGTGGCAGTGGGGTGGGGAACCATGGGCGCTAGTTCATGAAAGTGTTGAGCAATCATTTGTTTTTTATGGCCATAGTCATCAATCCATGTTGTCACGCAATGGTGTTCGCCAAGAAATTGAATTTGGCATTTCCTACAGTGTTGTAGGTGAACGTGTTCTTGTTAATGTAGGAGCAGTTGTCGATGATCGGGAGTGGGTGTTGTATGAGTCGGAGGAACAAACCGTTACGTTTATGAAGGCGTAATGCAAAAAGACTGAAGCTGTGGTTGCTTCAGTCTTTTCTATGGATCGCTTCCCTTGCTAGGGCATCCGCCGCCCGATTTTCTACGTCAGGAATCCACTTGATGAAAAAGAAGTCAAACGTTGTGGCGATGGTAAGAATCTGAGCTAAGATTGGCTTATGCGCTTCGTTTTTGACAAACTCTTTTTCAACAGCCATGACAACAATTTGGGAATCTGAACGAGCAGATACGATACCAGTCGTCAGTTTCGCTGCTTCTTCTAGACCGCGTAATAGCGCTTGAAATTCAGCGGAGTGATTGTTGGTCGGTTCGATACGTTCGGAAAATTTTAGTTGATGGCCTTCACCTTTGATGTAAATCCCGATGCCGCTTTTCCCGGGATTACCAGCGCTGGCACCGTCCACGTATAGTTCAAGCATATGTATCACCTCGATGTATGTATTCAAATGAGTAGTTGCGCCTTCAAGTCACACATATTAGAATAGAGGAATCCTATCTTGGGGAGGCAACTATGAACAAAACAATAATTATGAGTGAAATTGACGAGATTTTAACTGGCTATTGTGAGGGCTGTTTTCTAAAAACACAACTCGCTAAAGAGAGAGGGAAGACAGGAGCGCACCGATTTTGTATTAAAACTTGTACAATCGGCGAGCAGCTTCAGTTTTTGGGGCGGGAGATTAATAAAAATTAATTACGCCTTGGCGTAATTACGTCCAAATTTTGAGTTGTGCCCGCAGGATGCGGGTATACAGTCGTTGCGACAGGACGTCGCGAACTTAGACTGCCCCAATTAACTCCTTTCAAAATTTGTGACATCCGCCGGAGGCTTTATTTGCTTCAACAGAAGCAAATAAAATAATATCCCGCTGGAACTTGCGTCAGCGGGATTTTTTGTTCGATCATTCATCTCCAGATTTTAAGACATTCGCCGCCTGAGGACCTCGATTCCCTTCGATAATTTCGAAAGATACAGATTGCCCTTCATCAAGCGTTTTAAAGCCTTCTGATACAATACCGGTAAAGTGGACGAACACATCTTCCCCGTCATCCGCTTCGATGAAACCATAGCCTTTTTCATTGCTGAACCATTTCACTTTTCCCTGGTACATGTAGACTCCTCCTCGGCGTTTCAATGTCCCATCCATTATAACATGGATGATTTAACTATACATGAATCGACAATTTACGTCAACGATATGCCTGAACTTTCTGAATGAGGTATTTACTATTTTATTAATCAAAAAAGGAGTGGTTTTATGGAAGCACTTTTGAAGAGATGTCAGCAAGTTGTCGAAGGAGTTTACAATCAGTTTGATGCGAGTCATGATTTTGCGCATATTGAACGCGTATTGAAAAATGCGGAAGAAATTTTACAAAAAGAATCGGCGGCAAATGAGGAGATCGTTCGTCTAGCAGTTCTGCTACATGATGTTGATGATGCTAAATATCAAACAGAGGGGCAGTTAACGGCTATTGATATACTACAGACAATTGGTGCACCGGATAATCTGTCACAGCAAGTATTGGCGTGTATTGAAAGTGTGTCATTCAGCGGCGGTAATGCCAAGAAACTAACATCTATTGAAGGGGCTATCGTTCGCGATGCTGATCGGCTGGACGCAATTGGGGCGATTGGGATTGCGAGGACGTTTGCATTTGGTGGGGCAAGGGGAAGGAAGTTATATGATGGTAGCGAAAAGGCACGAGATCAGATGTCTGAAGCAGACTACCGTGGGAGAGAAACGGCATCAGTCACACATTTTTATGAAAAGTTATTGTTGCTGAAAGAGTTGATGGTGACGGAAGAAGGCAAGCGCTTAGCGCAGCAGCGGCATGATTATATGGTAGGATTTTTGAAACAGCTAGAGCGGGAGATAGGATTAGAATAGTTCGTAGTTGAAAAAACGCCACAACGACTAGTTCGCTGTGGCGCTTGTTGTTTAGCTGATTTTACTGTCTAAATTATGTCTACGTAAATTGAAAAGTTCTTTTTCATTTGTGTATGCTTTATGAGTAGTGAATGCGAGTTCATCTTGGATAGATGCGACCGTTTCGGTTAGGGCGGTCAATTCACCACGCATATGATGGACATCCATTGTTAGGTTTTCAAGCTTGGCATCTGTTTCTTCCTGACGATCACGGATTACTTTAATGATTTGTGTATTTTTATCGAGTTGCGCTTTCATACTAGTGATGTCAGCTTTCATGACGGTAATCTCAGATTTGATGCCAGTAATGTCAGTTTTCATGCTGGTAATCTCAGATTTGATGCCAGTAATGTCAGTTTTCATGCTGGTAATCTCAGATTTGATACCAGTGATGTCAGTTTTCATGCTGGTAATCTCAGATTTGATACCAGTGATGTCAGCTTTTATATCGTTCACATCGGTTCTTAAATCCTTCACTTCTGCTAGAATTTGGAGTAAGATTTTTTCACTCATAAATGGTCTCCTTTCATCATATTTTGCGAACTTTATATTATGTTGATGCTATGAAGTATCTTTGAATATAGATTAATAATAACATATGTTCGTACGTTTTGTAAAGCAGAAAAAAGGATTTTTCACTAGAATAAATTTACCAGTAGCCCCATTCCTTACGCATAGCATAGGGAGTGGGGCTGTTGTTTTCATTGTAGTTTAGTCATTCACAACGCGTTTAAATTCATGGTAGCGTGTACCTTGGAATGTTAGCATTCCCAAGTCACCTTCGGCAAGCATACCGTATTCAGAGCCCGATACTGGGAATTCGATTCGGTCGCCGCTTTCAACTTGAAAGGTTGTGTAATACCGTGTGCTAGCTGATGAATCACCTGATCCGCCAGATGTCTTTGATCGTTTGGTAATCACTTCCGCAGGTACAGTTAGCTTTGGCGAGTTGTTGTTTTTATTCCACTCACCAATACCGCTTATGATTGCGACTAAAATAATACCGATAAAAATAATAACAAAGATGACCATGAAGATTGGACCGAACGAAAACATGAAATCGCCGAATGGATCTGGTCCCATTGATAATCACTCCTTTTGTATTTTAACTTCATTCAGCAGGGGGCCAACCCCTGCCGAATGGGGAGGAATGAAGTCCAATTCCTCCCTGTTAAGCCTCCGGCGGATGTCCCAGATTTTGAATTGAGCAAGCTCAATTCAAAATCAAAATCTGGACACAATCACGCCGAGGCGCGATTGATTAGAATATTTTTTATACGTTTTTGAGTGATAAATAGTTTCAAAACTTTCTATACGACTATAAAAGACACCTTTGATATTTGCAAATTACTTCTCTATACTAATATAAATAGTCATGCGATTCATCTTTATATTTCGAGAGGAGGGAGTCCATGAAATATATAAAAATTGTTTTACAAGTTCTATTATTATATGGATTGGTGCTAGTGGGGGGCTGGCTTCGCAACTTTTTTCATATACCCCTACCAGGTAGTATTATTGGGCTGTTGTTGTTATGGGCAGCGCTGTCATTGAAAATAATTCGACTGCAATGGATTGAAAAAGGGTCTTATTTTCTTTTATCTTTTATCCCACTTTTCCTGTTACCCGCGACAGTCGGGGGGATGGATTATGGATATATCTTCACAGGGAAAGGTTTTTTATTAATCCCGATTACAATGATTAGTACATTTTTGACGATGTGGATTTCGGGTTATACGAGTCAATTCATTGCCCGGAAATCGGCTGAAAGGAAGGGGAAAGTGCCATGCGAATAATGATGCTTACCGTCCTTTTTTTCGTCCTGACCATCGCGGTTTATGTTGTGATGAATTTCTTTTATGTAAAATATCGCCGGTCTTTTTTAATTCCCATCTTAACATCAACGGTGACTATGATTGTCATCCTATTGTTGTTCAAGGTCCCTTATACAACATATATGATTGGAGGCAAGTGGCTGGATGTCTTGCTAGGTCCTGCGATTGTTGCTTTGGCGATTCCATTATATAAACAGCAGGATGTCCTTAAAAGGAATGTGCTCCCGATTATCGGAGGGGTATTGGTGGGCGTATTTGCAGGAATGCTAAGCGGTATGTTGTTTGCCAAGTTATTTGGTTTCTCACAAGATATTATTTTATCATTATTGCCGAAATCCATTACAACGCCTATCGCCATTCAAATTACGGCGGCAATTGGTGGTATTTCTTCATTGGCAGCTGTATTTGTTATGATTGCGGGTTTTTCAGGGGTGATTTTCGGTCCGCTGTTGTTCAAATGGACTCGAATGGACACTGCTATGGGGCGTGGCATTGGGTTAGGTGCTGCGGCACATGCGCTCGGTACGTCGAAAGCCATTGAACTTGGTGAGCGGGAAGCCTCGATGAGTTCGGTCGCGATGACACTTTGTGCGATCATTGGCTCAGTTTTAGGTCCAGTTATGGTTTGGATATTTTATTAAGATAAAATTTGTGACATCCGCCGGAGGCTCAATTTGAATCAGTAGGGAGTCCAAGTTCCTTACTGATTCAAATTGGGTATCTGTCATTCGACTAAGATACCCGTTTTTCGCAATGCGTCTTCCGCATTTTTTATCTGTTCTTCATTGTCCGCCAGTATTGTATGAAGGTGAATGCCTTCTTCTGCTAGCTTCGATAAGTAAACTGCTTTTGCCTCACTAATTCTCTTGATGAATTCTTGCACTTCGTTTCGATTAGAGACCATGATGGAAGCACTTAAATCCCCATAAACAGGGTGTTCGATTTTAACGTCTTTGACAGTCACGCCGTTATCGACGAGAATATTCAGTTCCTCTTCGGTTTGTTCAGGCTGATGCTGACAGACGATTACTTTTTCAATTTTCCTAGGTGTTCGTTGTGCGTGCATATAGATGTAGCCTTGGCTTGTTGCGATAATCGGTTCGTTTTTTGCTTTAAGCAATGTAATATCGCCAACAATCACTTGTCGACTGACATTCGTCAATTCCCCTAACTCTTTCCCCGTCATCGGTTTGGTAGCTGCCTGTAACGTGTCAACAAGGACTTGACGGCGTTCGCTACCAGGCATTTTTTCATTTTCGCTCATTTTTATCCCTCCAGCATTACTAGTTTATCATAAGTGGTTGTCGAATTTTCAAAGCGATGTCAATTAGGCAATCTGCTAATGCTTCCACGTTAGCTATTGTTGTACGATTTCCGAATGAAATTCGGATAAATTCCTTTGCCTGCTGTGGGTCTATTTGCAAAGCCATCATCGCTTTAGAGGCGTGCTGCTGTCCTACTTGGCAGGCACTCCCCGTTGAAATGGCAAAACCGAGCCGATTCAATTCTAGCATGATGAGCTGCCCTTCGACATTTTTTACAGCAAGACCAATAATCTGAGAAAGTTGTTGTAGGTTATCACTCGTTTGATAAATTGTGAATAAATGAGGATAGGCCATAATTTTATCGAGAAATGCTTGACGGAATGTTTGATAAACATGCTCAAGATTGTTTAGATGACTAGCTGCTGTGATAAATGCGGCAATGCCAGGCACGTTGACAGTGCCTCCTCTGAAACCTGCTTCGTGGACGAGTCCTGGGAAAACAGGGACAAGTCGATGGCGTGGATGGATATAGGCGACACCAACACCTTTTGGACCATACACTTTATGGCTGGAAATCGTTAAGCTATCGACAAGTTGTGCAATTGGTTTTAGATCAATTTTACCAAATGATTGTATACAATCACTATGAAGCAAAATAGAACGTTCTTTTACGATTGCGGCAATTTTTTCAAGCGGTTGTATCGTGCCTATTTCTGGATTGATATGCTGTATGCTCACAAGAATAGTGTCGCTTGTTAATGCTTTTTCGAATAGCTGGAGATCCACAAAACCCTCCTTAGTAAATGGAATCGTCGTTATTGTAAATCCGTCTTCTTGTAAATAGGCCAACGCAGAATCGATGGAAGGATGCTCCCCAGCAGTGGTGATAATATGATTCCCTTGATGTCGATTCGCCTTTGCCAGTGAAATGATAGAGAGCAGGTTGCTTTCCGTGCCTCCGCCAGTGAAGTACAGGCCAGCTGCATGAACACCAAGCATTGCCGCAAGCTCCTCTCGACATAACGCCAGCATGTTTTGTGCCTCGGCTCCCACCTCATGTAAACTACTCGTATTTCCATAGCATGCTTGCGCGAGCTTGCTATAAACATGCGCCGCCTTCGGGTGTAGTGGCGTCGTTGCCGCATAATCGAAATAATGCATAGGTCATTCCTCCAACTTCTTAATAACTTCATCTTGTCATAGTTTGTCTTTTGTGTAAAGATAGATGTCAAGACACCTAGTGAATTGGAGAGGACAACATGAAAACGTACAATTGCATCATTGTCGGCAGTGGAATTGCCGCCATGCAGCTAGCCCATCATCTAAGTCATCAATGCCGTGTGCTTGTTCTGACAAAATCCGTGAAACAAGCGAGTAATTCCTACCGTGCACAAGGAGGAATTGCTGCGGCAGTTGGAGATGGTGACAAAGCAGCAAGTCATTATGAAGATACTATTACAGCAGGTTGTCATTTTCATAACCATCAACAAGTGCATCGTCTTGTTGAAAAAGGGCCGGAACTCATTGAGCAGTTGACGGCGAGTGGTCTTAGTTTTGATCAAGATGGCACAGGGCAAATTGCTTTAGGTATGGAAGGTGCGCATAGTCGAAAACGGATTGTTCACTGTGGCGGTGATGCAACGGGTAAACATGTCATGGACCATTTACTAGCTTCACTGAAAAGAAATATTGAAGTGATAGAAAATCGTTTTGTTTATGAATTAATGATGCACCCTCTTTCAAAAAAATGTGTGGGTGTGAAAGCGAAGAACGAGAACGGTGACAATGAAATCTATTTTGCCGATCATGTTGTTCTCGCGATGGGTGGAGTGGGTGGATTATTTTCATATACATCGAATGATCCTTCCGTGACAGGGGATGGCATTGCGCTAGCTTATAGAGCGGGTGCGGAGCTGGTCGATATGGAATTCATACAATTCCATCCGACGTTATTGTATGTCAATGGCAAAACGGTTGGCTTAGTTTCCGAAGCTGTTAGAGGAGAAGGTGGCAGGCTAGTGGGTGCATGTGGTACGCCGGTGATGGCTGGCAAGCACCCCTTAGAAGACCTGGCCCCCCGTCATATTGTGGCGAAGGAACTCTTCGAACAGCGCATGGTTGGCAAGGATGTCTATTTGGACATTTCGATGATTGACCATTTTGAAAATAAATTCCCGACTATCACTGCTTTATGCCATGCAAACGGCGTGTCACTGGAAGAACGAAGAATTCCTGTTGGTCCGGGCTGTCATTTCTTAATGGGGGGAATTGTCGTGGATGCTGTTGGTCAAACCTCGATAGAAGGCTTATATGCCATCGGTGAAACCGCATCGACAGGCGTTCATGGCGCCAATCGATTGGCTAGTAACTCCTTATTGGAGGGACTGTATTATGGGCAGCAATTAGCCATTCATTTAAACAAACGTTTCGTTGCGCATGAAATAGAAAGTCGGGTGGATTTATTTACGAAAGCGTCATTGAAGACAATGCCTTCACTGCCTGAAAAACAAGAGCTACGGGAAAAAATGATGGCTTATGCGGGCATTATCCGGACGGGTTCGGAACTTGAACAACTAGCAAAGTGGCTGGAGCAATATGATGAGGAAACCATTTCATTGGATGAATGGGAAATCGAAGCGATACAGCGCTTATTTATGCTACAAACTGCAAAACTAATCACAACTGCTGCACAGCTCAGAACGGAAAGTAGGGGAGCGCATAACCGGAAGGACTTTCCTGAGGAGAATCAACGGTGGGGGCATATCCATATTGTCCAAGCGAAAAAAGGAATCGAAATGAGGGAGCAACATCATGAATACCATCAAGTTGAGATCTATGCTTGAACAGTTTTATCTAGAGGATATTGGGGATGGTGATCTCTCCAGTGAATTATTATTTCCAGAAACAGTCGTTGGAGAACTGACGATACTTGCCAAAAAGAGCGGCATCTTTTGTGGGAAAAAAGTGATTGAAGAAGGAATGCTCATTGTTGATCGGCAGACTATTGTAAATTGTTTCGTAGAGGATGGTAGTCCGGTTGAAAAAGGAAGTGTCATTGCGACGGCAAAGGGTTCGGTGCAAAGCTTGTTGAAAGGTGAGCGTGTCATTTTGAACTTAATTCAACGGATGAGCGCGATTGCGACAGAGACACGTCGGGTTGTGGACATCATTGAGGGAACGGGAACGAAAATATGTGACACTCGCAAAACAATGCCAGGCTTGCGGATGTTGGACAAATATGGGGTTCGTATGGGCGGCGGATTCAATCATCGTAATGGCTTGTTTGACGCTGTGATGTTAAAGGATAATCATTTAGCATTTGCTGGTTCATTAACGAAAGCAGTTGAAACGGTTAAGGAGGCACTCGGGCATACCGTGAAAATTGAAGTGGAAATTGAGTCGTTTCAACAATTGCAGGAAGCCATTGCAGCGAAAGTGGATATTATTATGTTTGATAATTGTACGCCTGACATTATTGTAGAGTGGAAGAAAATCGTACCGGACACAATCATTACTGAAGCATCTGGCATGATTACTCAAGATACGATCCGTGCTTATGCGGAATCGGGTGTGGATTATATATCACTCGGATATTTAACACACTCTGTCAAGGCGCTGGATATTAGTGCAATCGTTACAATAAATGAATAATTGGAGGAATCGCTATGTCTATTTTGCAATACTTCGAAGAACAAAAAAGTGGAACGATACCAGAAAGCTATCGGGAACTAACGCGTGAGCAAATGGAAGCGCGTATTGTATCGATTAAGCAACAGCTTGGCGAGAAGCTGTTCATCCCGGGGCATCACTACCAAAAAGATGAGGTCATTCAATTTGCGGATGCATCAGGGGACTCCTTGCAGCTTGCACAGCTTTGTGCGGCGAATGAACAGGCGGAGCATATTGTATTTTGCGGAGTCCACTTCATGGCGGAGACAGCGGATATTTTGACGAGTGATCATCAAAAAGTCTATTTACCTGATATGCGCGCGGGTTGTTCGATGGCTGATATGGCCAATATATTTCAAACGGACCGTGCATGGCAAGCGCTGATGGAGCTATTTGGGGAAACGATTGTGCCACTGACCTATGTCAATTCAACGGCTGCCATTAAAGCCTTTGTCGGTAAAAATGGTGGTGCGAGTGTCACATCTTCGAATGCGGAATCGATGGTGAAATGGGCGTTTACACAAAAAGAGCGTATTCTATTTTTGCCAGACCAGCATTTAGGTAGAAATACAGCGTATCAGATTGGTGTCCCACTTGAGCAAATGGCGATATGGAATCCTATTGACGACAAGCTGGAGTATGAGGGGGACATTGAAGATATCAAAGTGATTTTGTGGAAAGGGCATTGCTCTGTTCACGAAAACTTTACCGTTAAAAATATCATTGATATTCGACAAAGTGAGCCGGATAGACGCATTATCGTTCATCCAGAATGCTCACGGGAGGTCGTTGGATTAGCGGATGATAACGGCTCAACAAAATATATTATTGATGCAATCGAAGGTGCGGAGCCTGGGAGTAAGTGGGCAATAGGCACAGAAATGAATCTTGTCAATCGGCTTATTCACAAGCATCGGGACAAAGATATCACTTCACTCAATCCGAGTATGTGCCCTTGCTTAACGATGAACCGGATTGACTTAGCGCACCTATTATGGAGTTTAGACAGCATTGTCAATGAAGAAGCTGTCAATACCGTTCAGGTCGATAAAGAGACGGCTAAAGATGCTGTTACTGCATTGGAACGGATGTTAGCAAGAGCATAGAGGATTGACCAGGCACCTTGTCGGAATAGATGAGGTGTCTTTTGTTTTGTACTGGTTGAAAATTTACGATAGAATGAACAGCCGTAAAGGAGAATTCCAATGATTGTAAAAAACAATTGGTTCACAGTGGATGAAACATGCTTTAATTCACCACAAATTAAAGAGGTCTGTTTTTAGTATAGACATCATAGGTTGAAGAAGGTTGTCTACTAATTTCTTGAAAAGGATATGATAGGAAAAGTCTTTTGTTTAAAACTGAGAGAATATACTGTACAATGGTAATAATATGAATTTGGAGGGATTATTTTGACAGGTTTAAAAAAAGCAGGAATACTATTAAGCTCTTCTGTACTATCCTTGGGTATGCTTTCATCTGTTGCTAGTGCTTCAAGTCCAGTGAATGAGCAACCGGAAAAGGTGCAGATTCAAGTCGCTTCCACAGAAATAACGGTTACAAAAAGTGATTTAATCAAGAAGTTTCGTGAGTTGTTTCCGAATCAGTTTGATTTCTTAACGACGAATGATTTTCAAATGAGTAATAGTCATTTTTATCCTGATGATGACACATTACGCCATGAATTATCTTTTTCTAAAACAGTTAATGGCAAGTATGTGTACGGTAGTCTTGGATTTATAGGCGAGAATTTAGATATTGAACAATATTATTATCAGCCGGTCAATCTATCGGAAGCCTTATTTCCAGCAAAGGTTTCTAAAGAAGAGGCTAGGAAAATAGCAGATAAATTTATTGAACAATTTTCTGCTGGAGAAGATTATCGACTAGAAGAAAATCAATTTAACTATTATCCAACACAACTTTTAACTGAGCCGATTCGTTACTCATTTTCCTTTGTTCGTACGGAAAACCAAGTACCTATAGCTGACCAAAGGATAGAAGTGGTTGTTCTTGGAAATGGTGAGGTTGTTAATTTTTATAGAAATCCATTGAAGATTGGCAAGTCTACCTTTGAGGATGCAGCGGGCACAAAAGGTAAAACTGAGCTGACAGACAAAGTAAAAGAAAATCTATCGACTGATTTGTACTATCAAATCGATACGAACTACCAAACAGGCGACCAAAGTGTTCGACTTGTTTATCAACCAATGATTAATGTAAGTGGTGTTCACGCATCTTCAGGGAAGTGGTTAACAACAGACGGCTACACGGCGGATTTTCCAAAGGCTAAAAAAATTGAACTAATTACGGCCAATCCATTGTCTGCAAAAAAAGATGGTGTTTCTTTGGAAGAAGCGAAAAAAATGGCTGAACAGCTTCTTGCGAGTAAATCCGATAAAGTGAAGTTAAGCATTGACTCTATTGACGAGGTGGAAAATGAAAACGGACAGGCCGTTATTCGTATGCACTATATGTATCGTTATGCGAATGGTGGAACGGGGACGGTTTTAGAAATTAATAAAAGTACGGGAGAAATTACACAGTATCACAATATAATGAGCAATATTTTTGAGGAACTTGCTGAGGAGTCTGAAAAAGAGAGTACCATTTCAGAACAAGAAGCACTGACTAAGGCGATTCAATACTTAAAAGAATGGGTTCCTTCTTATTTGCATAACTATGCAATGCCTACTACAAATCCCCATTTCGAGAAGGAACGAGGTATGTACAGTATTTCATTCCCAAGAGTGGTCAATGGGATTCTTGTAATGGGAGATGAGATTCATGTGACGATAGCCGCTGATGGCTCTTTAAACGGCTTGTATGTTAATTATCAAGAGCTGGAAGAATGGCCATCGACTGATAAAGTCATTTCGGAGGAAGCGGCTAAAAAGAGCTTAACAGAAGCGCTAAATCTGAAATTGACGTATATCGATCAAGGACAAAATAAAGAAAAACCACATTATGATCTCGTCTATGTCCCTGAATTTAATGAAGAAGCGTATAGTTTCCTAGATGCTAGCACAGGAGAGTGGAACAGCTCGTTGAATGGGAAAAATTCGACAGTCATTTCACATCCTTCGGCACAAGAAGAACTCAATTATTTGATTGAAGCTAACATTTTAGATATTAAAGATAGTAAAGATTTTGATGGAGATGCCTCTGTTTCTAAAGGGGAAGCACTAAAGATTATTATGAATTCACTCACATATTTTTATGAAGGCAGATATGTAGTGGATAAAGAAGACATGAAACAGACGTTTACGAATATAGATCCAAAACATCCGTCTTATCAAGTTATTGAACGTGCCGTTGAATTGGGTATTATTAAAACGAATGATCAAAGCTTTGATGTGGATGCGCCAATGATAAGAGAGGAACTAGCTGTTTGGTATATTCGAGTTCTAGGCCTCGAGCAAGCAGCGAAAGATGGTAGTATTTATAAGCTTGACTTTGAGGATGCTAGTAAGGTAAATAGTGAATACAGTGGTTACGTGGCTTTAGCAAATTCATTGGGCTTAGTAAATTCAGAACAAAATTATATCAGCCCTGATCGTTCCGTGACTTATGCAGAGTTGGCGGTATCGACGATTCGCCTCGCGCATAAAATAGCTGAAAGTGGTGGAAGAGGGTTACAGCAGTACTAAACTAGTGATATTACCCCTTGACAAAATTTTTTGATATTGTATGATTATTTACAATCTTAAAATGAACGGTGATGAAGGATTAGTATGTGGAGACTTGTTGTGCCAGAGAGCGAAATTTAGAAGCTGAGAGATTTCGCCACAAACAAGCCACAGAACCTGCCTTTGGAGTCCTATGTAAAATATAGGCGCGAACCTCAGCGTTATGAGGGAAGCGGGGTGCGTCCATACGCATCCAATTTTGGTGGTACCGCGGAAGCAGAGCTCTTTCGTCCTTAATATGAGGATGACTGGGCTTTTTAATTTGATTTAGAAGAGCGCTAAATCAAATTAAAGCCTCCGGCGGATGCCACAGATTTTTTGAAGGAATTTAAGAAGGCAGTCTGAGTGCGCGACGTCCTGTCGCAACGACTGCATGACCTACTTCCTGTAGGCCTCGAGCTCGATAAAAATCTGGGCCAAATATGCCAAGGCGTATTTGATTGTTTAATCATAGGTGAAATGGTGGAGATATTGACATGAAAAAACAACGGATTGTTGTCAAAATTGGGAGCAGTTCCTTAACGAATGATAGGGGAGAAATTGACCAGGAGAAGTTCGACGATCATATTGAGGCGCTTGCTACACTTCGAAAAGCGGGACATGAGGTTATCGTTGTATCTTCTGGGGCGGTAGCTGCGGGGTTTGCCGGTTTAGGCTATCCGTCAAGGCCGCTTACCATTAAAGGGAAACAAGCAGCGGCGGCAGTCGGGCAAGGTTTATTAATACAGTCTTATATTGAGAAGTTTAGTAAGCATCACATCGTTCCAGCACAGATTTTATTGACACGTAGTGACTTTTCCAACCGTGAACGCTATAGAAATGCATTTGCAACGCTGACGGAGCTGTTAGAACGAGGTGTTTTACCCATCATCAACGAAAATGATACGGTCTCTGTCGATGAATTGACATTTGGGGATAATGATATGTTGTCTGCGCTTGTGAGCGGCTTTCTACATGCGGATCGGCTTATTATTTTGACAGATATTAATGGGTTATATGATGCCAATCCGCACAGCAATCCTGCGGCGAATCGTCTTGATTATTTGGAGGAAATTACAGATACCCTTTTAGCAGGGGCTGAGGATACAGGATCGAAAGTTGGCACGGGTGGTATGAAATCAAAGTTGCTGGCAGCCAAAACGGCCCACTCACTTGGTATTTCTGTTTTTATTGGCACGGGAAAAGGTTCTCAGAAGTTAATTGAAATTGTAGAGGGTGCAGGGGATGGCACGTATATTGCCAATCCTGATTGTACAAAAATCAATACGAGCAGGCAATGGATTGTCTTGCATTCCGAATCGACAGGTAAATTATATGTCGATCAAGGTGCGGAAGAAGCGATTTTATATAATGGGAAAAGTTTATTGCCAGCTGGCGTGTTTAAAGTGACAGGGACTTTTGACAAAGGGGATGTTGTCGAGGTATTTGGCGTGAACGGTTTGCTGGGCAGGGGTGAAGTTAGTTATTCGTCGGATGAACTGGATGGCGCGATTGAAAAACGACATAAGGAAAAGTTGGCGTCGACGATGGAAGTGATTCATAGAAATCGCTGGGTACAACTTTAACTTGAGTCAGCTGAAGTTCTTGCTGATTCAAGTTAAAGTTGAGCCTCCAGCGGATGTCACAAATTTTGCCGGGAGTTAATTGCGCGAGCGCAATTCAAAATTTGGACGCAATTACGCCAAGGCGTAATTGATTATATGAGGGGGAATTATTATGAGTGAAGTAACAAGAAAAGGGCAATTGGCAAAGCAAGCAAGCTATTCGTTGGTCAATGTGACAACGGAGCAGAAAAATGAGGCATTGGCATTGATTGCTGAACAACTATTGGTTGACCAATCGGAGATTCTCGTTGAAAATCACAAGGATTTGGAAGAAGGGCGAGTAAATGGACTGACGGATGCGGTTTTAGATCGGATTATGTTAAATGAAAAACGTATACAGGACATGGCGCATGCCGTCAAGCTGTTAATGGAGTTGGCGGACCCAATTGGAGAAACATTGGAAACGATTGAGAAGGAAAATGGTTTGCATCTTGAAGTGAAACGTGTGCCACTTGGCGTGATTGGTATGATTTATGAGGCAAGGCCGAATGTGACGCTGGATACAGCAACATTGGCGATTAAAACAGGCAATGCTGTGATATTGCGAGGGAGTTCTTCCGCAAAATATTCAAATAGTGTGCTGGTCAAATCTATTCATACAGCACTTGATAAGAGTGCTATTTCGAAAGAGTCCATTCAGTTCATAGAAGATACGAGTCGAGAAACAGCGAAGGAACTTTTCCGGTTAAACGATTATTTGGACGTTCTTATTCCACGAGGCGGCAAAATGCTTATTGACACAGTGATTCGTGAAGCGACGGTTCCTGTCATTCAAACGGGTGCCGGGAATTGTCATATATTTATCGATGAAACCGCGGATCCAGATATGGCTGGGGAGATTACCTTGAACGCAAAAATCCAGCGTCCATCTGTCTGCAATGCCATCGAAACGATCCTGATTCATGAAAAGTGGTTTGAGCAATATGGCAAAAAATTGGTCGAGAGTCTTCAGCGGAGTGGTGTGGAGATTTTGGGAGATGAAACCGTCGTACAGGAATGCCAGGATGTGAAGTTGGCATCCGAATCGGATTGGTCCACGGAATACCTCGGGTTAACCGTCAGCATTAAGCTCGTTGCGAATCTGGATGAAGCCATTACGCATATCAATCAATATGGAACGCAACATTCGGAAGCCATTATTACGCAAGATGAACGGCAGGCAGCCATCTTTTTGACACGTATCGATGCTGCGGCAGTCTACCATAATGCCTCCACTCGATTTACAGACGGCTTTGAATTCGGCTACGGAGCGGAGATTGGCATCAGCACACAAAAATTACATGCCAGGGGACCGATGGGATTAAAGGCGTTGACGACTAGTAAATATATGATTCGTGGAAATGGGCAGGTGCGTGGATGAGGGGATTCTTACGGAATAGTGTGTAGATTTGCGAACTCGCTGGTAAATTCCACAAATTCGCCGGTAACTCTCAGAAACTTGCCTATACTATCAAAAAACCGTGGGAAATCACTCCCACGGTTTACTTCTCTCTATTTTAACTCCAAATGCTGTTTCAACGTACCTGTAACTTCCTGCAATTCTTCTTCATCCATCATGTAATACCAAATCCCGCCGTTCATGCGCTTTCCTGTTCCTTTTTCAAAATGCAATTGTTCGATTTTATCGGCTGCATCTCGATAGTTTTTTTGTACGTCTACCATTTCATCGAATGTCATATTGGTTTTGATATTGTCACCGAGTGCATTGAATAGGCTGCGGTAATTTAGTAAACTATTGACTGATTTACCTTGCTGTAAAACGCCTTGAATGACTTGTCTCTGACGATCTTGTCGACCCCAATCTCCACTTGGGTCTTCTTTACGCATCCTCACATAGGATAACGCTTCTTTCCCTGTCAATTTAATTTCTCCCGCTGGAAAATGGATGGCATCCTGTGTGAAATCTAATGTATTTCTAACGGTTATTCCACCAACAGCATCGACTACATCCTGAAAGCCTTCCATATTGACCTCTGCAACATAATCAATCGGCATATCTAATAAATTCTCGACAGAATCGAGTGACATCTGGATACCACCAAATGCAAACGCGTGATTCAGCTTATCCTGTGTACCATGGCCAACAATTTCTGTATACGTATCGCGCGGAATACTAACCATTTTCGTTGACTTCAAAGTTGGATTGACTGTCATGACAATCATCGTATCGGAGCGACCTTTATCGCCCTCGCGTTCATCAACGCCTAATACGAGAACCGAAAATGGCTCCTTTTTATCAAAAATAATGTTTACCTCTCGTTTATCAGATACCTCACGACCGATTGGTTTATACATCTCTTTTAATGTTGAAGTTAAGTCCAAGTAGATACTCAATGCCAAGCCGCCAATGATAAGACCGATAAGCGCAATAATCCATGGCCATTTTTTCCTTTTCTTACTATGTGCTCGTTTCATGAAGATCCTCCATTACCTATAATCTGAAAAAATATTACCCTAGTATGGACGAATATCGGGGATTTAGGTTTCAAGTTATGGTGAAAAGGGGTATCGTACTTACATATTGTATGAACAATCACATACTCTTGTAGGCATTTGATGAGTCATTCGGAGCGATTTACTTTATCTATATTGATACTTTAGACTATCAAGCGAATGAAACAAATGGTATGGTTTAACAGGGGATTGTTTATCGAAAGGACTGACTATTACATTGTTTAAATTACCGTCAACGGATTTGATCGAGTTACAAGGGGAGTATTCATTTCCGATTATCGGCTTATCCATTCTAATTGCATGTGTTGCTTCTTATACAGCTTTGGCTATGAACGAACGAGCACAACAACATAGCTTTTTTCACAAAAACTTTTGGCTCATACTAGCATCTGTTGCGATGGGCTTTGGTATATGGTCTATGCATTTTGTAGGTATGAGTGCCTATTCATTGCCTGTCAGTATGCATTATGACCAGTTGCTAACAGTCATTTCAGTTTTCCCAGCAATGCTCGCTTCTTTTTTAGCCTTTTACATAGCCAATCAACCAAGAAGATTAATATGGTTGTATATACTCGCGGGTATTGTGATGGGGCTCGGTATTTCAACGATGCATTATGTTGGCATGGCAGCTATGAAAATGGATGCTCTCTATTTTTATGATTTCTGGCTATTCACAGCATCAATTGTCATTGCCATAGTTGTTTCTTTTGTTGCACTTTTTGTTTTTTCAACACTGCAGCGTTATATGGAAAATCGTTTCATTCAACTGATGACGGCGATTATTCTGGGATTAGCTGTCTCGAGTATGCATTACACAGGTATGATGGCAATTTCTGTTTATGTATCTCCAAATCACTCCCATACATCGGTAGCTCACGAGATGGAGTTATCCTTTATTGTCATTAGTGTTACAGTTGGTATGGCTTTGTTACTGGGCTTATTATTGCTATCGAGTCTGCTAGATCGTTATGTGAAATATCGTACGAATCATTATGATATGTTGACAAGACTCCCAAATCGCCGGCAATTTGAGCGGAAACTTAGCCAGTCTCAGGTCAAGCAAACGTTAGCGATTTGGCATTTGCATGACTTGGAAAGAGTCAATCGAGAGAATGGTTATCTTTTTGGAGATGAAGTACTTCAATATCTTGCCGAATCTATGATTGCGTTAACGCCGCCACAGTCGGATTTGTACAGAATTGAAGGGAATCGTTTTGCTTTTTTAGCGAGAGGAACGGAAAGTGAAACGGTCTTTTATGCTGCGATGGAAAAGATTGCTGAAACACTTAGCCAACCATTTGTATTTCAGAATAAAGAAATTAGGATACAGGCTGTCTGTGCTTGGTTGCCAGCTAGCCAACAAAATGAATCCTCGAACATTTATTCAAATGTATTGGCTGTGCTGAATTCACCATCACTACAATACAAGTTAGACATCATTCAGTATGACCCAGTGCTTCATACCTATACATTTGAACGGGAAATTGCCAATGATGTAGAACGTGCTATGGCGGAGGACGAGTTGTATCTGGTTTATCAGCCTAAAATTAATGGTAAAACGTATGAAATGGTCGGTGTAGAAACTTTATTACGCTGGCAACATCCTATTTATGGCATGCTTTCACCTGGTGTATTCATTCCTATTTTAGAAGAAAAGAATCGTATGTTGGATGTTACGGATTGGGTTATTGAGCGAGCCTGCCGTCAGCTTGCCGAATGGGAAAGGGAAGGGCGACCAGTTGGACAAGCTGCTATTAATATTCCAGGTCAATATATCACTTCATCACGTCTATTGAAAGTGTTAAAGCGGGCAGTGACAGACTATAATCTTGAGCCGCAGCAATTAGAATTAGAAATCACAGAAACAAGTTTTGTCAAGACGATTGAAGAGGCGATAAGAGCCGTCGGAGTGTTTCGTCAAGAAGGTTTCTCGGTTGCATTGGATGACTTCGGAACAGGTGTATCATCGTTATCTTATTTAAAACAAATCCCGATTTCAACGCTCAAAATTGACAAATCTTTTGTGGATGGAGTACCAGCATCCACAAAAGATTCATCGATTATTCAAGCTATTATTGCACTCGGTAGTTCTTTGGATTTGTCGATTGTTTTTGAAGGAGTAGAGACGGCAGAGCAAGCACAGTTCTTAGCCTTTACATGTGAACAACCGATTATTCAAGGCTATTACTTTGCAAAACCAATGATCGCTTCGGAACTGATTGAATGGCATCAAAATTTTAGAAAGCCAACCATATAAGTGTCTGCGCCTCAAGCGATTCAATATTGTTTGGGGCCAGATGCTTTTTTTAGTTCTACTATCCTTGCATTGTTCTTACAGTGTAACAACACTAAGAAAAAGGAGAGGGTAGGCAATGTTAATAGATGGGGTATTTTCAGGGGGAGGTTTGAAAGGATTCGCACTAGTTGGGGCCTATCAGGTGCTGGAGGAACAGGGCTATCGTTTTCAGCGGGTCGCGGGAACGAGTGCAGGGGCAATCATTGCCTGTTTCATAGCTGCTGGCTACACCGCTAAGGAAATTGAAGTGATGTTGGATGAATTGGATATGCTTTCCTTGCTGGATCCGCGTAGAACGATTTTACCATTCCCGTTTATGAAGTGGATAGGTTTGTATTGGCGTCTTGGTTTATATCAAGGAAAAGCACTGGAGAATTGGTTTTTAGAAAAATTGGCAGACAAAGACGTTTATACATTTGCTGATGTGACTCCTGGTTCATTGAAGCTTGTAGCCTCTGATTTGACGAATGGCAAAATGCTCGTGCTTCCAGATGATTTGGAACGATACGGTGTCGTAGCGGAAACGTTCCCAATCGCACGCGCTTTACGTATGAGCTGTGGGATTCCATTTTTCTTTGAACCGGTCAAGATGAAAGTCGGATCGGGAGATACCATCGTTGTCGACGGCGGTGTGTTAAGCAATTTTCCACTGTGGATATTCGATAAAAAAGAGCGTCCAGTTCTAGGCTTGCAGCTTAGCCGTAGTCCGGAAAAACAGCCTGGCTATCCTATTCACAATGCCTTGCAGCTATTCGAAGCGCTATTTTCAACGATGAAAAATGCTCATGATGAAAGATATATTTCCCGTAAGCATGAAAAGGATATTATTTTTATTCCAGTAGATGGTTTTAGCGCCACTGAGTTTGATCTCGATGAAGAAGGAAAAGAAACACTGATGGAAATCGGGCGTAGTCGTACAACGCAATTTTTGAAAATGTGGTAAATGACTAGCCCTGAATCTAATTCAGGGCTTTTCGAAGTGGGGATAAATGGGCGGTCTAGTTCTAGTGGGGTGTACGAGTTTTTTGCAAAGGTAGTACAGTTTGGTCCCGGGGTGCACGAGTTTGCGAAATAGGTGTTCCAGTTCTAGTGGGGTGTACGAGTTTCCGACAAAGGTAGTACAGTTTGGCCCCGGGGTGTACGAGTTTGCGAAATAGGTGTTCCAGTTCTAGTGGGTGTACGAGTTTCCGACAAAGGTAGTACAGTTTGGCCCCGGGGTGTACGAGTTTGCGAAATAGGTGTCCCAGTTCTAGTGGGTGTACGAGTTTCCGACAAAGGTAGTACAGTTTGGTCCTGGGGTGTACGAGTTTGCGAAATAGGTGTTCCGGTTCTAGTGGGGTGTACGAGTTTTCGACAAAGGTAGTACAGTTTGGTTCTGGGGTGTACGAGTTTGCGAAATAGGTGCTCCAGTTCTAGTGGGGTGTACGAGTTTTTGGCAATGGTAGTCCAGTTTGGCCCCGGGGTGTTCCAGTTCCCGCAGGGGATATGAGTTTCTATTATGACACTCCATTATGGATAAGGAATCAATTGTATTAGGATATTAATGGGGTGTATTCCTTTTATTCGCCTACCAAAATAGTTGGATTATCATTTATACTAGATGTATCCCTTAGAAGGAGTTGAGAAGGCTTGAAGAAGATTGCGATTTTAGTCCTCTTCGTCATTGGAACAGCGGTAGGTATTGGTTGGTACGCGCTTGACTCGAATAAAGGAACGGCCATTTCATTTGCTGAACTGGAAAAAACAATCCAGGTTGCACAGGGCCAGATTTCGTTGAAAGAAACATCCAGTGGTTCACTCTACTTACAGACGACAGATGCTCTTTACGTGACACAAGTTCGTCCACAAAGTCAATTAGTTGAACAATTAGTTGAAAAATATAATCTAAACTATCAATATGCCAATCAAAATAAATTCGATGGACTGCTGATTGGTGGATTACTCATAGCATCACTTGTTACATTGTTCGTCCTACACAAAAAAGGCAAAATCGGTATCGGTGCCTCTGCGATGAAAAACAGTGCCTCTAAAGCAACACCTTTACCAGACATTACGTTACAAGATATTGGTGGATTGCCAGTTGAAATGAAAGAAGAAATTCACCAAACCTTATCCATCATAAAAAATCCGAAACAATCGGAACAACTCGGTATTACGCCGCCAAAAGGTCTGTTGTTGTACGGACCACCTGGTACAGGGAAAACCTTGCTGGCACAAGCAATCGCGCGCGAAATTGGTGCGACATTTTATTCATCGAGTGGAGCAGCTTTCACGGAGTTATTTGTCGGTGTTGGGGCTGCTAGAGTACGCACGCTGTTTGAAAATGCGCGAAAGCAGAAACCGGCTGTGATTTTCATTGATGAAGTCGATGCACTTGCAGGGAAACGAAAAACGCATGGCGGGGAAGAAACGGAAAAAACGTTGACAGAACTGCTTGTCCAGTTAGATGGCGGCAATAATAACGAGGGTGTGTTATTCATTGCCGCCACGAACCGGAAGGATATGCTCGATGAGGCTTTTCTTCGCCCAGGTCGAATCGATTACTCTTTCCAAGTCCCGTTACCAGATACGACGGGCAGAAGAGAGATTATCCACATTCATACGAAAGGCAAGCTGTTGGCGGATAATGTTGCGGCTTCCTTGGATGGCTTAGCGGACAGTACAGCAGGCTTTTCGGGTGCTGAGCTGAGTTCGCTGTTTGAAACGGCGAGTAGAAGGGCTATGCGTGATGGGCGTCGGGCAATTGATAAAAATGATTTAGACTTTGCCATTGACCGTACGATTTTGGGCAGCACTTCACGTACATTAAATGATCCACAAACAAAGCGGAGAGTAGCTATTCATGAAACGGGTCACGCGCTAATTGCAGCGATTACGAAGCCGGGTTCAGTGCGGAAAGCGACGATTATTCCGCGAGGACAAGCGCTTGGCTATGTTGCTCCATTTCAAAAAGAGCTTCATTTATCGACGTATAGCGAATTGCTAGACCAAGTGAGTATGATTTTGGCTGGTGGGGTAGCAGAGCGTATGTACCTTGGTGAGCATAGTATTGGTGTTGGTGGCGATGTCCAGCAAGCCAAGGAAATCATTGAAAGAATGGTTGACACGGGCTTGCTACAGGACGGCTTTACGCTAACTTTCAATGAAGGGCAAAAAGAGTCGAAGATGCAAGCGATTTTTGACAAGGCTCTTCATCAAACAGAAGGCCTTATTCAACAATATTCCACTGAATTCGATCAGTTGGTGGACTTGTTAATGAAAAAAGAAACACTGGATGGTTCGGAGATTCAGGAAATAGTAGGTCTATAATATTACGTCGCCACAGCCTTTACGGTTGTGGCATTTTTAAGATTAATATACCTATTTGCTAAAGATTAGTGCTAGAATGGAGTCAATAAAAGATAATGGGGATAGATGGATGGAAAAATACTTGATTCACAAAGCATTGAATAATAATGTACTCATAGCGACGGATAGTAGTGGCAATGAGGTGATTTTAATTGGGCGCGGGATTGGCTTTGGTGCAAAAGTCGGGGAATCCATTCAGCAGGAAAAAATCGAGAAATTATTTGTATTGAATGATCCTGACGAGCAAGAGCAGTATAAGCAACTTCTTTCCAGCATAGATGAAGATACGTTAAAAGTGCTGATTTCTGCAGTTGAAATTATTCAACAACGAGTGAATCAGCCGTTGAATGAGCATATCCATGTGGCGTTGACTGACCATTTAGTGTTTGCGGTGAGTCGAATGAGACGTGGGATGGCTATTCGAAATCCTTTTTTACTGGAAACGAAAGCACTTTACCCAGAGGAATATGACATTGCGGCTGAGGTGACAGCAATGGTCAATAAACAGCTGACAGTTGCGCTGCCGGAAGGGGAAATTGGTTTCATCACTCTCCATATTCATAGTGCCATTGTGAATAAAAATGTGCGTGATGTGACGAGGCACTCGGAGTTGATTGTTCAATTGGTGAATATGATTGAACAGCAATTTAGCATAGAAATCGATAAAAATAGTATTGATTATATGCGTCTGATTCGCCATCTCCGTTTTGCGATTGAAAGAGTAGTACGGGGGGAACGCGTTGCAGAGCCGAAAAAGATTACACTATTGTTAAAGGCGGAGTATCCGGTTTGTTACAATTTGGCTTGGAAGCTTATAAAAGTAATGCAACAAGTATTGCAAAAAGAAGTATATGAGGCGGAAGCAGTTTACTTAAGCCTTCATTTGCAAAGGATTCAAGCAAAAGTCGAAGAGTAAATCAATCACGCCTCGGCGTGATTGCGTCCAGATTTTGAATTGAGCTTGCTCAATTGACTCCCTTCAAAATCTGTGACATCCGCCGAAGGCTTTCACTTAATTCAGCAGAAGTGCCCCACATCTGCTGAATTAAGTGAGATTGTGGTTGTCAAAAGAAAAGTTCTATGCTACTATGCATCTATAGAGTCATTGGATTTGTAAGAAGAACTTAATTTAATAACTATTATCTGCATACGTGTTACTGATACGATCAGGCATGAGTACAAAGATGATTGATGACGGTTACAAGGGGGGACTCTTGTGGACTATTTTCAATTATTTTTTCTCATGCCTTTTTTTATTGTAGTAAAATCCGATGACTTCATAAATAAAAAGAGGAGGTATAATGATGTTTAAAAAAATCTTTGGTGTTTTACAGAAGATTGGTAAGGCATTGATGTTACCAGTTGCTATTTTACCGGCAGCGGGTCTGTTGCTGGCGTTTGGTAATGCGTTACAAAACCCGGTACTCACTAATATTGCACCGTTTCTTGAGGCGGGCTGGGTTGAACAGATTGCGTCAATTATGGAAGAGTCAGGGGACATTATATTTGGCAACTTACCGATTTTGTTTGCTGTTGGGGTTGCCCTTGGCTTAGCGGGCGGTGAAGGGGTTGCTGCTCTTGCCGCGCTTGTGGGGTATTTAATTATGAATGCTACCATGGGAACAGCGTTAGGTCTTTCTGCTAAGGGAGTGCTAGAGGCAGGCGATCCAGCTTATGCTTTGTTGTTGGGTGTACCATCCCTTCAGTCAGGTGTGTTTGGAGGTATTATTGTTGGGGTGCTCGCGGCGGCGATGTACAACCGATTTTTCAATATTGAGTTGCCGTCGTATCTCGGCTTCTTTGCTGGAAAACGTTTTGTACCGATTGCCACAGCAGCGTCAGCGGTAGTGCTTGGATTGCTCATGGTCTTCATTTGGCCGCCAATCCAAGATGGGATGAATGCATTCTCTAATTTTGTGTTGAACTGGAATACGACGCTATCTGCATTTGTCTTTGGTGTCATTGAACGTTCACTCATTCCATTCGGATTGCATCATATTTTCTATACACCGTTTTGGTTTGAATTTGGATCGTACGTTAACCTTGCTGGAGAAGTGATTCGAGGAGATAATCCAATTTTCCAAGCGCAAATCAAGGATGGTTTGCAAGAACTAACGGCTGGGACATTTATGACAGGGAAATATCCATTTATGATGTTTGGTTTACCAGCAGCAGCTCTTGCAATTTATCATGAAGCGGATCCTCGACGGAAGAAAATCGTGGCGGGTATTATGGGATCTGCAGCGTTAACGTCATTTTTAACGGGAATCACAGAGCCAATTGAATTCTCATTCTTGTTTGTAGCACCTGTGTTATTTGGGATTCACGCAATATTTGCAGGTTTATCATTCATGACGATGCATTTATTAGACGTTAAAATTGGTATGACTTTCTCGGGTGGTTTGATTGACTATATTCTGTTTGGGGCTATTAATCCACAAACAAATGCGTGGATGGTTATTCCAGTGGGACTCGTCTTCGCTGTCATTTATTACTTCGGGTTCCGTTTTGCTATTCGCAAATTTAACCTTATGACGCCGGGACGTGAAAAAGATGAAGATATCGAAGAGTTAGAGAAGGGTTCAAAAGATGCCGGTGCTTTAGCATCAAATATCTTAGAAGCGATGGGTGGACAACAAAATATTGTCGATTTAGATGCTTGTATTACAAGACTCCGTGTGTCTGTTAAAGACAGCGGTCAGGTTGATAAAAAAGAATTGAAAAAGTTAGGTGCAGCAGGTGTGCTTGAAGTTGGGAATAATATTCAAGCGATTTTCGGCCCGCGTTCTGAAATTATTAAAGGACAGATGCAAGATGTCATCAGTGGCAAACGACCGCGTGCGGAAGAAGTTAAACAGCCTGTTCCAGCTGTTGCTTCGAATGGTCAGCCAGACGACTTCGTCTCACCGATGCAAGGTGAAATCGTCCCACTATCAGAAGTACCTGATCCAGTATTTGCAGGGAAAATGATGGGTGATGGTTTTGCAGTCATTCCATCAGATGGAACCGTTGTTTCACCGGTGGACGGAACAATCGTCACACTTTTCCCGACAAAACATGCATTAGGTATTCAATCCGATTCAGGAAGAGAAATTCTAATTCATGTTGGGATTGATACTGTTAAATTGGACGGTGAAGGCTTTGAAGCATTGGTCGCACAAGGCGATCGTGTTAAAAAAGGACAACCATTATTGAACGTTGATATTGATTATATTCAAGAGCATGCGACGTCCATCATTACACCAATCATCTTTACGAATTTATTTGAAGGTGAATCAATCGTTTTGAATAAGTCAGGTACTGTTGAATTAAAAGAAGAACATATTGTGACAATTGAAAAATAAAAATCAGGAGCCAAATCGGCTCCTGATTTTTTATATACTTAGTTTTTTGCCCAGCAACGTCTAAAATTAGGTCAATAAGTGGTTTTCCGGTATCTTCATCCATCTTTGTGGAAATTTCAGCTGTGACTTCAATGAGATAGCTATTAAGCTCCCCTTTATTCCATTCAGAGAAAACATCATGCAAATCCTGTGCCTCAAAACCGAGGGTATGTTTCATGATGAAATAGGCTTCGGAAATGAGTTGCATGTCACCATATTGAATGCCGTTGTGAACCATTTTAACATAATGGCCTGCACCATCATATTGCTAGGTTCATCCCCATCACGCCTAAATCGATAACGCCCATCTGCTGTGTACTCATGGTGTTTACTCATTCCTTCGTGTTCGTAATGATCTATATTTGATTGATCAACTGTAGCTTACCACCACTTAAATTGATCGTCCTGCAATAGCTGATTGGCTGCATCAGGACCTGTCGAGCCAGCAGGGTAGGTATGTAAAGGCAACAGATTTTCCTGAAATGCTTCAATGATTGGTTGGATCCACTTCCATGATAATTCGACTTCTTCCCAGTGCGCAAAGAAGGTTGCATTATCAATCATTGCGTCGAATAGAAGCAGTTCATAGGCCTCTGGTTGATCTTCCGTTGTAGTTGAGAAGTTGATGGAAGTAGGGATAAAACGGTTTTTAGAAGGATCTTTCATATTCACCCGTAAAGAGATATTCTCGTTTGGACTAATTTCCACGATTAATAAGTTTGGAGTGATTCCTTCCGTTAAAAGTTTAGTTGTATCATTTACCTTGCTCTTAAATTCCATGACAATACGTGTCGATTTTTCATTAGTCCTTTTCCCGGTGCGAATATAAAAAGGAATTCCGCTCCATGATGGATTATCAATATATAAACGTGCTGCCACGTAAGTATCATTCGTCGAGGATCTATCCACTCCAGGCTCCTCAGTATAGCTAACTACCGGTGTACCTAGAACTTCACCAGCTATGTACTGACCTCGAATAATATCTTGGTAGACTATTTCTTTTTTTATAGGACGAAGAGAAGTGATCACTTCAATTTTTTTATTTTCAATTTCTTTAGCTGTTAATTGCTCTGGAAGATTGAGTGCGGTCATCATTACTAATTGAAGAAGATGATTCTGGACCATATCCCGAATGGCACCCGCTTGATCATAGTAGGAGGCACGAGATTCTACCCCGACCGTTTCACTAGCAGTGATTTGAACATTCGCAATTTGTGTATGATCTAATAGTAATCCGAGTGCTGGGTTGGCAAATACTAATGATTCAAGATTTTGGACCATTGGTTTTCCAAGATAGTGATCGATTCGATAAATCTCTTCCTCACGAAAAGCTATGCTCAAACACTTATTTAATTGCTGAGCCGATTTCAGGTCACTGCCAAACGGCTTTTCAACAATGAGTCGCTTCCAGCCTTTCGTTTGACTGATGCCACTGGCGTTAAGATTGGACGAAATCACATCGACCAATTGGGGGGCAACAGACAGATAGAAAAGTCGATTTTCGGGTATGTCTAATTCACTTTCCCTACTTTGAATGAGTTCGTGTAAGTTCTGATAAGATTCTTTGCTTGTCGCATCGAATATAAAGTACTGAAAGTAGTTTAGAAAATCTTGTAAATTAGACGTCTGAATAGGTCTTCTAGAATATTCCCGGAGTGCTTTTTCCACCACAGATCGGAAATCATCGTGTAGATAATGGGTTCTGCCAAGACCGATAATCGAGATAGCGTCTGGCATTTTACCATCGAGAAATAAATTATATAGTGCAGGAAATAGCTTTCGTTTTGCTAAATCTCCCGTTGCTCCAAATAAAACAAATGTCATGTCAGTCATAACCGGTTCCTCTTGGAAATCGTTTATACCAACTTTCCTGTCGAAATCTTCCGAAGGAATTTCATAATTCATATTCTATTCTCTCCTACTTTTTCATCAGTATGTTCTTATGCGATGAATGATAATCACAACAGTTTCCAGTATACCAACTACGTTCTATTAATGTAAGTCCGAATTTTTTTGTCTATAGAAGTAAAAATATACGGTTATTTATGATAAAATAGTTTGATAAACAGATTCTGAAAAAATAAAAGGCGTTTGTTAGCATGAAGATGTATGATGTGACAGGAACAATTTATGAAGGTATGACGATCTACAAAGATAAAGCGGAAAAGTGACAGAAATTAATCGGGTGACAAATGGCTGTGTAACTGCTAATAATAGTATATAAATAAGTTTGGAAGTGAGAGAAATAGTTGCTGCAATCGTCTTGTTTATAATAGCTGGATTGGCCGAAATAGGTGGTGGCTACTTAATATGGCTTTGGTTACGGGAAGGGAAGCCGATCTTTTGGGGGCTAATTGGCGGTGTAACACTAGCTTTATATGGCGTTATCGCTACTTTCCAAGCATTTCCTTCATTTGGTAGAGTCTATGCAGCGTATGGAGGAGTCTTTATTGTCTTAGCGGTGTTATGGGGATGGGGAGTCGACAAAAAAGCACCTGATGTCTACGATTGGATAGGTGCCGCCATTTGTCTAGTAGGTGTATCAGTTATTCTTTTTGCACCTAGGCAATGATGAGCTGTTTTGCAAGAACAAAAGGTGCTCGGAGACTAGACGAAAAATCTCTATAGCGTAACTTATTCACAGTATGAGATTTTATAGTTTCCTAAGCAGCGAAAAAGACATCCCATAAATTAGGATGTCTTTTTCGCTGCTTATTTCGCTTCTAAACTACGCGCAGTTAACAAACTTGTCGATTTCAACCGATTTCTAACAGCGATACCAGCCCATGCTGCTAAAGCTGCTTTTAGTATTCCTGTGATAAGAAAAGGTGCAAAACCACCGGTAAATGCTGCTGTCCATGATAGATCGGCAATGATTTTTAACCAAACCGTTCCAAACGCTAAGGCAACAAACATCCCAATGACGTTTGCAATCATGGCGTGTTTAATGGTGAACCTTGTCTTCTCAAGATAATAGCCGATGATAAATGCAGTGGGGATGAACCCGACTAAATAACCACCCGTAGGACCGAAGAGAATCCCTAAGCCGCCCGTCATTTGTGCGAATACCGGTATACCGATGGCACCCATACATAAATAAATGAGGATAGATAAAGTTCCATATCGTGCACCTAATATGGTTGCAGCAAGTCCAATTGCTAAAGTTTGTCCAGTAATAGGAACAAGGGGTAGTGGAATAGTGACTTGTGCCAAAACCCCAATAATAGCTGCAAAAAGTGCGGATGTAATCATCATTTGTAATTTGAAACGTGATTCTAGCATTGTGTGAAATCCCCCTTTATTTGGTTAACTATTAAAATTATATAGTTTACTCATTTATTGTAGTACAATTGAGTTATATAAGTCAACTTGAATTTTAAATGTGTTGACGTAAAGATATTGTTCATTTAAAAGACATAAAAATGGAAGGATAGTTTCTTCAAATTTGGTAAAATGAAAAGTAGGACGTTTTGAAATAAATTACAAAGGATGTGCAAGGGTGTTTTTAGCATGGAATGAAATTCAAAAGAATAAACTTCGCTTTACGCTCATCATGGGTGTACTAATGCTTATATCCTATTTAGTATTCTTTCTATCGGGTCTTGCCAATGGCTTACAGGCTATGAATAGGGAGGCCATTGACAAATGGGAGGCAACAGCTATAGTACTGACCGAAGAATCTGATAAGAGCCTATCTCAATCGTCAATGGTACTCGATGATGTCGAAGCGGTTCATGCGAATGAAATCGCTGTCATCGGGCAAATCAATGCCATTGCAACCAATGGAGATGGTAAGAAAAATGTCTCGATTTTTGGTATTAAGAAAGATGCATTTATTATGCCAACGGTGATAGAAGGTAAACCATTCGCAGATGATAATGAAGTCATTGCCAACGATTCATTGAAACGAGAGGGCTTCAAATTGGGGGATGAATTGCAGTTATCCTCATCAGACGAAGTTCTGACGATCGTCGGTTTCACTGATCATGCGCGATTTACAGCGGCACCAGTCTTATACGGTGATCTTACCACTTTCCAGCGGGTTAAATTTGGAGAGGCCGCTGAAATAAATAAAGACCGCATCAATGGTATCGTTGTCCGTGGTGACGATGGGGTCACTGTCACGGAACAGGATTCACTCGAAGCCATTGAAATCGAGCCATTTATACACAGCATGCCAGGATATATGGAACAGAATTTAACATTAACGCTAATGATCTATTTCCTATTTGGTATATCGTCTGTTATCGTTGCGATTTTCTTATATGTACTGACAGTCCAGAAAATTAGCATGTTTGGCGTCATGAAAGCACAAGGAATCTCCAACCGCTATCTTGCTAGTTCTGTCATCGCGCAGACATTCATCTTGACAACGATAGGTGTGACTGTTGGTTTAGTATTGACACTAATAACCAATGCATTTCTACCGGCAGGAGTACCTATCGCACTTGATCTTGCGACGATGATTTTTTATGGGCTGGTGCTAATTGTCGTTGCGATAGCGGGTGCAGTGTTCTCCGTCTTTACGATTGTTAGAATCGATCCATTGAAAGCGATAGGAGGATAAATGATGGCAGTGTTAGAATTAAAAGAAGTGAAAAAGACATTTGGCAGCGGCCATAAGCAAGTCAATGCCTTGAAGGAAACAAATTTTACGGCTGATAAAGGAGAGCTTATCGCTATTATTGGCCCATCCGGCTCAGGGAAGAGCACATTTTTGACAATTGTAGGTGGTCTACAATCACCAACTTCAGGAGATGTCATCATCAATAAAGCGAATTTAGCGACATTGAATGAAAAAGAGCGTTCAAAAATTCGGCTGAAGGAAATTGGCTTCATCTTGCAAGCGTCGAATCTTGTCCCATTTCTTACCGTAGCTAATCAGTTAAAACTATTAGACCAAGTGAAAAAAGGAAACATGACAGAAACAGAATTAGAAGGGCTATATGAAGACTTGGGAATTAGTGAATTGCGCACGAAATATCCAGCCGATTTGTCGGGTGGTGAGCGCCAACGAGTTGCTATTGCTAAAGCGCTTTACAGCAATCCCTCTATTATTTTAGCAGACGAACCAACGGCCTCACTTGACTCGGATCGCGCCTACGAAGTGATGGAACTGTTGAAAAATGAAACGAAAAGTAAAAATACGACAACGATTGTCGTCACGCATGATATCCGTTTAGTTGGCTATTGTGACAAGGTGTATAAAATGATCGATGGTGTGTTGGTCTTAGAAGAAAAGATATGAAATTTGCCGCTTTCCTTGATATAGAGGGAAGCGGTTTTCTTATGTTTCGGGTTAAACATCTTATAGCAAAAATCGGAACGTTCGATGTTACTTTGCTGATGTGAAACAATCTGGAACGTATTATTTCTATCCTTATTTGTGATGTTTAATTTTGGGTGTCAAGAGACAAACTATGACGACGTTGAAAAGGAGAGTAGATCGTTATCGATACAAGAAAAAAAGCGCTAAAAGTTTTGGAAGAAAGCTCCATTGGTGTAATGGCAACGATTCAACAAAACAAGCCCCACACACGGTACATGACATTTTTCAATGAAGAATTTATACTCTACACCGCAACATCAAAGCAAACGCAAAAAGTGGATGAACTTGAGGAAAATCCACATACACACATATTAATTGGCTACGATGGAGGAGGTTTCGGAGATGACTTTCTAGAAATTGAAGGAACAGTCACTATCTCAGACGACAAAAAAGCAAAGGAGAAAATTTGGAATGAGCATTTGAAACACTGGTTCAGTGGTCCTGAAGATGCAAACCTTGTCATTTTGAAAGTGACACCAAGCGCAATCCGCTTAATGAACAAAAAAGGTGAAGAGCCAGCCACGATTGAATTATAAGCGGCAATAGAATAGTTACTAATGCAACACTAATTATTGGATTGTCTATCTCAATTGGCTTTGGTTCAAGCCGGTGAGTTGTAGGTAGCATCGCATGCAGAAAAAATCTCAGCCTAAGTAGATGGCTGAGATTTTTTGTTTACAAGCGTTTAAAACTATGAAATTTTGATTTCCAATAGCTGTTGTCTAAACTTGTTACTTGTGATTGCTTGCCCCCAGCGTGGACGAACTTATTATTGCCAATGTAAATACCGACATGTGAAATGCCTTTACGATATGTATTTTGGAAAAAGACCAAATCCCCGGGCTGGGGTGAGGTTACCTTTTTCGATTGAGCAAATTGGCTCAGCGTGGTGCGTGATATGTCTTTCCCTGACTTTTTGAACGCATATTGTATAAATCCACTACAGTCAAATCCATTCACTGTTGTCCCGCCAAATACGTAAGGGATACCTGTTAGCTTCATCGCCTGATCCACAACGCTCATTGCTGGAGTGGATGATTTAGTAGTTGTTTCGGTCGCACTTGTTGAATCGCTTTTCTTTCCTGATACTTGTAAGACTTGTTTTGGATGAAGTGCGTCTGACGTTAAGTTATTCCATTTCATCAAATCAGATACGGACACATTGTTTGATTTTGAAATTGTCCATAACGATTCCCCAGTTTTGACTGTATGTGTACTTGCTTCTGCATTAGTTGTTGCGATTCCGAAAGCTAAAGAGCCTGCCAAGATTAGTGAACATGTTAATTTTTTCATTATGTAATTCAGCCACCTTTTCTATGAATCATTGAGTGGTCAATGACTATATATCAATAGTAGGCGAATAAGCATGCGGGTTCAACAGCAGTTCGATTACAGATTCATTACATATTCGTAAAATTAGCGGGATATTTTGGAGTCATATCCAATGTTGAGGGGAATGGGGCGGATATTGATTCCGTAATGTAACAATCAACAATAAAACTGAATAATAAAACCTCCTTTCCTGGCAAATGATAGCGAGGTAAGGAGTTGTTTGAGTTATATAGCTGAATGATTTGTTGGATAATTTTAATTTTCCAATAAACAATAATTTGAAAACTCATCTCCCTAATAATTCCTATCAAAAACCAAGCAACTAACTTGAAAGTCAAAAAAGGTCAGTGTATACTACAATCAAAGGTTAAATATAGTCAAAGTCAATGAATAGGAGGAAACATATATGAAATGTCAACATTGTGGTCAAAACGAAGCAACGATGAATTTGAGATTTCAAATGAATCACCAAGGAATGCAAATCAACCTATGCCATGAGTGTTTCCATGAAATCCAAAGTCAATTAGCTACAGGGAAAATGCCGTCATTTAACAACGATGCACAGTATTTCTCCCAAGCAAACGGTAGTCAGCAGGCGCGAACACAAACGAGACAGGTAAATGACAATAAAGGTACTGGTTTGTTAGACCAACTTGGCAAAAACCTTTCAGATGATGCCAAGGATGGACAGATTGATCCAGTCATCGGACGTGACAAAGAAGTAAAGCGCGTCATTGAAACGTTAAATCGAAGAAATAAAAATAACCCGGTGTTAATTGGAGAACCGGGTGTTGGTAAAACGGCTATTGCCGAGGGGCTTGCTGTGAGAATCCATGAAGGTAATGTCCCTGTAAAACTGATGAACAAACAAGTGTACTTGTTAGATGTCGCTTCACTCGTAACGAATACGGGCATTCGTGGACAATTCGAAGAACGGATGAAACAACTGATTGAAGAGCTTCAGACGCGGAAGGATGTCATTGTATTCATCGATGAAATTCACTTACTCGTTGGAGCAGGCACGGCAGAAGGCTCACAAATGGATGCCGGTAATATTTTGAAACCAGCCTTAGCACGTGGCGGCTTACAACTAATAGGTGCAACGACGTTGAAAGAATATCGTCAAATTGAAAAAGATGCTGCGCTTGAACGCCGGTTCCAACCGATTATCGTGAAAGAACCATCTGCAGAAGATACGATTCTCATTCTGAATGGCATTAAAGATCGTTACGAAGAATTCCATGGTGTGCACTATTCGGATGAGGCGGTACAAGCCTTTGTCACGTTATCACAGCGTTATATACAAGATCGTTTTTTACCAGACAAGGCGATTGACTTGATGGATGAAGTTGGAGCACGTTTAAATCTTGCGCATACATCAGCCGATTCTAAGTCAATCGGAATCCGTCTCAATGAAGTGATTCAACAAAAAGAGCTGGCAGCGGAAAAGGAAGACTATGAAAAAGCGGCGAATTTACGTTATGAGGAAATTCAATTACGTAAAAAGCTGGAAGAGGCAAATCAAAGTGAAGAAATAGTACACGGAGAAGTGTCAGTGGCAGATATCGAGTTGATTGTCGAAGAAAAAACAGGAATTCCCGTGACAAAGCTACAAGCAGCAGAACAAGCGAAAATGAAAGGCATCGCAGATAACCTAAGTAAAAAGGTTATCGGTCAAGCAGAAGCAGTCGATAAAATTGCCAAAGCCATCCGTCGAAGCCGTGCAGGGCTCAAAGCGAAAGACCGTCCGATTGGTTCCTTCTTGTTTGTAGGTCCAACAGGTGTCGGTAAAACAGAAATTACGAAAGTGCTGGCGGAAGAGCTATTCGGTTCGCGTGATGCGCTAATTCGCCTGGATATGAGCGAATATATGGAAAGACATGCGGTATCCAAAATTATTGGTTCTCCTCCAGGCTATGTAGGACATGAGGAAGCTGGTCAATTGACTGAACAAGTTCGCCGCCATCCGTATTCAATTTTACTGCTCGATGAAATTGAAAAAGCGCATCCAGACGTTCAAAATATGTTCCTGCAAATTATGGAGGATGGCCGTTTAACCGATTCGCACGGTCGCACGGTCAGCTTCAAAGATACGGTCATCATTATGACAAGTAACGCCGGAACAGGCGACAAAAAAGTAAGCGTCGGGTTCAATCAAACCGTCCATGAATCCGTCGCGATGTTAGAAACGCTAGGGAACTATTTCAAACCGGAATTCCTTAACCGTTTCGATGCAATTGTTTCGTTCAATGAATTAACGGAAGAAAATCTCCTTGAAATTGTTGATTTAATGCTCGTGGATTTACAAGCTACCATAGAAGAAAATGCGATAGACATTACGATTTCTTCGGAAGCTAAGCGTGCACTGGTCACACTAGGCTACGACAAACGTTTCGGCGCAAGACCGCTGCGTAGAGTTATCCAAGACAAAATCGAGGATCCATTAACTGATCTGATGTTGGAAGAAGAGTTTATTGAAAAAGTCTATGTCGATGTTGTGGATGAAGAAATTGTAGTAAGCAGAGTGTAATGGTATCTGACACCCCTGAAAATTATTTCAGGGGTGTTTTCGAGGTTTAAATGGTATACATTTTCGTTTGAAGAACAACTTGATAAAGATTGTTATATAATAAAAGCAGCCATTGATAGAAGGAGTGAAACCACATGAACAAATTAGATGAAAATGCAATACGTTCATTCTATACGCCTACTACATTCAGCCGTGGTCAGGGGTATTATAAAGGTGGTAAAGTACATAATTTAGAATGTGAAGGGAATATATGGAGCGCGAAGGTTATCGGAAGCGAAATTTATACAGTAAGAATTAAATTGGATGGGTACGATATTCATGATAGTTGTAACTGTCCCGCACATCGCTCATCTTGGGATTGTAAACATGTCTGTGCCACACTATTGGCAATTGTTAATTGGGAAAATTCGCCGACGCGTCGTAAAGGAAATGGCACGAAAAATGCCAGGTATCGACTGGCAGGGGAGTTGATAGAGAATTTAGGGAAAATGAGTCACGAACAGACGAAGTTGACGGCTGCTGAAGATAGTGAACTGAAGGTGGAGTTTTCATTAAAGGCCTATACTTCGGAAACTTATTATAAGGAAAAAGATATTATGGAAATTCAGTTGAAAATAGGAATCAAACGCTTATATATCGTCAAGGAAATTAGAGAGTTATTGGATAGTATTTCAAACAACACTGAATTGAAGTTTGGCAAGCATTTTTCTTATGATCCTAGTTATCATGTGTTCCAACAGGATGACTGGGTGGTTATTCAAAAATTAATGCAGTTTTATCAGGCTGAAACAATCTATGATACAAATACGTGGAGAGGCAGTTCGAGAACTGGAAAAAGCATGGTTATTCCTCCTTATGCAGCGGATGATTTGCTCTTTGTGTTGCAACATCGAAATTGCTTGTTTGAGCAACAAGATTTTCTTTATGGTCAACTACAAATTGATGAAGCTGATCTTCCCTTCTCCTTTTCCCTTGAAAATGGCATGTCCAAGGAATTTCAGTTGAAAGTAACAGGAAACACGGGAGGCCACTATTATGAAGGTTATGGATGGTATGCAAATAATGGAAAACTACATAAATTATCGACAGTACAACAACAGACAATTAAGCAATTCATTCCTTTGATGCAAAGTCGTGGGAGTTCAGTCATTCCCATATCAGCAGAGCAAGTAGGGGCATTTGTTTCACAAGCTATGCCAACGTTAAAGCAAGTGGGTCAGGTGAAAGTAGCGAAGACTGTCTCGACAATCATTATGAATCCTCCATTACGCGTCAAAATGTTTGTTGAGGGGACTAGCGATCGGATTGATGTCAAGGTCGAGTATCATTATGATTCAATTGTGATTAACCCGATTACACAAAGTGAAACACAGGTGAATGAGGAACAAACGATATTAATCCGAGAGGCAGAGCAAGAACAACAATTTATGGATACATTCGAACAATCGGCATTGAAAGTGAGTGGAAATCAGTATTACTCGGAAGATGAGGAAGACATATTTGGATTTCTATACGATACTTTGTCGGCGCTGGAAGACAAGGTAGATATCTTTTTAACGCCAGCCATTAAATCATTGATTATACCGACAGAGAAAATAGCGAAAGTTGCAGTGGATGTCCACTCGAGCGGTAATCTGTTAGAGGTGGACTTTTCAATGGATGGGGTGGATCGTGACAAGGTTCCCTATATTCTTCAGTCTGTAATAGAAAAGAAACGCTATGTGCGCTTACCAAACGGGGCCTTTTTGTCATTGAATGACGAACAGTTGGTGAATGTGGCCGACTTATACAAAGAATTAAACGATAAATCGATTGAAATGATTGATGGCAAAATGAATCTGCCCTTATACCGTGGTTTGCAAATTGACGAACGTTTAACGAAGTTGGATAAACAGCAACGTAAATTCGGAAAAAGTTTCCGTCAATTTATCAGTGCTATTAAATCACCAGACGAAGAAGACTATGTGATACCGGATACACTTCAAGCTACTTTACGAGATTATCAAGTAACGGGTTTCCAGTGGTTAAAGTCATTAGCGCAATACCAACTTGGTGGCATTTTAGCGGATGACATGGGGTTAGGGAAGACTCTACAATGTATTGCTTATATTCAATCGGAGAAACCCGCTTTGCCAGTACTCGTAGTTGCTCCCGCATCACTAGTCTATAACTGGAAGAATGAATTCACGAAGTTTTCTTCGGAATTACGAGTCGCTATTGCAACAGGAACAGTTCAGGAAAGAAAAAATGTTTTGGAACAAGAACAGCTTCCTGATGTCTACATTACGTCTTATCACACGTTGAGGCAGGACATAGAGTGGTATAAGGAGCAAGAATTCCATACGCTTATTCTAGATGAAGCACAATCCATTAAAAACTATGCGTCTAAAATAGCCCAAGCAGTCAGAGCAATAACAGCACATAAACGATTTGCTCTATCTGGGACGCCTATTGAAAATTCATTGGACGAGCTATGGGCGATTTTTCAAGCAATTATGCCTGGATTTTTGCATGATCAGAAAACATTTCGTAGTTTAGAACCAGATTATATCGCGAGGCTTGTGAAGCCTTTTATTTTGAGAAGGTTAAAAAAGGATGTTTTAACGGAATTACCGGACAAAATTGAAACGGTCCATTACTCCGAATTAAAGAAAGAGCAGAAAGAACTTTATCTTGGTTATTTAGATAAAATCCGTACAGAAACACAAGAGTCTCTAGCTACAGAAGGTATAGGGAAGGGGCGGATAAAAATTCTTGCCGGATTAACGAGGCTACGTCAGCTTTGCTGTCATCCTTCTTTATTCATCGATAATTATGAAGGACAGTCCGGAAAGTTAGAAGAGTTATTGGAGATTATTCGAAATGGACAGGAAAATGGCCGGAAAATGTTAATCTTTTCGCAGTTTTCAAGTATGTTAAAGATTATTCAAGAAAAACTTGTGCAAGAGGGACAAAGTTGCTTCTATTTAGATGGTCAAACACCTGCCAAGGAACGCGTTCAGCTTGTTGATGATTTTAATGGAGGAGCTGAATCTATTTTTCTTATCTCATTAAAAGCAGGCGGAACAGGGCTTAATTTAACGGGGGCAGACACGGTTATTCTCTATGACCTCTGGTGGAATCCGGCAATCGAGGAGCAAGCGATAGGCAGGGCTCACCGAATGGGCCAGAAAAATGTTGTTCAAGTTATTAAATTGATAGCGCAAGGAACGATAGAGGAGAAGATTAATGAGCTGCAGCAAAGTAAAAAGGAATTAATCGATCAGGTTATTCAAACGGGCGAAACGATGCTATCGTCGTTGTCGGAAGATGATATTCGGGAGATTTTATCGATTTGAGGGAAGGAAATGTTTTTTTGATGTTTGGTGATACTGCGTCTTTTTTAGTAAGCAAAACTAGCAGTCTTTCTGGAAACGCCACAAAGTCTCCATATGTAAGCGCTTTGAATTTGAATGAATTGTGAAGTTATTCACATAGTGCTTTTTGATGATGAAAAGTAGAGTATACTAGAAATAACAACAAATATGGAAAGCGAAAAGGAGAATGCAGCTATGTGGGTAGTAACAGTATTTGAACAAAAATTTGTCCGAATTTTCGAGTTTGCAAACCAGGCCGAAGCAAAACAAACCCTTGCACATTTCCAAAAAAATGCTCGACTTTCTTTTGTAGAATAAAACCAAAATTCATGAAGAATCCCTTTCCGGAGTAAGAATGGAAAGGGATTCTTCGGGTTTACAATTATACATGTCGGTGTCTGAAATAAAGAAAATCTTCTGCTCTGTTAAATCACATCATCACACTGTGATAGGCTGGCATCAAATATGATTTTACCATTCAGAAATATTTTGCTGCTGCATGTAGGGCGCGCCACATATTACTCCGCCTTCGCGGCCAATGCCTGCTCAAATTCCTGCTTCACACGATGGAGTAATTCAAAATCTGTTAATAAACGATAACCTGTTGACGCAAGGGCTTTTGCGCCTGTAAGTAAGGCTTCATTTCCGAGTTCTGATTTTGCAGCTTCTCTGAATTCATCTGTGTGCGCGATAAGATTATCTGGACCGATTTTGATATACGGATGTGCAGTTGGAACCTCGTAACTAATATTTCCTGCATCCGTCGAACCTTTACCTTTTCTACTTTCGGTATGAACGACTTCGCCGAGTGCAGAAAGCTCCTCCTCCAAGACCGCATCTAGAACCGGGTTAAGGACTAGATCTTTCACTTCATTTTGGAAGCGTTCAATCTTGACGGTTGCGCCTGTAGCCAGGGCAGCGCCTTCAGCAATATTTCGAACTTTATTAGATACTTCAACTGTTTTATTCCATGATTCCGCACGAATATAGAAACGTGCGGATGCGTATTCCGGAATAATATTAGGGGCATCCCCGCCGTGCGTAATGATGCCGTGAATCCGCACATCAGACGGGAGTTGTTGTCGAAGTGCATTAATACCGTTGAATAATTGAATAACAGCGTCTAATGCGTTAATGCCTGATTCGGGTGAACCTGATGCGTGCGCAGGTTTTCCGTAAAAATGAAAATCGAGTGGATCCACAGCAAGTGAATCCCCTGTAGTCGCAGTTTTACCGGATGGGTGAATCATTAGCGCTACATCGACATCTTTTAAGAAGCCATGTCTTACGAAGCTACCTTTCGCGCTTCCATTTGGTCCGCCTTCTTCAGCAGGTGTCCCAAGAACGACGACACGTCCGCCTATTTCAGGAAGTGCTTCCGCGAGTGCAATCCCCGCGGCAACACTTGTTGTTCCAATAATATTATGCCCACATGCATGTCCTAATCCAGGGAGAGCATCATATTCAGCAAGGTAAGCGATTGTCGGACCTTCTTTTCCACTGTCTTTCACAGCATAGAACGATGTTTCATGACCAGCAACCGCTGTTTTCACTTCAAATCCTGCATTTTCCAACAGCGCTACATGTTTAGCGCTCGCATATACTTCTTCGTTGCCGATTTCCGGATTTGCATGGATGTCCTGACTCGTTTGAATATATAGTTCACGGTTCTTTTCAATCGATTGGAATAATGTGTGCGACTCTTCTTTTATAATGCTCATTATGAATGTCCCCCGTTTTTAATTATTTTTTAAGATCCTCAAAGACTGTATCAATCTCTTCCTGTGTCAACCTAATAAGATAAGATCCACCTTTTGTATCTTCTTCGACTGCTTTTTCAATATCTTCTTCTTGATATAACTCCACGATGCGCTTGAATGTTTTATTGTCTTTTTCTTTCGCGCTTGCTGCGATTAAATTCACATATGGGTAAATATTTTCATCGTCAGCTGATTCTCTAAAGATTGGATCCTCACCTGGTGAGAATCCTGCTTGTCCAGCGATTCCGTTGTTAATAATCGCAGCAGTCACATCTGGTAATACACGTGGTGTTTGTTGAGCAACCATTGGAATAATGTCTAGGTTCAATGGATTTGCAGTAATTTTCGTCGGATCCCCAAACAATCCAAAGTCATCTGATAGTGAAATTAAATCAGCACTTTCTAGTAGACGTAGTGCACGTGCTTGGTTTGACGGGTCATCAGGAATTGCAATTTTGTCGCCTTCTTTGATTTCGGAAATATCTTTAATTTTTTCAGAGTAAACGCCGAGTGGTGCAAACATCGTCGAGCCAATTGGAACAAGTTCATTTCCACTTTCTTTTACATATTGGGCTAGGAAGGTGAAGTGTTGGAATGCATTTAAGTCAACATCGCCTTGTGCAAGTGCATTATTAGGCAATACATAATCTGCGAATTCGATCAGTTCGATGTCGATGCCTTCTTTTGCTGCTTTTTCTTGCAGAATCGGCCACTGAACGCCATCTGAACCATTAACGCCTATTTTCACCTTGACTATTTCACCATCCGCATTGTCTTTTCCACCACACGCAGTTAATATAGCTGCAGTTACAATTGCTAAACATAAAATCAATAATTTTCTCATTTTTTCTTCTCCTTTTAGTAAGTTCATTTATTTTTTAAATCATTTATTAACGACGCATAATCTTTTTAGAAAGCGTATTTCCAATCCACTGCGCAAGTTGCACCATAAGAATGAGAATGACAACCGTTACAATCATGACACTTGCATCGAACCGCTGGTAACCATAAGTCATGGCAATGTGTCCAAGGCCACCGCCCCCAACTGTTCCGGCAATTGCGGAGAAATCGATTAGACTCACTGAGACGAAAGTCAACCCTAAAATCAACGGCCCAAGCGCTTCGGGAATTAATACGGTAAAGATGATGCGAAGGGGACTTGCTCCCATTGCTTGTGCGGCTTCAATAACGCCGGGGTCAATACTAACCAAGTTATTCTCAACGACTCGGGCAATAACGAAACTTGCCACAATTGTCATTGGGAAAATTGCTGCAGCCGTTCCAATCGTTGTACCGACAACTAATCTTGTTAGTTGTGAAATGGCAACTAGGAAAATGATAAATGGAATCGGGCGTATGATATTAATGAAAATATTTAATACTTGCGAAACGGCTTTATTTTCCAAGATATTATTTTCTCTTGTCACAAATAGTAGAAGACCAAGGGAAATTCCTATAATTGAACCGAAAATAAGGGTGGCAATCACCATAATGAGCGTTTCGCCCGTCGCCTCTACAATCCGTGGCCAAAACGTGGACCAATCAACTCTCATCTTTAATGACCTCCTTTATGTCAACAAGTGTTTCAAGTTCCTGCAATACTTTTTGAATCGCTGTTGGATCACCCTCAAATGACACGAGCAGATTTCCGAAAAAACGTTCTTGAAGCTCCCGAACGGAACCGTAGACGATGTTGAAATCGATACCGTATTTCCGAGTTACTTGCGATAATACAGGGTCACTTGCAATTTCACCTTTGAAAATGACGCGATATAACCGGGTACCCCCTTTGGATCGCCATTCGTCCAAGAGCTTTTCTGAAGGTAAGTCCTGTTGAATCGATTGGATAAAACGTTGCGTAGTTGAATGTTGCGGATTGGTAAAAGTTTCAAAAACTGCTCCTGATTCAATCACTTCGCCTTGCTCCATGACTGCTACATTGTCGCAAATGGATTGGATGACATGCATTTCATGTGTAATTAGAAGAATCGTTATGCCTAACTCCTTGTTGACTTTTTTTAATAGCCGTAAAATATCAGCGGTTGTATCAGGATCCAAAGCGGAGGTCGCTTCATCACAGATTAATACTTCTGGAGAACTTGCGAGCGCCCGTGCAATCCCGACGCGTTGTTTTTGGCCACCAGAGAGTTGGTCGGGATAATCTTTTGCCTTATCGGATAGTCCAACAAAAGCGAGTAGCTCTTGTACACGCTCATGGATTTCTCGTTTGGATGCACCGGCCAATTTCAATGGATAAGCGATGTTGCCGGCAACAGTTCTCGAGTTAAACAAATTGAAGTTTTGGAATATCATTCCGATGTTTTGGCGTTGCTTACGCAGCTCCTTCGCTGATAGTGAGCTAACGTCAACATTTTGAATGAACACGGATCCAGAAGTTGGACGCTCTAGCATATTGACTAATCTCAGCAATGTGCTTTTTCCGGCACCACTAAATCCGATAATGCCGTATATTTCACCTTTTTTAACAGAAAGGGAAACATCTTTAACCGCGTGCACCTCCCGTTTTCCAAGACTAAACGTCTTCGAGACATTTTTAAATTCAATCATGCAATAACCTCCTAATCAATTACGCACCGGCGTAATTGCATCCAGATTTTGAATTGAGCAATGCTCCCGTCTAGTCTTCGGGCGCCAAGAGCTCGGGTCATAAGTCAAAGTTGCTCTGTGGCAAAAAACGCCACGCCGCATCTTCGCCTTATGCCTGTCGCTCCTAGGCAGGCGCCCTACGCTTTTGGGAAATTGACACCTTTCAAAATCTGTGACATCCGCCGGAGGCTTTATCTTCGTTCAGCAGGAGTCTTCCGCTGAATGAAAATCAAACATTCCTTCCGCGTTTACAACATCTCAGCCATCCTTTTTTTAGTAAGTAAAAAAAGAAAAAAGCCTCTTTTTTCTTATCAAACATTCGATAAGAAAAAAGAGGGCCTCTACTTATGTAAGAAACCATCTCGCTCTCATCTTCCAAATGCCCAAGCACTTGCAGGAATTAGCACAGTATTCATTCGCAATGAATCTGTTGCCGAGATGTCATAGGGCCTGTCCCTCAATCTCTCTTGATAAGAAAGTGATGTTTTGCTATTCAATTGTCGCAAGAATTAATCCTTACTTTAGAGAGAATAGAAGGGGAAGTCAATCAAATAACCGAAGTAAATATATTCTGATTATTCAACTCGAGATAGAGAACGCTTACAAATGGATAGTGATTTATCTATCAAAAAATACTAGGTACAGACATAATTGGGTAATGTATCAGAACCAGTGAGTGGCACCGGTGCGAAAATAATTGTCACTGCTTTGTCCACTTTTCTGAATACAAACTTTATATGAAGGTGAAAGCATCGCTCGTCTAGGCAAAAGGTATCGTCCTTTTTATGATAAGACGTATTCACAATAGAGGAGGATTTTTTATGAATTTATAAATAAATGTGTCGCTACTTCGGGTGCTTCCATCGCTCGCAGTGCAGGTTGGATTGAACGAGGCGATGATGCTTCAGCAACTGCACTTTAGATCACTTTCCTTTTTGGTTTTGGTGCTTACTTTTTTCGATTGGTGTATAATGCAAGTAGGCAATAACCACTTTTGAGGAGTGGTGGTGTGAAAGGTGGAAGACAAATGACGTTTGAAGAAATTTTACCACGTTTAAAAGCTGGTGAGAAAGTCATTCGCAGTGGCTGGGGCGGCGCAGAATTGTATGTCGTATTAGTAGGTGCCGGAGAGCATGATGGAAAATCCTTGAACCCATATTTTTTAATTGATGTCGAAGGAGAGGGCTATACAATGTTCACTCCAACGGTTTGTGATTTGTTGGCGGAGGATTGGATCATTGTTGATTAATACGATTTAGAACATAGGCTCATGAGTCATTCATGGGCTTTTTCTATTATGGAGGAAAACAGATGAAGTTTGAAGAATTTAATGGACAAACGGTCTTTATAACGGGGGCTGCTTCTGGGATTGGTCAAGCACAAGCGATTGCATTTCTAGACAATGGGGCAAATGTTTTTGCGTTTGATCGGCAAGAGGAAGGACTCCAGTTGTTAAAAGAGCAGTACGGTACACGTTTTGCTTATGCTGTTGGGAATGTCAGCAATCGCGATGATGTCAAACAAGCGGTAGATCAGGCACTTTCGATGTTTCAACATATCGATATTCTATTGAATACGGCTGGTATTTTAGATGGCTTTGCTAAGACATTAGAAACGGATGAAGCGTTGTGGGACCGTATTATGGATACGAATGTAAAAGGCATGTATGTTGTCACGAATGCGATTTTACCCTCTATGCTACAACGAAAATCTGGGGTCATTGTGAATATGGCATCGATTGCCGGACTGGTTGCAGGTGGGGGAGGCGCGGCTTATACAGCCTCTAAGCATGCCGTTATTGGCTATACGAAACAGACCGATGCTGATTATTGTCGCGCGGGGATTCGTGTCAATGCGATTGCACCAGGCGCCATCCAAACACCGATGAACAAAGCCGATTTTGAAGGTGATGGCGAAATGGCGAAGTGGGTTGCTGCAGAAACCCCGGCAGGACGATGGGCGCAACCAAGTGAAGTAGCGGGCTTAACCTTGTACTTGGCAAGTCAAGCAGCTGATTATATTCACGGTACAGTGATCCCAATGGATGGCGGTTGGATTGCGAAGTAAGCCATATTCAAAAGTAGAGCTTTCTGTTATACTAGGCAAGCATGCAAATTTTGCTTGCACTACGGCACTTCGGACTGAGTAACGACTCATCCTTCCTTTGGCCGTAGTTATGACTAAAATAGCCTTAGCTATTTTACAAAGGAGAAATGTCAATTGAATATGTCAACGCTCAAAAGTTCACCACGCATTGCCGTGAGTGAACTCGCCAAAATCGCACTGGTTGCTGCATTGTATGTCGTTGTGACGACGGTACTAGCAGTCATTAGTTTTGGTGCCATCCAACTCCGCTTGTCGGAAATGTTTAACTACCTCGCCTTGTACCACAAACGCTATGTCGTTGCGGTTACAGCAGGCGTCGTCATCGCCAATTTTATGTCGCCTACTTGGTTTCTCGACGTGCCAATTGGTGGAATTTCGACCCTACTCGTTTTATTGCTTTGCCGATATATGACGAGAAACATCAAGAATGATGTGCTGAAAATAGGGATTACGGCTATCATTTTTGCTTTATCCATGTTTACGGTTGCTGGACAATTAACGTTTCTATTTGGACTTCCTTTCTGGCCTACTTATTTCACAGTCGGTCTTGGGGAATTGTTGTCGATGACAGTTGGTGGAATGATATTCCGTTCATTGCGCAAGAAAATAGACTTTATTTCATAAATATAGTGAATAGATAGATGAAACCTCTCCTGGCAGTTAGTTAGGGGAGGTTTTTTTGGATGGCTATAATGCGAGTGTGAGCAGCGCATGCTAGCTGGGAAAATGTTTATACATGCTCCATGCTGCTGGATTCACTAGACGATTGCTTATCATCGACTAACGTAACGCGAAGACCAAGTGCGTGCGAAACCCTTTCCAACGTGTCGAGGCGTGGAATGGTATGCTCTTTTTCTAATCGTGCAATGGCAGCTTGCTTTAATCCAGAGCGATTGGCTACTTCAAGTTGAGTTAAACCAAGCTCTAATCGCCGTTGTATGAGTTGAGCAATGATTTCAATTTCATGAACTTCAATAGGGTCTAAAGCGGTTATTTGTTTTTTATAGTCAGCCCACTTCATGTAAATCCTCCTCCTGCGTTTATATCTATTCTTCCACTGTAGTTTTTCTTAATGAATGTCGTAATACATAATAAATTTGATAACACTTTCGTTACAATTATAACGAATATGTTATTAGGAAACAACGTATCATAGAAATCGTCACTGGATAGGCTATACTTATTTGGTATAGAAAAATCAACATCAACTAATGACAAATGAGGCTAACCACATGAGCGAAAGAAGTTTTGAAGACTATCAGTTAAGCAATGAAATAACACGAGCCCTTGCTTTATTAAAATATGAAACGCCAACAGAGGTTCAACGTGAAGTCATACCAAGAGCCTTAGACAAACAGGATCTTATCGTGCAATCTCAAACGGGCAGTGGCAAGACGGCGGCATTTGGTATCCCACTTTGTGAAATGATTGATTGGGAGGGGCAAAATCCACAAGCAGTGATTCTGACACCTACTCGGGAGCTTGCTGTTCAAGTGCGAGACGATGTAGCAGCTATCGGGCGAGTGAAAGGAATTAGAACGATGGCGGTTTACGGCAAAGAATCTTTTGCACAACAACAGGAAGAATTGGAACGGAAAACGCATATTGTTGTCGGTACACCCGGGCGTGTAAGGGACCATATTGACAAAGAAACAGTCATTGTAGATGACATAAAGTATTTGATCATAGATGAAGCAGATGAAATGCTTAGTATGGGTTTTGCTGCTCAAGTAGAAGCGATTATTGAAAAACTTCCTACCACTAGAGTAACGATGATCTTTTCCGCTACATGGCCTACAACTGTTGAAAATCTTTGCAATAAATATATGGACGATCCCATAACTATCCACATTGCATCTACTGGAATCACGACGAGTGCGATTGACCATAGCGTGATTAAAGTGAAAGAAACAGGAAAAATGGCATTGCTGAAAAATGTTATTGGTATTGAAAAGCCTGCTAGCTGTATCATCTTCTGCAAAACGAAAAGACAAGTTGACACTGTGTTTGCAGAGTTGGAGAAATCCAGCTATTCCTGTGAAAAAATCCACGGTGGAATTGCCCAAGAAGTTCGATTTGCGGTTATGGATGGCTTCAAAAGGGGTAATTTCCGCTATCTCGTGGCGACCGATGTGGCAGCGAGGGGAATCGATGTAGAGCATATTTCACTAGTCATCAACTATGATGTTCCAACGGAAAAGGAGAGCTATGTCCACCGAACTGGCAGAACCGGTCGTGCGGGTAAAAAAGGAAAGGCGATTACGTTTGCAACACCAGCTGACAGCGAGGCCCTTTCAACAATTGAAACATACATTGGCTTTGAGATACCTGTAAGGGAAGCACTAGCGCAGCAGAAAGTAGCTGGTCGTGAGGGAGTCAAAAATAATAATATGATGAAGCTCCATTTCAACGGTGGAAAAAAGAAGAAGCTTCGGGCTGTAGATTTTGTTGGAACGATCGCGAATATCCCTGGAGTAACAGCAGATGATATTGGTGTGATTACCATAGAGGATAGTTTGACTTATATTGAAATGCTGAATGGTAAAGGTTTATTGGTTTTGCAGGCGATGAAGGAGACTACTATTAAGGGGAAGAAGCTTATAGTTAGCAAGGCGGTTAAAGGCTAAAGTAATCAAGCGATATCGAAGTAAATAAAAGATTGCCAAGCAGGCTGTCCGATTCGGATGGTCAATTTAAAGATTGTATTTTTAGAGGAGAGTCTACCAATTATAGTGAAACAATCTCTTCTGCATGGAGGAATGATAATATCTGTTTTAGAAATGCGGGTGCAGAATTTCCTTTAATTTAGGATGCCAGGTTCTAATGCGATTTCGCTATGATATAATTACTTTAGGGTGATTATATGAATTTATGGGAAGCTTACGATGAAATTAACGAGTATTTAAAAGAAACATTGTTAACCATTCCTCCTTACCCTTCTGTTTCTGGAAATAAGGTGCAAGAATTATTGAATTGCTTGCGAAACCCAGATCCAGCTTGGGGAGGTTTAGAAGGAGAAACATTAAGGATGGTAATAAACCCATGGCAAAGAGCATATCAGAATGAATATAGATTTAAACCATCAAAAATATTTAATGATTCTATGAATGTGATTGAAAGTGCTACGTATGATTTAATGATTGGCAACTCCATATCTTCATATCTAAGTTTAGTTCCTACTGTGGAAGCGATTTTAAGAAAATGGGCAGAGGAAAAGTCTAGTGAAATAAAATCAATTAATAAAGATGGTAACTTTAGTATATTTGTCTTTGAAAAACATTTAGTTCAATATCTAAAAGATAAAAACAAGGTAAGGGTATCTAATCCGAAATTTCAGAAATGGATTAGCAATCAAATTCGATATTTTGATTATATAATAAAAAAAGTGTTTTACCTTAGATTTGAAAACTCAGAAAAGGGTGTAGAGAAGGATTTTAATAGGAATAGGACATTACATCTTTTGGATAATATCAATGAACCAGATGTTATAAGAGATAATAATACAAGAATTCTTTTATTATTAGATGTTATAGCCGAGTTATATTTGTCGTTAGATGATGACCTTTACCTTAAAAATACTTTTAATTGTAATCATGAAGATAATATTGATTTTAACTTAAGATGGAAGATTTATCATAAAAGCGCAGTAGAAGCCATACGTTTTACAGATATGAATATAATTAGATTTGCATTTTTAGAGAAAGATAAGGAAGTATCATTGACAGATGATAAAAAACTGTACTTTATAAATCAGAAAAACTTGCAGATAGATGTTTTAACTAAGCCGTCCGTTCCTCAAAAAGATTAGTGGGAAATATCTGTAATCACACAGGTTTTATTAAAAAATAGACAAATAGATTGAAGAAATTACTGTGGAGAGTGAAATCTCTATAGTTTTTTCATTTGTCTTTCTATAATTATTAAAAAGTCATAAGGTGGATCACATTTCTAATTCGTAATAACGTGAGAGCAAGTGGACATATCTACACAAATCATCTTTATCAGAACTAATGAATTGGTATATTGGATTTATTATGATTATTTGAAGGGGATGTACATAGTGTATATTCAATTAGCAAATGTAGATAGTAAAGATAAGGACCGTCATATTGAGATAATAAGAGATATAACAGAAGAAGAGGTTTCAGAGTTAAAGTCTTATTTTTTGCCAGCTACTCAATATAAATATATTAAAGAGATATATTCAATGGGAGTATCTAATGGAAAGGAGCTATTGGATTTTTTAAATTCAGTTTATATAAATGATAAGTTTATACTTGATTTAACTGGATCCGAAATTTACTTAAAAGGAAATAGGTTGCTTGCTAATTATTGCTTGTTCATTGGGATGTTCATAGACTATGTTGAGAAAGCATTATCTAAATATGGTAAGGAAAAGGTAAATCATTTTCAAGAATACTGCAGTTATTTATATGATTCAGAATTTGAATATAGATTTATAGCTCGTTTGAGAAACTTTATAGCGCATTACTCGTTTCCGTTATCTGTATATACGAATAATTATTACGGGAAAAAGTTAGAGATGAGTAGAAAGCAATTACTTGGGTTTAAAAAGTGGAATACTGTAAAAAGAGATATTGAAGAATTAAGTGAAACTATAGATTTTAGAGCATATATTACTCCTATGAATGTTAACTTGACTGCATTGTTATTGTACATACAACATCTATTAGCGCCAGAAGTTGTTAAAAGTCTTAATAAGTTTACAGAGTTCCAACAGAAAAATAAAGTTGTTTCACCTGCAATAATTAAATTTATCGATCTGGAGGCTTTTAAGCGTGGGGATATAAAAATGGAGCCGATTGTACTTAATCCTGTATTTGACTTTTTAAAGGAAATTGAGAACAATCCAAAAGTCAATATTAAAATAAACTATTTATAATTAATTTCTAGGTGCCATTTTAAAAAATAACTAAGAATGTTTAATCGTTCATGATTGTTTCACTCACAGGTACCTTTTTTATTATATTAGCAATTGTTATCACAAACCCAAATAGTAACGGCAGTTACCTTTAGCTTTTCTTATAAATTTGAGTGTCAGTGGTCAAGTCCTAAAAAATGGACACGAAACAATTGCTTAAATTGTGCCACTAAGCACTCTTAAAATACGTAGCTAAAAGATACTGGTGATAAATAACCAAGTCTTTTCTGGCTACGTTTTTCCGCGTGAATTGTTGCGTATTTTGGTAAATCTGTCATCAGCTGCTCCACGTAAAGCAAAGGAAAAAGAAACCGCAACGGAAATTCGGCTTTTAAGTGAGAGGAAAAAAATTCAATCATAGAGTTGTCGTTCCCTTGATGTAATGAATTTCTTTTCCCTATATTGATTACAATTGCCATAATTCTCACCCATTTGTAAACATGATAATTCGATTGTATCATTATTCAACTTTTCTAAATGGTTAATTTGGTATAATGGGGGTTGTTAGGAAACTAGGTTTTGAGAAGGGGGAAACATAAAAAGCGTAATCGAACAAAGATAGAAAAACAACATTGGGTTGAAAACTTTATTTTGTTATTCTTTATCTAGTTTGATTAAATGGTAATGTGAAGGAAGCACCACAAAGGGAGGTATGTTATGGATCAGCAGTTGTTAGAAGAACTTTTAACTAAAAACGAATCTGAAATGCTTGATTTCAAAGCAACACTTTATCGCAAAGAACAATACGAAGCATTACTCAAAGATATATTAGGCATGGCAAATGCCAACGTACTTGGATCACGCTATATAGTGATGGGTGTGAAACAATATACCACAGGTGAAAGTAACATAATTGGGGTTTCGGGAGAAGCTATAGACTCTTCTACGTTTCAACAACTAGTACTTGAAAATATTGAACCTGCTTTACAAAGTGAACTACATTATTTTACGTTTCAAGAAAAGCAGTTGGCCGTACTTGAAGTTGTTACACCTGAAGAGCAACCTTACATGTTAAAAAAGCAGTATGGAAAATTACATATCGGGACTTGTTATGTCCGTAAAGGAGCAACAAATGGTTATGCACTTCGTACTGACTTTGATCGATTTTATATGAAACGGCCTTTTGAAATACGAATTTTGCATCCTATGTTGCGTGCCGTTGATTCGGATAGTGGTTGTGCGTCATTGGAATGTTCATTTCGAAACTTAACCGAATTTCCGGTTACAATTCATCGTGGATTTCTTGAGGTAAATGGGCATGAAGGTATCCGCTCACGACATCTTCTTTCTGGGTATGGAAGAGATATTCCCGGTGCCGATTACCGATTATACCTCGCACCTAAAACTGAAATTTCAGGGGATTTTCAATTTGATTTTACATCTAGTGACTGTTTACGAATTGGATTGAACACAGATGGATATACAGGAGAGTCCTTGCAATTTACTTTAACTCTTGTTGATACAACTAAAATCGAATATTCCATTACTCTCGATGATTGCGACGTATTTGCAAAAGGCGAATTTTTATGGAAAGTTCGGAAGCATGCAAAGCAATAATAATACACACTTTATTACAGAAGAAATCCTTATTATTTGCGTACGGTCGGGCAAATAGAAACGAGTGACTCCCTAGAATATTAAATTTCGATTCGTCTAATTCCTGATTTTACCTACGCCGGGGATTTAGTGTTAACAGCGGAATTCCAAGCGTATGTGAAAGATTAAAAGTTCCGTGTTCATTTATGTCGAAAAGCCGATCCTGAGTCAAAAGGAATGACAGAAAATGTAGTGAGATACATAAAGTGGAATTGTGCGGATAGTCGCATACTATCGTATCGACAACTATTTGGGGGGAATAAATATAACTATTATATTTGACATTACAAGTTATGGAGGAGCAATCCAATTTATCACAGACTTTTCTGATGTAGATAAGAAATCAATAATGGGTTTTATAGATGCTAATCCTACAGATTGTGACGTTCATCATTTTATGGATACATTTAATGTGGAAATTGATAAGTTAGATGTTAGTAATATTGAAGCCATAATATTGCATGTGACTTCTAATGATGATAATTGTGCTGCTATAAAGAAATATGGACTACTTAATTTACAACAAGCATTGACAGTTGAAACACCTTTAAGAAGGTATTTAATAGAATTCGGGATTGAATTTGATATATCTACCAAAGTCATGTGGTGTCAAGGTCACAGATTTGATATCACTTATGAAGTAAATTCAATTTCAAATGAGAAAGACCAAGAGTTGCTAAAAGATATTGCAAGAAAGATATATTTTGATCCACAAATAGATGGTTTTTTTAGTGTTAATGATTATTCTGAATACGGAGGAGCAGTTCATGAACGGCCGGAATTACTTTTTAATCTAAAAGAGTTTTTCAAAGCTGAAACACTTGAGAATACTTGGAAGAATAATAAGGAAAAGAAGCATTTTGTGGTAAAGTATAAAGCATTACTCAGCCAAATTGCCTGGTACAGCTTCTATGAAAATGAGACTCAATACCAGGCTGATTGGGTTTCAAAAGAGTATCTTAAATTAGATTTAATAAAGAAAGCCCTGTATGTTGTATGGAATGTACATCATTATAAGCAATTACCCGAAATATACACCTATATGAGGACCGAGACGATTATACCGTATAGTGATATCTTAGAGATTACCGATTACGAATGATTTATTGCTCCAAGCAGATAGTCGTGGTGATTTAAAAAAGCTATTATCCGTTGAATCGGGCGGTATTATTTTTACGACGATGCAGAAGTTTGCGCCTGAAGAAGGATTCAAGCATACGTACGCACTCACGACACGTCGCAACGTCATTGTTATGGCGGATGAAGCACACCGAACGCAATATGGATTCCAAGCACAAGTGTTAAAAACAAAGGAAGATGTTCTCACTAAATATGGCTATGCCAAATACATGCGTGACGCATTACCAAACGCCTCTTTTGTCGGTTTTACAGGTACGCCAGTTGAATCATCTGACAAAAATACGCCTGCCGTCTTCGGGAATTATATCGACATTTACGACATGACACAGGCAGTAGAAGATGGTACAACGGTGAAGATTTATTATGAAAGCCGAATTATTAAGCTCGATTTACCAGCGGGATTGGATATCGATGCCGAATACGATGAAATAACTGAATTCCAAGAACAAACTGACCGTGAACGTTTGAAGTCGAAGTGGTCACGTCTCGAAGCGCTTGCCGGGTCTGAGCAACGTGTGAAGCAAATGGCAAAAGATATCGTCAATCATTATGAAACACGGCAGGAAGCTATGTTTGGCAAAGCAATGATTGTTGTCATGAGTCGCCGCATTGCCATTGAACTTTATTCGGAAATCGTCAACATACGCCCTGATTGGCATTCGGATGATGACGATAGAGGTATCATTAAAATTGTTATGACAGGCAGATCCAGTGATCCAGAGCATTGGCAGCCATTCATCGGCAATAAAAAACGACGTGATCAATTGGCGCGACGCATGAAGGAGGTTAACGATGAACTGAAACTCGTCCTTGTCCGTGATATGTGGCTGACAGGATTTGATGTTCCTTCAATGAGTACGATGTATATTGACAAGCCCATGCGCGGGCATAACTTGATGCTGGTAATTGCCCGGGTCAACCGGGTATTTAAGGACAAGCCAGGTGGGTTGATTGTCGACTATATTGGCATTGCCGATAGCTTGAAAGAGGCGTTGAAGCAGTATACCGCTAGTGATCGCGGCAATATGGGCATTGATACGTCGCTTGCGGTAGATATTATGCTGGAGAAATTCGAGATTGTTCAGGACATGCTGTACAAGCATAGTTACGATGATTTTCATTCCGATAAACCATCTGCGCGCATGAAAGCCATTACGCAAACAATGGATTTTGTCATCGGACTTGGTGAAGAAGAAAAGAAACGATTTATGCAAGTGGTTATGGAATTAGCAAAGGCATTTGCACTGTGTGCAACCGAGTCAGAAGCACAAGAGTTGAATGCCGAAATCGGATTTTTCAAAGCAGTGAAAGCTGGTATCGTAAAACTGATTCCTGTGGAAGGAGCGAAAAAGACCTCTTCGCAAATCGACGCACAGCTAAACCAACTCATTTCAAAATCCGTTATTTCCGATGAAGTCATTGATATTTACACCTCACTAGGCATCGAAAATCCCGACATTTCGATTCTGTCCGATGAGTTTTTAGAAGAAGTACGAGCATTACCATAGAAGAATTTTGCAGTTGAGCTATTAAATCGCTTACTACAAGGCAAAGTGAAAAACGTGCAACGAACAAACTTAGTGAAAGCGTAAAAATTCACGGCTATGTTGAACAATGCTATCAATAAATAAAATAAACGTGCTATTGAAACCTCCAAAGTCATCGAAGAACTAATCGCACTTGCCAAGGAAATGAATGATTCCTATAAAGCAGGCGAAGCATCAGGGTTAATCAAAGAAGAAGTTGCCTTCTATGATGCCTTGGCCTCACATGATACGGCTGAACAAGTATTGGGTGACGACATTTTGAAAGTGATTGCGCACGAGTTGACGAAGGCGATCAAAGAGAATATGAGCATCGACTGGAATTTGCGCGATTCAGCGAGAGCCAAGATGAGGATTACAGTTCGGAGGCTGTTGAAGAAGTATGGCTATCCCCCCGAGTTGCAGAAGTTGACGGTGGAGACTGTGGTGAAACAGGCTGAGTTGATGGCTGGTAATTTATGATATCGAATAGGAATTTATTTGTTCGCTTATTGAAGAAGGAAGATGGAAAGTAAATGGTGAATTATAACTTTAAAGATGAGGATGATTAGATGGCAGAAGTGAAAATTCCATTATACCTAAAAGATATTATTGCTTATGTGGACGGTAAGAATCAAACGAATAAATTGGGGTTGTTGGCAAGTGTAACTGTCACCGCCTTAATGATAGCGAATCCAAGTGTGGGAGCAACTGCGTCCGCTGCATACACTTTATTAGGCTCAAGTGTTTCATCTCAAATAAAGAAAATATTAGATATGCTAGATAGTAAGAATAAAGAGGATCTGGCCATAGAAGTATTTGAAAGGTGCACGTTTACTGAAATCTTGTTGTCTAGGCTAGCTGTTAAACAAACTATAGAAAAGAATTTAAACGGTAAAGACATGCTGTTTGCACAATGGAAACTTTCTAGAACATTCGAAGAAGAAGAAAAGAAAGAAATCAGCCGATTAGATGAAGAAAGAGAAAATAAATTTGTCCAAACTTATTTGGACAAAGGTTCATTTAGCAAAGACAACTATTGGGATGAATTACTTGAAGCTATACTCAAAGTAATAGATATATCTACGGATGAAATAATTAATTTCAAAAAACAGATGATAGAAGATATATCTCATAATTATAGGGCATTTAATAATCAAGTAGCCTATGAATCTCAACTATTCAATAACTATGTTCGCAGTATTGCGAATTATGATGGCGGAGATGTAATTGAAAGGCTTAACGAGTTGATTGAGTTCATGGGTTCTTATGGACACTTGTATAAGACCATTGATGAAGTTGAACAGTGGTTGAAAGTAAGTACTGATCCATCGATCGGCTTGAATTTTTTTAACTATGAAGAAAAAGACTTTGAAAAACAGTTTATCCAGCAGTTAGCGAATGAGGTTATATATCTGAAGGGGAAGACTCGAGAAGAAGTAGTCTATTACACTCTTTTTATTCTTAAAAAACAAGAAGAAAATAGAGAACAAGACACATATATAATTGATACAAAGGAAAATTGGGATGCGCTTAAAGGAAAATGTAAGGATAAAATTCTGATTCCCAATTTTAATACTTCGGTCGTAGATATAATACCGAATAATACTAATATTATTATTTATAGTGATGAAGATTATCTTGGTAATAAGCAGCCAATTGAATTAAACAAGAGAATTCTAAGTAATATGAGTGAAATGCTACAAAATGAGATAAAGGATCTGGCACTAGTTAATAGAATTGTCGATAAATCTAATGGTCTCTATACGACATTTAAGAGAATGGTGTTTAAAGGTAAGTCAGGCTATCCAAAATGGGAGGAACATACTGATCGTTCATTCATCCCTGCATTGTTAATTGGGAGTTGGACAGAATCAGAGACATTAGCGGATAGGGAAATACTAAGTAAATTAGCTCATTCTTCATATGAGGAATATTTACAGTCAATCAGCAAAATGGTTGGAGGAGAAGATCCTTTTCTTATAACGTACAAAAATAATCGGGATAAATCTTATAAGCTTGCAAATGTAGAAGAAGCGTGGGAAATAATTTACCCTCTTCTAACGCCAGAAGTAATTACCACCATTAAAGATGTAATAGTCGAGGTGTTGACGGACGTGGCTCCAATGTATCAATTACCGGTAGAAGAACACTACAGAGGAACGATTCTGGACAAGGGGCCGAAATACTCTGAGAACATGAAAAAAGGCTTGATAAGCTCACTAATCATGTTAGCTAATATGGATGGTAAAGATAACAATATAAACATTAGATCAACACAACAATGGGTAGATGGGGTAGTTTTAGAAGTACTCGGTAAAATTGATTCGCGAGAAAAATGGTTTGCTATTTCTGAATACATGCCAATGATTGCAGAGGCCTCACCCGATGTAACACTTACTGTACTGGAGAGAGAAGTAATCCTCTCTGATTCTCCTTTTTGGCAACTCTTTGAGCAAAATGGTGACGGCTTCTGGGGACGAAACTATTACACACACATCTTATGGGCGTTGGAAAAATTACTATGCCTAGAAGAAACTGCTCTACGTGTAGTAAAAGTGTTAGCTAAACTTGCAGAAAGAGAAGTTGATTATCCCATTAGTAACAGTCCGATGTCGACGTTACATCATGCTTTGTGTGCCTGGTTACATGATATCAATATTTCTATAGATGAAAAGATACAGCTAACAGACTTTTTGGTTAAGCGTAACAAAATTGGTTGGGAGCTACTGGTGTTGCTATTGCCAGACAGAACGCCTGGACGGACAATGATGAGTATGATGAAACCTCACTATCGGCAATATAAAATGAATTACAAATTAACACAAAGAAAAGAAATTATCGACACCTACAAAGCTTATAGCAAGATTGCTATACGAGAAGCAAAGGTTGACCTATACAGATGGGGCATTCTTTTTGATAAGTTCTTTTTCTTTGAATTAGGGTTAGCTGATGATGTGATAGTTGGAGTAACTACAGCAATCGAGCAGTGCAGTTCAGATGAAGCAAAATATGAGTTTAAAGAAAAAGTTCGTGAAATATTGTATCGTCACCGTTTCCATTGTAAATCCCATTGGGCAGTCAGAGAGGAACATCTATTACGAATAGAACAAGAAGTGTATGACACCATTAAGATCGAAAATAAACTCTATAATTACCTACATTTATTCACAATAGATAAACCAATTCCCATACACCCTGAACCTTATCAGGAGAAGAAATATGATTATAACAAAGAGAGAGAAAATCTAAGGGAAATACGACGCGATTCTCTCGGAGAGATACAAAAAGATCCTGACTTAAAGATTATGGATCTGTTATTGATGCTAAACGAGAATCATCAATTTGGGAGAAGAGCGATTGGCGAGATTGTAGCAAGTGATTTTCATGGATATACGACCAATTCATCATTTATAGCTGAATTGTTAGCGGAGGAACAAACAGTGGTTCTTCTTGCTTATGTTGGAAAGATTTATGAAGAAAAAGGCATTCAAGTTATTCTTAATGTGCTAGAAAAAGTAGAGGATAATTTAGAACTACAAGTTGCATTGTTGAAAATAGTAGAAATAGATGAAGTGTTAGTATCGCTAGTAGATAGTTTTGGACCATTGGTTGTTAAGAGATATTGGGAGACCCTTCCTCCTTATATAGAGGTAAAGGAGGAAACTGTTCGACAAGATGTTTGGAATAACTTATTGGAGACCAAAAACTATCCTGCAGCGGTTATCATGCTTGACCATAACTATTTTCGGGATATTCCAAAGCATATCGAATTATTAACAAAAATGCTAAATGATCCAGGAGACAATGATATTCATCGTGAACAATATCACATACGTAGAGCGTTTCAACATATTTATGAGGTGGACAATTTAATTGCAGAAGAACGTGTACTTGTACGCCAATTAGAGTGGGCATATTTCCAACTATTAATGGATGAAATAACTCCAAGATATCTAACACATGATTTAAAGACGGACCCTAACTTAATGTCAGAATTAATTCGTTATGTCTTTAAATCATCAGATGAATCAGTTGAACCTAGGGAATTGACAGAAAACGAAACTAACATAGCAAAACAAGCATTCAGTATATTATTTGAGTTAAAGTTTTGTCCTTGTGTAGATGAAGAAGGTAGTATTTCTGTAGAACAATTAACGGCATGGACGAAGCAATATTTAGAACTCGTCGATAATAATAAGCAATCCATTATTGGTCAGCAAAAATTAGGAGAGTGCTTTTCTCAATCACCGAATGGAAAAGACGGATTTTTTCCTCATGAAGCGGTACGAGAAGTATTTGAGAACCACTATTCTGATGAAATCAAACGTGGTTTCGTAATCGGGATAAATAACAATCGTGGAGTCTACACAATTACGAATGGAGAAGTAGAAAAAAAACTTTCCGCGCAATATGAAATGTACGCTAAGGCAGTTAGACTTGAATATCCTCTCATGGCAGGAGCACTAAAGGAAATAGCAGATGATTATATGAGGCAGTCTAGGGCCGATAGAGAGAGGGCTTCTCATGATCTTTAGAGGAGAAAAGTTAAAATTTAAAAGAGGTGACAGGTTAGGTAAAGGTGGGAACGGTATTGTGCATGAAATTATTTGTCTGCCACCATCTGCCAACCGATTAGTAGCAAAATTCCTCATATATTCTAATAATAATTATAAGAAAAAATATGCACGGTTTAAACAAGAAGTTCAGACTGTCCAACGACTTAGTAAGAGCTATGATGGATTATTGCCAATTATCGACTGCTATTTACCTGAGCAGACTCCAAATAGAGAAGAAACTGCTTGGTTTGTTATGCCACTTGCAACACAATTAAAAAATCATATTTTTGGTCATCATTTAAATATAAAGGAAAAAATGAATATGGCCAAGGATATAGGACGAATTCTCAGCCATATTCACAGAAAGGGTTATTCCCACCGAGATATAAAATTAGATAACTTACTAGTGTATAGAGAGAATATTGTCTTAAGTGACTTTGGACTAGTAAGTCATCAGGATTATGACCGACTAACAGGGTCGAAAGAGAGAGTAGGGCCTTGGAATACAATTGCTCCAGAGATGAAAAGAGAGCCACATAAGATAAAAGACGCTCGTCCAGCCGATGTCTATTCGTTTGCGAAACTTATATGGATTATCTTAACTGAAGATGAAGATTGCTTTGAAGGACAATACTCTAAAGAAAAAGTCTTTGGTTTAAAATGCGATATGTTTAATGTCGCATCCATTGAGTGTATTGAGAGGTTATTAATGCAATCAACGAATGATGATCCAGGAATGAGACCACCGATTGACAGAGCTTTGGATTTCATCTATCAGTGGGAGAAAGTGATAATAGATGAAAACTTGTTGAAGAAAGAGAAACAAATCGTTGCTGCTGAAACCATTAGGAGGACGTTAACACCAAAAAAATCAACGTTCACAGAGTTTAATGCAATCTTCGATATTTTGGGGAAAATTATTGAATGCCATACAATAAAGAGTCAGCAGTTTGAAAAACTATTACCTAAGACGTGTCAACTATCAAGAGTATCCGGTTGTATAGAGTTAAGTGACGATAGGAACTCCTATATTTTAAAACCAAAGGAAATAACAATGGAAACTGGAAGCGATATGGATATATATTATGTTTTAGAGCTTCAAGATATTACGGACCAAGAAGTCGCGATGATTGAAGATGAAGTATTAAGGTCAGAAGAAGTTACACTGCTTGATATGTTAGTACCTACAATGGAATTTCCGGTTTCCAAAATTGTCCTACATGGTGAAAAAGATGTGATTTTTGAGAGTTACTAAGTAATGGCAGTTAGAAAGCAATTGTTCTTCTACTAATGGGGTGTTAGTTCTATTAGCTGATATACGAAAGGACCCGAAAAAGGTCCTTTTTATTTTGACATACGGTATAAAAGTGTTATACATTAAACCATTGCTACTATGATTACAACTGCTTGGCTTACGACTGTTTACAAACGTTAATCCTTTTTGGTTATAAAAGTAGTTCCTGCCTTTGGCTCTTCAGCTCAAGCTATTCTCGCTGGGGTTTCCGCCTTTCGCTCCAATCAACGAAAAAAGAACCTCATAATCGCGAGCAATCATATAATTGTTCGCTTTTTCGATAGATCATTATGAAATTTATCCATATAAATTTAAAATGGATTTGGAGGGATAACTGTGGGAAATAGTGTATATCTTGATTTGCTAAATCCGGATTTATTCAATATTTTTGAAGGGGAAATTACATTTTCTAATGAAATAGAAAGTAGTTCTTCTATTGGAAACATATCAATGTGCAATTCACTATATCCACAGATAATACTAACTTTATCTAGTCCTTTAATCATAAAGGCAGATGACGAAAATTTCTTTGATTATTATATTCAAACTTCCGAAGATCATATCCTAAATGAGGTTGCTTCCGAATGGGGCTATTATGAAGAAGAGAAGAGTATTGTTCACCCTACAATCTATCTTGATAATATTGAAACGCCTGGTACAGAGGTGGATAAAGTTATTATATTCATTATGAATTGTAGCCATATCGGATTAACATTTTTAGAGCAATGCGATTATAATTTTTCGCATAAAGATTGGATAATACATTTGAAATTCAGACCTGATAAAAAAACTGAATCATTTTATGATGATTTGAGAAAAAATAGGGGGTATGAAATTACTCATGTAGGTACTATTTCAAGTAAAGAAAAAAAAGTTTTTTGTTCTAATGAAATCACAGATGTTGTCGTACAACTAGAATGGTATTTATCTTTTTTTAGTGCCCAAAATGTATTTATCCCTATACTTATTGGACTTAAAGATGATAATAAAGTGTGGGAGAATTACCGTACTAAAAATAGAGATGTTAAACATTTCCAGGATTCCCATAGCTGTTTTCCTTATCATGCAACAGAGGACTTTAACCTTTTATTCTCAAAAGTTGCTACGAAATTAGAAGAGGAAATTTGGAGTGATGTTTTAAAAGTTGTGCTGAATTGGTACCTTGAAATAAAAAGTACTGGTATGTATGAAAATAAGATAATTTCTACACAAATAGCATTAGAACAACTAGCTTGGAATTACCTTGTTAATCAAGAACAAATTTTAGATAAAGAAGCGTATAAAAGATTACGAGCATCTGATATACTCAGGCTTTTCTGTTATCAATTAAATATCCCTAATGTGTTTGTTGAAAACCCTAGACCTGCATTGATAAATAAATATAATAATGATAGTGTTCATATGTTTGTTGATTTTAGAAATAATCTTGTCCATCCAGAGAAAAAAAGTGATTTTAATAATACAAATGTCAATAATATTTTTTACGCTTACAAACAAGGTCTATACTTTTTGGAGCGAGCGATTACAATTATTTGTGGTTATAAAGGAAAGTACAGGTAGGTGAATCAAATTCATAACCCAATGCCCTTACGGCTCAAGGGGTTTCAAGCATAAAATGCATCCGCCAGGAGCGGAAATCAATCCTATTCGGATTTTAGGGCTAATTGTTTTATTATGAAATTGTCCTACGCAGCAGAAGTAAAGCGAAAAAACTGTAGTGGATAATGATGAAAGCAATCGCGCATGAGCTAATAAAAGCGATCAAAGAGAATATGAGTATCGACTGGAATTTGCGCGATTCTGCGAGAGCCAAGATGAGGATCACAGTTCGAAGGTTGCTGAAGAAGTACGGCTATCCACCCGATTTGCAGAAGTTGGCGGGATGGAGGTTTAGGATAGTATAATAAGATGGATTTAAGGCCCTGGTGTTCAGAAATGGATGCTAGGTTTTTTTGTGTTGGGAATAATAGATTAATGGTTTTGAATTATTGGTATAAAAAGTATGGATTATGATAGGATTGAATTAGAAGTGTGCGTTATTTTAAAAGAATTGTTGAGACAGTGAAAAGTAATAAAATATGGAGGGGGATGCAATGTCTTTTGAAGTGGGTGGAAGAGCAGATAAGTTTGGAAATAGATTTGAAGATAGATGGGTAGTAAAGCAATTACTTAGGTTAGTTGAGGAAGAGATTTCATCTGTTACATTGGAGGCGGTTGGTGAGGCTGAAAAGGGTATTGATCTTTGGGTTAAAAATAAAGATGGAACTCGAGTATGCTACCAATGTAAAGCGAGAAATGCTAGTTTAGAATATTGGCGAATGGGAGATTTAGCTGCTAAAGGTATGTTTAAAGATGCTAAAAGACAATTAGATACTAATGAAAATATTACATATCAATTTGTATCAGCAGTTACTAATATAACGTTGAATGGTATTACTAATAGAGCAAGAAATTCAAGCGACAATCCCAATGACTTTTATGAAAGTCAAATTATGAATGCTGGTTCCGAGGTAATTAAAGCATACAAAAAAATAGTGAAGTACTTTGATTTAGATGAGAAATGTGAAGCTGATAGAATCCGAGTATTTGAATACTTAAAAAGAATGTATATTATACAGTTTTCGGATGACTTGGAAACAAAGAATACTTTAAAGGGAACCATTAAATATTTGTTCGATGGGAATCCTGAAACCAACTATAACTTAATTTTGAATTATCCCATTGAAAATGATTTGTTGGGAAAAGAAATAACATCATATATGATACTTAATTTCTTAGAAAACCAACCTGGTATCTCATTAAGAACTTTAAATAAAGATCGAAGAATTACTCCTAGAATTGAAAAGTTGAATGCTGAATTTATGTCTTCGTTTATCGGGATTGATAACTCTGTCATCCATCGAACAGAGAGTGAGAGATGTTATAAGGAACTATTGAAGAATAATTCTATAATAATTCATGGAAAGGCAGGCAGTGGAAAAAGTGGATGCGTAGTTGAGTTATTAAATCGGCTTAAGCAAGAAAATATAGTCCATCTTGGACTAAAGCTAGATCGACGCATGCCAGAATATACTTCTAATGGTTATGGGCAGCAATTAGGATTGCCATCTTCACCTGTTTTTTGTCTTGATGCAGTTTCTGCTGGCAAGGAGGCTGTCCTTATACTAGATCAGCTTGATGCAATTCGGTGGACGAGTAGCCACTCCAGCACAGCTTTAGAAGTGTGTAAAGAAATGATTGTAGAAGTAAATAATATAAATAAAAGTAGGGACAAAAAAATATTACTTGTTTTTGTTTGTCGCACATTTGATTTTCAAAATGATAATGGAATAAAGCAGCTGTTTTCAAATGTTAAAGAGAACAGTGGGGATACTCATTGGAGAGAAATCCTGATGGGGGATTTGGACAATAAAGATGTTGAACAGGTAGTTGGAAATGGTTATGCAATTTTATCTACTAAGCTTAAAATATTGCTTAGAACGCCTAGTAACCTTTATATATGGTCAAATCTAGAAGTGAAGAGTCAAAATAATACCTATCGATCGTCAAGTGATTTAATTAAGGAATGGTGGAACCAGTTAAGAACAAAATGTGAGCATATAGGGATTTCTAACCAAGATTTATATGAACTGAAAGAAATCATTGTTAAACATATAGATAATTTAGGGAAACTTATGATTCCAGAGCAATTTGTAAGAAATTGTTCTAGAGTTGCAATTGAACACCTCTTATCTAACGGTCTTTTGCTTTCAGAAAATAAAAGCATAGGGTTTGTTCATCAAAGTTTTTATGACTATTTTTTGGCAGAAAAAATGATCGAACAAATATTTGAAGACTCTTCAGTTATTGATATTATTGGACCTATAAGTGAGCAAACACCATCTAAAAGATATCAACTTCAAATGATACTGGAAAATCTAATTGACTATGATATGAATTTCTTTGTTGATATAGGAAGAGAACTTGTGGAAAGTGCGAATGTACGATTTTATATGAAATATGCTTTTCTAGAAGTATTAGGACAAGCAGAATCTATTAGCAGTAATGTTAGATTATTTTTAAAGACCTTTATAGAGTTGGACTATTGGAAACCCCATTTAATTGATGCAGTGTTTATTGGCCATCCTATTTTTATAAAGTTTTTAATTGATGAAGGATATCTTTCTAAATGGCTTAATCTAGAAAAGGACAGGGAGTTGGCCATGATGCTACTTAGATCTGTTAATTCTAAGTTACCTACAGAAGTGGTTTCCTTGATATATCCTTTAGCTTTTAAAGAGTCTGAGATTGATAATAAGTTATTCAGTGTGTTGTGTCGGGATGTTACAGATGATTCCGATGAAATGTTTGAATTTAGATTGGAATTATTGAAAGCTAGACCACAATTATTAGGCCATCATATTCACTGGGATAGAATAGTGTCTGGTGCTCCGTTTAGAGCCTTATTATTACTTGATCAACTTGTTAAAAATATTGATTCAAAAAATCTTGGACAAAGGGACTATCTGAATGAAAAAACAATTAAATATTTTATTCAGCTAGCAAAAGATCAACCCCATTATATTTGGGATACGTTTATGCGATTCGTTTCTGAGTCAACCCAAAATATCACTTCTTACTATGATCCTAAACTGGATTTTTGGAAAAAACAACAATATCCTGATCAATTGTATGGAAGAACTTATGTGGATATGATTAAGGCGTCTGCATCAGAGCTTATTGAAGTGGAAACTGAAAAGTTCCTCCAGGAATTGGAGAGTTACTCAAATGGTACTTCACCCTTAGTTAATGAAATTTTATTAGATGTCTTGCAGAATATTCCGATTGGGTATTCTGATTACGCTATTAATTGGCTAATAGAAAAACCACATACACGCTTCTTTAATTATACAGGGGATTCTGATGAGTATTTGTTGTCAAGTAAAAATATAATAGAAAAGCATTCAGAAACTTGCTCAGATGAAATGTTTAAAAAACTTGAAGATACAATTTATTATTATAATGAAGAAGATGAATTAGAGATTGCAAGGCGTAGATTTGTTTTCAATCGAGAAAACAGGATTAATCAAAAAAGGACAGTAGTGTATTGGCCATATTGGGGTGAGGTGCAAAATTTCTTGAATCCTGCTTTAGATTCGAAAAGAATATCTAGAGAAACACTCAATCTAAAAAGCATTCTATCAAGAAGGTTTGAGCGTAGTGAAACGCGACACAAGAAAAATAGAACAATTAGTGGTTGGGTTCGTTCTAATATTGGTGAAAAAGCTGAAAAAATTGATGATAAACAATGGTTAAGAATAATTATAAAGCAAAATGAGTATAAAAGGGAAAAATGGCCAGTGAATGAAAGTGCTTTTTTAGAGTCTTCGCCTGAACAGTTTTCTAGAGATCTAGAAAGAGTTGGTAAAAAGGAACCGGAGAGGTTTGCTAAAATAGCATTAAAACTCCCGGAGGATGTAGATAATGAATATGTTAATGCAATATTTAATATAATTGGAGAAAAAGAAACGGGTAGGGATATACTAGAAGAATCAAATTGGAAACCTGTGAAAGTTGATATAGCACAAAACTTATATTTAAAGTATGGAGCCAGAGAAAATGTTAATGTTGTAATGTCTTTTTGTAGGGGGCTTAAAAATAGAGCTGAAGAACCTTGGAATTTTGATATTATTAATAAAATAGCTTGTGTTGCCAAGAGTCATCCTCATCCAGAGTCTAGAGAGTTAAATGTGATGTCTTCGGAAGATCCTGAAGGTAAAACAGTCAATTCTATATTTTCGAACTCAATGAATTGTGTAAGAGGTTGTGCTGCTGAAACAATCGGGGCATTGCTTTGGGAGGATGAAAATAGATTTAGTTATTTAAAGGAAGCCGTAGAGTCTGTTGTAGATGATGAGAATGTAGCTGTAAATACCGCAGCCTTAGTTTGTATTACCCCTATTATTAATATTGATAAAGGATATGCTGCCGAATGTTTTTTAAAATTAGCTAACAAAGATATAAGGATTGTTGCTAGCCCATATGCGTATAATATATTTTATTATTTGTTCAAAGAAAACACGGATTCTATTAAAAGTCTTGTACTTAAGATGTATGAATCTGAATTTGAAGATGTAGCTAAGATAGGTGCAAATCATTTAGTGAATATGAACATGATCTATGGATGTTTTGAGGAAGTTATCTTTAATAATTTAGAGAATTCGAAATATCAAAAAGAAGGAATCATTGAATTGGCTATCAAATTTATGGGGCATCTAGAATATCATGAAAAGTGTAAAAAAATCCTTATGCATTTTCTAGATAAGAATGATGAGATAACTGATTTGTACGCCCAACTAATTTATAGAGAAACAATAAATATTGAAGAGGATATAGATCTATTATTAAAAATAGCGACTTCTAGGTCAAATAGATTTATTACACTACGCCTCATAGAATATCTTAATGAAAATGATATACCGATTAAAATGTTTAGAGATTTAATCTTTGGAGTATGTAAAAATATCATAGAGAACTCACAGAGCGAAGTTAAAGATGTTAGTAATGAACTGTATGGTGTAACTCCAGAACTATCTAAATTGATTGCAATGCTATATGACAGGACACATGACAACTTTGAAGTCAATCAACAATGTTTGGATATGTGGGATGAAATGTTTGAAAATCAGATTGGAACAGTGCGCGAATTAACTCAAGCAATAATGGATGTATAGTAGTTAATGAGTAAGCCCATGCGCGGGCATAACTTGATGCAGGCCATTGCACGGATCAACCGGGTGGGTTGATTGTCGACTATATTGGCATTGCCGATAGCTTGAAAGAAGCGTTGAAACAGTATACTGATAGCGACCGTGGTAATACGGGCATTGATACGTCACTCGCGGTAGATATTATGCTGGAGAAATTCGAGATTATTCAGGACATGCTGTACAAGCATAGCTATGATGATTTTCATTCCGATAAACCATCCGCGCGCATGAAAGCCATCACGCAGACAATGGATTTTGTTATCGGACTTGGCGAAGAAGAGAAGAAACGATTTATGCAAGTGGTTACTGAGTTAGCCAAAGTATTCGCACTGTGTGCAACCGAGCCAGAAGCACAAGAGTTGAATGCCGAAATCGGATTTTTCAAAGCAGTGAAAGCGAGGATTGTGAAACTGATTCCTGTAGAGGGAGCGAAAAAGACTTCTTTGCAAATCGATGCGCAGCTAAACCAGCTCATTTCGAAATCCGTCATTTCCGATGAAGTTATTGATATTTATACGTCACTCGGCATCGAAAATCCCGACATTTCGATACTGTCAGATGAGTTTTTGGAAGAAGTACGAGCTTTGTCAGAGAAGAATTTGGCGGTAGAGCTATTGAACCGTTTGCTGCAAGGCAAAGTGAAAAACGTGCAACGAACAAACTTAGTAAAGGCACAAAAATTCACCGACATGCTGAACAACGCTATCAATAAATACATCAAACGCGCCATTGAAACTTCCAAAGTCATTGAAGAACTAATCGCTCTGGCAAAGGAAATGAATGATTCCTATAAAGCAGGGGAAGCATCGGGGTTAATTAAAGAAGAGGTGGCCTTCTATGACGCCTTGGCCTCACATGATACGGCCGAACAAGTATTAGGTGACGACATCTTGAAAGTGATTGCGCATGAGCTGACGAAGGCAATCAAAGAGAACATGAGCATCGATTGGAATTTGCGTGACTCCGCGAGAGCAAAGATGAGGATTACAGTTCGGAGGCTGCTGAAGAAGTACGGCTATCCACCCGATTTGCAGAAGTTGGCGGTGGATACTGTGGTGAAGCAGGCGGAGTTGATGGCTAGTGGGATGGAAATAAAAGAATGATGTAAGGCCCCGGTGTTCAGAAATGGGTGATGGTTTTTTTTGTAAGATGAACAGATGAATGAATTGGCATTCCAAAAATACTTAGCCTTCACCCTATTCAATCTTGCAAATCTTTCACTATGAAATCTACTCGATTTCAACTGATATATACCTATTATTGAACGTGTGTTCGCTTTGTGTTATAATTAATCCAATAATCCGAAAAATATTATTGGAGGTGTTTTATTAAATGGTGGTGACATGGGTCAGAGAAGAAAAAACGCAATATGATGGGAATTCGGTGGACCAGGACGGTTTGTGGAAAAAAGTAATTGGAGAGTTGTTCGAAGAATTTTTACTGTTTTTCGCACCAGAATTGCATACGCGGGTTGATTTTAGTGTGGAGCCAGATTTTTTAGACAAGGAATTGTTTCAAGAAATCGTAGATAAGAAAAAAGGCAGACGTTTTGCTGATCGATTGGCAAAAGTTCATTTGAATGACGGAAAAGAGCAATGGATTCTTATCCATATTGAAGTGCAGAGTAAAAAAGAAACAGATTTTCCTGAACGAATGTTTCAATACTTTTATCGCATCTATGACCGCTATCAAGAGAAGATTGTCGCTATCGCTGTTCATACGTCCTTTAATCAGAGCGATATTCCAGAACGTTTTGAGTACGATTATTTTGGTACGCAGCTACATTATTCGTATAGAAATTACCGAACGGAAGCTTATCCAGACAATGAACTGGAACAATCCGATAATCTTTTTAGCCAAATTATCTTAGCTGCAAAAGCACTGCATCAAACAAAAGACGAAGACCATCAACGTTTTTTGTTCAAAAGAAAGCTAATGCGTGAACTTATCCGTAATCAAAACTATTCACGTACCGCAGTTCAAGCTGTTTTTCATTTCATTGATTACTTGTTACAATTACCAGAAGCGTATACAAAACGGTTATCTGAAGAAATTCGCCCAATGATTAGAGAGGAGACGGAGCTGATGGAGCTATACAATAAAGAAAATGCTTCCCCGACAATTCTGAATGCATTTGATTTGGAGTTGGAGAAGGGAATCGAACGGGGAATAGAATTTGAAAAAAGAGATATAACGAAGAAATTAATTTTGAAAAACATGGCACTTGAAACGATTGCGGAAATTACTGAACTTACGTTGGAACAGGTAAAGGAAATTCAGAAAACGTTGAACTAAGTCGGATAAGGGTAAGTACAAATAGATACAAATAAACCTGGTTTATCAGGAGGATTAGAAAAGAAGAGGTAATCACCATGGCCGAAATCAAATTCGACATTATCAAAAAAATTGCGGTTTTATCAGAAGGTAACAAGGGATGGAAGAAAGAATTGAATTTGATTAGCTGGAATGATCGAGATCCGGTTTATGATATCCGTGATTGGTCGGAGGACCATAAGAAGATGGGGAAGGGATCTACGTATACGTTGGGTGAGTTGCAGGTGCTGAAGGATAGTTTGCTGGAATTGACTGAACTTGAATAAATGAGGAGGGCTGTCCGTGAGTTTATTACTTGTGGATAGCTCTTTTTTATGTTTTTTTCGCAACGATGAACTGAAACTCGTCCTTGTCCGTGATATGTGGCTGACGGGGTTTGACGTCCCTTCCATGAGCACGATGTATATTGACAAGCCCATGCACGTACATAATTTGATGCAGGCCATTGCACGGGTCAACCAGGTGGGTTAATTGTCGACTATATTGGCATTGCCGATAGCTTAAAGGAAGCGTTGAAGCAGTATACCGATAGTGACCTCGGCAAATACGGGCATTGATACGTCATTCGCAGTAGATATCATGCTGGAGAAATTCGAGATTATTCAGGACATGCTGTACAAGCATAGCTACGATGATTTTCATTCCGATAAACCATCTGTGCGCATGAAAGCTATTACGCAGACTATGGATTTTATCATCGGACTTGGCGAGGAAGAGAAGAAACGATTTATGCAAGTCGTTACGGAATTGGCAAAAGCATTCGCGCTTTGTGCAACCGAGCCAGAAGAACAAGAATTGAATGCCGAAATTGGTTTTTTCAAAGCAGTGAAGGCGGGCATCGTGAACTGATTCTTGTAGAAGGAGCAAAAAAGACCTCATTGCAAATCGACGCACAGCTAAATCAGCTTATTTCAAAATCCGTCATTTCCGATGAAGTAATTGATATCTACACTTCACTCGGCCTCGAGAATCCTGACATTTCGATTTTGTCCTATGAATTTTTGGAAGAAGTACGAGCCTTGCCCCAGAAGAATTTGGCGGTTGAGCTATTAAATCGATTGCTACAAGGCAAAGTGAAAACGTGCAACGAACGAACTTAGTAAAGGCTCAAAAATTCACGGATATGTTGAACAATGCTATTGGGCCACTTTTAATTTGAACAATCAAATTTTACCCAATTCATCTACAAAGGCTGGCTTTCTCCTATAACTACTCCGAAGTTCATTCACAATTATTTGCTGAAGCTCTTTTCCCACTATATTTTCATAACGTCGAATCATTTGGCATACATCTTGATAGCCTTTGCGATTCGAAGCATGATTGGCCGCCATTTCAATATGCTCTTTATAGATCTGTTGGACCTCTTCTTTGTAGATATCCACCAAATCGCTAGCATACTGTTCAATACAATCTGGATATGCTCGCACAAATTCCATTAATGCATCTGTATCATTTTCTTCCTCAATCAGCCTTTGATACAGCCTTCTCACTTGCCACCCCGAATGCTTTTGTAGCTCTTGCTTTAATTGCATATAAAATTGGTCTGGGTCCTCGGCAAGCGCCTTCAATTCATGATAAAAATCAAAATCCCCATTCATAAAAAGATCCTTTGCTAATAATTTTTGTTCCCTTCTTAGCGATAGCGCTTTGTAGGCAGCATATCTAAATTTCTTCCACTTGGATACTAATCCCGCATATTCCCGGTCAGATTGTTCTCCCGCTGCTGCTAACTCGATAACCCGATTATAATTTTTCTCTACTATGCATCGCTGAATCAATTGTTCCCTAAATGACGAATAATGCAGACGTGCTTGTATAAATTGGTTCGCTTCCTCTGCTGTACCGTATTGATCAATCATTCCAAATAACAGTTGATTCAAGGCTTCATTGTGATAATGTTGAGACGAATTTTCATCAATCAATGATTCAACTTTTCGGCTTAGCGCTTCCCTATTTTCATTACTATCCGCAAAATGTATACAGATTCTTAATAAGATAATTTGATATTCTTCCCATTCCTTAATAGCCGAATGGTCGCATTGTTTGAGAAGTTTCTTAAAAAGTTCTTGCCTCTGCTCAGATTCCGAATCAATCGCATCAACGACCGTCAATTCTATCACTTCTAGTGCATCCTCTACCAACATGCCGATATCACCATTGGAATCATCCGTATATTGAAATGCTTCAATCGCTTCCTCTAGCATTACAAAAGAAAGCTCTAGTGCTACTACTACATCCGCACAGTACTCAATTTGCACGAAGCATTCATCCAATTCTCTCACAAAAGGACTAATGTCCCGGTAAGCAATATAACCTTCTCTTCCCATATATTTATCCACAATCGAACGCAACAAATCTTTAAATTTTTCTAGCTCTTGTCCCGTCACACTTTTCGAATACTTGAGTAGCAAACGACTTTTCAGGATGCTATCTTTTTTCGCTAACTCATCAACAATACTGATTAACTGGTCTTTCGATAAATCGTTCAGCACCTCTGTTAAGCCTCGTTGCTCAAAGTTTTGAGGATTCATTGCCATAGCTCCATTCTTTTTTTAGAATTATGTTTATCATGTATTTCTTCATTCTACATTATCGTATATGATAAAGAAAAGAACAGTCATCCTATCAAAAAAAGGAGTGGTTTAATGATTTATCAATTTAAAGTCAGTTTAAAAGGAATGAGTCCACCCACTTGGAGACGCCTGCAAGTAGAGGGAAACTTGACATTTTACGGTTTTCACCAGGTACTACAGGATGCATTTGACTGGGATGATTACCATCTTCATTCCTTTTCCATGCAAAAACGAAATGGGAAAAAGGTTATTGATATTATAGAACCCCTAAATGAGGAACCTAGCTTCTTTTCATTTCAACGTACACATGATGAACATCTAGAAATTATCAGTGACTGGTTTTTCACAGAGAAGGATCGGGCCTTATATACCTATGATTTCGGTGATGATTGGGAGCATGAAATCAGACTTGAAAAAATTGTGGAGAAAGAAGTGAATACCCAGTATCCCCATTGTGTGAAAGCAATGCGATTGGCACCTGAGGAAGATAGCCGTGGAATGTGGGAAGAAGAGCCTTCATTGGAGGAAGTAGACTGGCGGGAACTTACCCTTGCAGTAAATGAGTCATTTACCCACAATACATACGCTAAGCACACTAAACCAGATGACGGACATAAACCATTCGATTGGCTAACACTCATCAAACAAGCAAAGGCACTAAATGCCACCAAACCGTGGGAAAAGCTTGCGGATGATCAAGTTTTCATTGTAGAGGATACTGAACAGTTCTGTTATTGCTCCATATTAGGTGCTGGCGGGCAAGAGTTCGGTCTAGCTGTTTATCTTGGCGATGAAGGTCTTCAATCTTTGCAAGCAACACTATTGGGAGAATCGTATCCAGATATTTTCTTACAGCAACGAAGTTTGTTATTGGCTTTTGTTGATCGGGATGAGTTGGAAAATGACGATTATCAATTTCTAAATCGACTAGGTTTATCATTTCGTGGGTCTAAACAGTGGGTCCAGTTCAGAAGTTTGGTGCCTGGCAAATCCCCATGGTTGCTAGATGAAGAAGAAGGACGCATATTGCAGCTTGTCCTTGAACAAACAATTGCGATGTTGAGGGAAGTTGAAAAAGGGCTCTTCATTCCCCCCTTCACGGACGGGAAAGAATTTTTTGGACGAGTAATAGCTGATAATGATCCAACTGTATGGCAAACTGCTCATATGGCAGCCTTTCAAAATAAGCAATCTTCTGAAAGCAGAATGGATGTCGAACTTCATGTAAGTGAAATTGATATGAAGCGTCTCACAAAAAGGCAAACAAACGACAGCCACATTCTTTTAGACCTATTCATGCTTGACTTACCAGTGCAAGATGCGCCAGGCAACCGTCCCTATTTTCCTTATATGCTTGTGGCATTGGATGAGCAAAGCGGCGCCGTGGTCTTTCAAACGGTTGTCACTGCAGATAATATTGAAGAAAAAGTCCAGTCGATATTCGTCCAAATGATTGAAGAGTTACGAGTCCTTCCAGGAACGATGACATTAAAAGCCCAGATAGCACAACAGTTGGCACCAGTAATCAAACGACTTCCAATTTTAGTGAATGAAGTTAAAGTAATACCACAAATTGATACATTGCGAGATTTGTTGCGGGATATACCGAGGTGAATATAAATGCGAATGTGATAAGAGTATGAATAATTGAAGACAGCAAACTCTATTCTGAATTTTAAATTTGGAATGGAGTTTGCTGTCTTTATTTAGATTTAAGCTGTTAATCGCAACATTTCTTATACTTTCCCCCACTACTGCAAGGACAAGGATCATTTCTGAACCTTCTTCTACACTTGCCGTATTTTTTTGTGTCCGAACACAAGTGGTAACCATACTGGCAAAGGAAATGAATGATTCCTACAAAGCAGGCGAAGCATCGGGGTTAATCAAAGAAGAAGTGGCTTTCTACGATGCCTTGGCCTCACATGATACGGCTGAACAAGTATTAGGTGACGACGACATCTTGAAAGTGATTGCGCATGAGCTAACGAAGGCGATTAATGACAATATGAGCATCGACTGGAATTTACGCGATTCCGTGAGAGCCAAGATGAGGATTACAGTTCGGAGGCTGCTGAAGAAGTACGTCTATCCACCTGATTTGCAGAAGTTGGCGGTGGATACGGTGGTGAAGCAGGCGGAGTTGATGGCTGGTGGGATGGAAGTTTAGAACTTTATAGGATTGATTTAAGGCCCTGGTGTTCAGAAATGGATGCTGGGGTTATTGTAATTAGTTAAGTAGACCAATTGTTTTGATTTATTGGTATAAACAGTATGATTTGTGATAGAATTGAGTTGAGAATATACGTTCCTTTGATACAGTCTGTTTTCTATTAAATTATCCAGTAGGCTGAAGAGAAGATTTTAAAATCAGCAACGATTGAAGGGGGATTTTATGCGGATTTTGAGTGCTATCTATTTGGATAAGGATGGAGTAACACAAGAGATTCATCCTAGAGAGATAACAGCTCGTATTTATGAGAATGAGCTAAAAGGAAAACTATACTGCCCAACAGAAAATTGCCCAGCTAAAATTAGCTTTAGTAGTGGGAGAACAGCACATTTTAGAACTTGGAGATTTGACGAACATTCGAGAGATTGTTTGTTTTATTTTGATAGGATACCTATGAGTTTAGGCAGGAACACAACGAATATAATTAGTGTTGAAATTACTTATAACTCAACTTTCGCAGGGCGAAATCGGCAAATAAGCCTTGATGTAACTAGGTAAACCAGCCATCCATTGCTGTAGTTGATTTTCGACTAGCTTTTTGAGTTTGGAATTGGTCTGTTTCAGGACATCTTGAAAAAGCTCGATCAATTGCTGTAAAGCCACAGCCCAATCTAGTTCATTGACTTCATCACATAATTCATAAAAAAGCCCACCTAATGTCCGTTCATCGGTGTTGCAGCGGTTTTGCCAAGCCAGTACGATATAGCGAGAAAATACAATCGTTGTATGGCTAATCAAGCTATCATATGAACGACCTTGAAACTCTTTTTGGAGTTTCAAAAGAGATTTAGTCGTCTTAAAAAACACCTCAATATCCCAGCGCATGCCGTAAATTCGCACAATTTCTTGTTCGGAAAGCGTACAGTCGGTACTGAGAATGGCGAGCCATTCGCTTTTCTTATTTCGATTTTGAATGAATATAATTTTTATAGGTGTCCCGTTCGACATGACACAATGAATGGAACGAAGGATGCTCTTTTTATCTTGAACGGGCTGCGCTAGATGATAAAGCTTCTTTAAATCAACCAGCTGACCCGCCACGGAATAGCGCTGTTTCGTTGCTTTTACCATGCCGATGACATCAATCCCTTGGTCAACAATTCCTTTGATAAGAGGTGGCATTGTAAACCAAGAATCCATCAAGACATAACTTGCGTCAATTCCACTCGAAAGCGCACGCTGAATCATAGCTGGAATTTGTTCAGGAGCCGTTTGTAACGCATTTACACGGCGTTTATAGCCAGATGTACGCTTATCGATATCCGCTTGAATTCCATTTATTTGAGAGTTTTTCGAGCTGAGTAAAGAAAAATCAACCGGCATAAACGTGTAGCCATCTGACCAGCCCAATGTAAGCATTCGGAAACCTTTGTAAAAACGCATTTTTGGTGAGGCGTGATCAAAACAGCGAGCGAGAAGCTCTACCTTTTTACTGCGATTTCGATCAAAAGATGAGTCATCAATAATAAACACCTTTGGACGAGTTTGGTCCGTGAGGTGTCCCACTTTTTGAATCGTAGAGGCACTGAAAGCTAGTAAAAACCGTCGCCAATTGAACGTGGATTGATTTAAGAATCGGTACACGGCATCTTTAGCTGGATAGCGCTCCGCTTTCTTTGATTCTAAAAGAGAAAACCAATTTCTATGTTGGAAAATCAAACAAAAGACAATTTGAAATAGGTATGAAGAGCTGAAACCCACTGACTTTTGAATGCCGGCATTACGCAAGTGTTTGAAAATCTCTAGCTCTGAGAAAACAGAGCGAAGTTCTTTAGGTAGTTGATTATTATCATGGTTATGATCTATCATATTAGTAGGCACCTCTTCTATGTGGTAGTGATTTCTCGATAATCTCACTATACCAAAAGAATGAGGTGTTTTTTTCATTTATGAAATTGTCAATGGACCTATTGATTAGGCCATAAAACTAGTTCAACCAACTGATCACACTGTTTTATTAGGTGCGAAAGTTGAGTTATAATAGAAGACAAAATGCTTTGCAAGATGCTTTTGTACAAATGAATTTATCCGAAGAAGAAAAGGAAATTCGACAGAAGAATAGGGCTGCTACTGGAGCAAGAAAAAAAGAGAGAGCAGTTACAAATGCCAAAAGGAACGCGTCTTCAATTCAAATGGTTTTGTTTGATGGTGATCTCTATGAAGATGAACTTCTTCATAGGAGAAGGAATATTTCCAAACGGTTCGTTGATGAAATAACGCCAATAGATATTGGTGAAATCCGCTTGATAATGGGTAATGTGAAAAGTATTCGGCAACTTGGAGAAGTAGCGGAAATAGTTATTGAAAATAATAAAGAAACAATAACGGTAGTTTTTGAAGAAGCCTTTACCGCTGAACGATTAAACAGCAGTTATCTAAGGAATTTTTGGTCCATAGAACGTTTAGTTGACCAACAAGGACAAGTTCAATTCACCGGCATTGGGGATGTGCGTGAAAATGTAAGAATGAATAGATTAGAATTGGCGATATACATGGGAAGTGATTTTCGAGTTAATAATTGGGATATGTTTGTGTTGGCGGCTCGGTTTGCGAGAGAGGATTTTGAGAAAAGGTAGATAAAAGAAAGGGAGAGGAAGAGCTTGTCAATTAGTATGTTACTTAGCCAGATAAAAAGTTTGGAAACCGGTATTACTAGTATCAATAAGAAAATAGATACACAAAAATTAAAAGAAGCAACAGCAATTGAGAAGATAGCGAAGGCGCAGAAAAAGTCGATTGGAGCAAAAACTATATCAACAATAAGCTCCGCTCAGAGAGAATATCAATCGGCATCTAAGGAACTGACAAGTGCACAAGCAGAACAAGTTAAATTATCCAAACAACTGGTTGATAAATCTAAAGGGCTGACTAATAAACAGAGTGACTTGATGAAAGCACAAGCAAAAGAACGGGAACAGCATCAAAAAGCAATTGAAAAACTTCAGCAAGAGGCTCTTGCAACCCAAAAAACACAAATTCAAGAAATAATAAAAGTGGGTACAAAAAATACTTATTTAGATAAGAAATATGATGTGTTTATTTCGCATGCATCTGAAGACAAGGGTGACTTTGTAGAACCTTTAGCTAGAGCTTTACAAGAGGCAGGTATTGATACTTGGTATGATTCTGATCAGATTGGATGGGGCCAAAGTATTCGCCAAAGTATTGATAAAGGTTTAATTAACTCACGCTTTTGTTTGATTGTGTTATCACAAAGTTTTTTAAAGAAGTATTGGACGAATTATGAGTTGAACGGTATTTTCCAAAAGGATGAGATTACTGATGGTTCAGTTATATTACCAATATGGCATAATGTCACACGTGATGAAATTCAAAAACTAAATTTAACTTTGACAGATATGTTAGCAATGAACACTGCTATACATTCAACTGAAGATATTGTGGAGTCTTTAAAAGAGTTGGTTGATGCTCTTAAATGAGAAAGTGGAAATGCAAGGCGGTTATGTAATTTTGATTTGAATCGGAGTCCAATATTTATTGAATACGAGGGGGGATAGCATGAATGCAGACAATAATATGATGTCGGGATTTTATGAGGGTATTTTAATAGCAATCAAGATGTTTATTGCATCAAGTGTGTTTCCATTTGTCGTCATCTTCGTAATCTTATCAATTATACTGCAGTGGAAGATGCCGGTTCTTAAAGGGAAGTATGGGGAGTGGGTTGTAAAATCAAAGCTTCGAAATTTAGGGGATGCATACACTGTCTTTCATGATGTGTATATTCCAAATGGTGAGCGGGGACTGACGCAAGTGGACCATATTGTGACTTCAGTGTATGGCGTGTTTGTCATCGAAACAAAACACTACAGCGGTTGGATTTTTGGCGATGAATATAAACCATATTGGACGCAAGTCATTTATAAAAAGAAAACAAAAATGCACAATCCAATCCGTCAAAATTACGGCCACGTTCAAGCTTTGCTTACCTACATAGGACAAGAGGACATGCAAGATGTCCACTCCATTATCGCCTTTTCATCAAACTCTACTCTTAAATTCAAAAAGGACTTCACCTCCGCGCACGTCATACAATTTCCTGATTTGCTAACAACTATTAGCCAGTACAAGGAGCATTTCATTAGTGAGGCTACAGTGAAGGGGACCAATGAAAAGCTAGCGAAACTGTTGGTTATAGATAAAAATGACAGGAAGCGTCTCAAGGCAGAGCATATGCGATCAGTTCGAAGAGCGAAAGGTGCCAAGCTGACGGCACACTCATATACTAGGCATGCTAAGAATGTGTCGAGGCAGGATGACTCGATTTTACACACAGCTTGTCCGAAGTGTAATGGGAATTTGGCATTGAAGATAGGTAGGTATGGGAAGTTTTATGGGTGTAGTCATTATCCTACTTGTCGGTATACGGAGAATGTGAAGGTCGATCGGCAGAGTGTGTAGGTGATGTGCGCGCGAGTATCATAGAGTATCTATCATCAACGATACTGATAAACCGAAAAGCTTCTTATCAAAATCTGTAAATAGACACGACTGTGTAAGAAACTGTCGTGAATGCTTACACTTTCACGATTGTTTGCTGCAGTTAACAAATCTTATATCCTACAAAACAAAAAAAGACCTTTCTCCTAAAATAGAGAAGGGTCTTATGCATTTTACTTAGTAACGTATTCGTTAATATCCCACTGCATTAAATCTTTTTTGGATTTAACATTTGGTTTTGGAATATCATAATGTTTTTCGTATTTGCACATTTTGCAGGAACAATTCAACTTCGCTTTAGACAATTTCCCGGGATGCTTAACATAAGGATGTACGATATCATCCGTTGTATCCACTCCCCAGGCATATCTTACAATCTCTAGCTTCCGGCATAAATAATCCATACTTGAGTGGGAGCTCATAATGGATGGATTATATCATATCATCTCCTGCTGATTCCCTTGAACTGGGTTAATCAAAGAAGAAATCACTTTTGTGATGCGCTGACCTCACATGATATGGCAGAACAAGTATTGGGCGACGACATTTTGAGAAATATTGTACGTGAGCTAACGAAGGTGATCAAAGAAAATATGAGCATCGACTGAAATTCACGAGATTCTGCAAGAGTTAAGAAGCGAATTACAGTTCGAAGACTGCTGAAGAAGTACGGCTATCTACTCTTGTTCACAAGCAGTTCTTTACTCTGTCCCTAGGCTTACTAGTATACTTAACTGATGATAGAATTCATTCGTATAATTGTGTTTAGAAAAATACAAAGTATAGAAATCAATTGAATTTACTAATGGAAAGTGGGAAGATACATGGCAATTATTCAAGTGTCTCAGCGTGAAGGATCCAACTACAAAACCATTCAGGTTGCAGTAGAGGCAGCTCTACCAGGAGATACAGTGGAAGTTGATGAAGGTGTTTATGATGAACATGTAATAATCGATAAGCTGCTCGTTCTTCGAAGTTCAGAAGGTGAAGCGAGCTCAGTTCGTCTAACAGGAAGTGTTCGTATCGCGACAACGGAAGAAGTGCGTATCGAATTGATCAGTATTGGAGGAGGCACTGGTCCAGTGGACTTTGGTTTACATATCGAATCAGGAGATGTAACGCTTCACCACTGTCTTTTCTCTGAGATTCAAGGAGTTGCAATGCGAGTTGATGCAGCTGCGAAAGTATCCGCAGAGCATTCGATCTTTCAAAAAAACATACAAGGGATTGAGGTATTAGGGCGTTTGGCTTTGTTCGAATGCATCGTAGAAGACACGATCAAGTCTGCACAAATTAGTGTGCGCGCGAGAGGAGAAGTCGCGGTAACGAATTCCGGAATTTTAAGTGGGCAAGATGCTGGCCTTTGCTTGTATGAAACGAGTCGAGCAACAATCACCCAAAGTTCATTCATCGGAAATCGCGGGGTTCAACTTCGTTTGGAACAAGACAGTTCTATGGACGTAGAAAGTACGAATTTTTATTTTGGACATGTCCAAGGAATCTATTGTGATCAATCTAAGGGTGTCCTGAAAAATTGTGTCTTTAAAAACCAACGTTTGGAGCATGTAGCATTTACGAATGGATCCCATATCAAAGTCGAGGCAAGTACGTTTGAAAATGGTGAGGCTGAAGGAATGAACGTCAGTGGTTCATCAGTTGAGTTATCGGACTCACAGTTTAAAAACCAAAAAGGAGACCAAATTTCCTGTAACGAACAAAGCAAACTCTCGATTACAAAAACACAGATCCTTTCGGGGGAGTCTAGAGGAATTGTGTCCGGAAATTCCACATGTACACTCATCGAATCGGAAGTGAAGTACAATCAGATGACGCAACTCTCTGCGTTTACTCAAAGCGTGTTCACGATTCTGGGTTGTGAAGTTGAGAGTGGAAACAATAAAGGAGTTTACGTGACAAGTAGTCAAGTGACTATTTCGGATTCTCTTATTAGCCATCATAGTGGTGTACAGATTTTTGCATCTGAACATTCGGAAGTAATTCTGTCGGCGAGCGAAGTAAAGAGTGGGGATAGTGCGGGGATAACTGTGAAAGAATCCGAGTTGACGGCAGCCAATAGCATCATCTTCGGTCATAAGGGGTCCAACGTTTTACTCAGTGCTGCGACTAAAGCAGAAATTACCGATTGTAAAATATCGGGTGGCGATAAGAACGGCATACTTGCAGGCCCTGAAGTAGTTATTTCAGTAGAACGGTCAATTTTGTTCAATCATAAAAGGCCACAAATAAGAGCAACGGAATCTGCAGAAGTCTTTATAACAGAGTGTGAAATCTATGACGGTCAATCGTCAGGAATCGTCTTGAGTCAGGTGGAGCGTACTGAAGTGACGGGTTCTCGAGTACATGGTCAGCGTGATGATCAAATCATCTTGCAAGATTGTTCAGATGCTGTATTCACTGGGGTGCAAGTGATGAATGGGAAGAAGGCTGGACTGAGGCTCGAGCGTTCGGTTCCGGTTCTTAACGACTGTTCTTTTGAGAACAACCAAGCAGGAGATTTAGTTCGTTGGGACGACAGTGTTCCTTTGCTTACCGATACGGACTTGCAGGTTCCACCAATCACTAGTAAATTAGGCGGCAGTGCTGGACATTCCTCTACTGTAGATTCATCACCTACTGATCAGATGGATGTTTTCATGAGTGGTTTGAACGGGTTTATTGGACTGGAAGATGTGAAAGACAAAATCCAGGAGTTTAAAAACGTAAGCGACATTAATCAATTCAAATTAGAGCGTGGAATGAAAGCTAATCCGATGATAGCGCCTCATATGGTCTTTCAAGGTAATCCGGGTACTGGTAAAACGACAGTCGCTCGGCTTTTAGGAAAGATTTTTAAGGAACTAGGTTTATTAAAGACAGGCCACGTAACTGAAGTGAAGCGGGAAGATCTCGTTGGAACGCATGTTGGTGAATCAGAAGAACGAACGAAAGTAATTATTAAGGAAGCTATGGGTGGCGTCCTCTTTATAGACGAAGCGTATACGCTTGCAGCAGGGGGCAATTCTAGTAATGATTTCGGTAAAAAAGTAATTGAAACGTTGCTTCCTGCAATGGAAAATTCTCGCGGTGAATTCATTGTCATCGCGGCAGGCTATACCGAAGAAATGAACAGTTTCCTAGCGTCTAATCCGGGATTGAAAGATCGTTTTACTGAAAAGATTCACTTTCAAGACTATACACCAGATGAGTTGCTTCAAATCCTCTTAAGCCAGTGTGAAGGAAGCTATGTGCTTACTCCTGCTGCCAAACAAGCGGTTTATGAGGAGTTCGTGGAACGTTATCGTATGCGCGATGAAACATTTAGTAACGCTCGAATGGCACGTATACTATACGATCAAATCGGGCTTGCTCAGTCGATGAGAATTGCGAAACTTCCGCGTGAAGAGTGGACGGAAAAGGTATTGACGACGTTTGAAGAACAAGACGTTGTACAAGCGGTACAAGAGCGTGGAGTGAAGACGTACGAAGTTCCAATCGATGAAGTACTACTCGCCCATAAACGTGCAGAACTCCATCAGTTTATCGGTCTTGGTTCTGTGAAGTCTGAAATAGATAAAATGATTGAATTAATGAGATACTACAAACGAGAAAATCATTCTACAGAGAAATTGATGAACCACACGCTGTTGATTGGTAAACCAGGGACAGGTAAAACCGAGGTCGGTCGTGTGCTCGCTGGTATTTATCAAGCGCTTGGATTATTAGAACGAGGCGATCTGATTGAAGTAGATCGCAGCGATTTAGTCGGTAGTCATATTGGTGAAACGGAGAAGCTGACAGCCGGGCTGATTGAACGAGCGATGGGTAGTGCGTTATTTATTGATGAAGCGTACACACTTGCGAGTGGTGGAGAGAATGACTTCGGGAAAAAAGCAGTGGACGTGTTGCTGAAAAAAATGTCCGATCGACAAGGCGAGTTCCTATTAATCGCCGCAGGGTACGAAAAAGAAATGAATCGTTTCTTAGACAGCAACCCAGGACTCCGTCGACGTTTCGGACTAACGTTTCATTTTGAAGATTATACACCAAAGGAGTTAATGGAGATTACCGACCTCTATAGTAAAGGGTACGGCATAACAGACGAAGCAAAGAGTGCATTAGTTCGTCACTATGAAGAGATTTATGCGCGTAGAGATAGTCATTTCGGAAATGCCGGTCTTGCTAAAAAAATAGCGAAAGAAATGATGCGTAAAGTCGATTATCGAATGGCTGTGGCGAGCAATAAACAAAATAAGCTTGCGCTCGAAAAAGAAATTACGAAGGATGATTTAGTTTTGTTGGAGAGTTGAATGATTACTATAATTTCCTACTTAAAAAGCCGAGTTCTAGACTGACATAGCGATATGAGACACATATAAAACACCTTTATTAGACTTCCATTACACCATATTTTACTGGTGTTAGGTAGCCTGGTTGACTGGCACCACAGTAAGATCGAGAGGAGAGTCAATATGGAAGTAGTATATTTTGCAGGTGGATGTTTATGGGGCGTACAAGCTTTTATAAAAACTTTACCTGGAGTAAAGTTTACAGAAGCAGGAAGAGCTAATGGAACAAGTCATACACTTGAGGGTGATTATGATGGGTATGCCGAATGTGTAAAAACAGGATTTGATCCGACAGTTGTATCAATCAGAGAATTAATGGGATATTTATTCGAAATCATTGATCCATACAGTTTGAATAAACAAGGACAGGATGTTGGCGAGAAATACAGAACAGGCGTATATAGTGAAAAGCATGAACACTTAAAAGAGGCGAAGGCGTTTCTTAGTGAGAGAAATGATTATAACCTTATAGTTGTTGAAGTATTACCTCTTACAAACTATGTGAGAAGTGCAGAAGAGCATCAAGATAGGTTAGCTAGATGCCCAAATGATTATTGTCATATTCCAGAAGAAATATTAAATAGGTATAAGTAAGGGAGGAGACATTCAAATATCCATACGATGCGAACCCTACCAAAATAGAAATGCTGGAGAAATGAATCTATAATTGAAGACGACAACTAATGTAACGCAGGGTAATTAATCATACATATAACCCTGCTAAAAAAATCCCTAACGTCTCTTGATAAATTTCATCAAACTGGTCTAAGGGAAGTGGATTTATTCCTGAACCAAGTTCAACTGTGAATCCAGGTCTTCGCCATTCCTGAATAAACCAATCCTTATATCCAGCGTAGCTGTCAATTGTTTGAACTGGTTCGTAACCGCTGACCCTACTGAACTCGTTAACTAGAACTTTAGACTCCGGAGGTTCAAGGTTCTCGTACCCCCAGTAAATAACTTCTCCCTGTGTATGAAAAGCTAGTACTCTCGTAAAATCCCGTCTTCTTGTCAGTTCCGCCATCGCAATTGCCTCAGGTTCGGACAAAGGACTTTCACCTCCATAATCTCTTGGACCCGGATTCTTAGGATTACGGGCTCTTTCCAAATCCCAATTGGCAGGAAATTGATCATTCAGATCCACACCATTTATATTGGCTTTCCACCCCGAGAAGTCTAAGCTACCATTATTCCATTCAACAACTTTACTTCGCCATGGCTCATTTGCAGGCGGACCATTTAACACCAAATTTACTCCGTCCGGGTTGACCATTGGAACAATGGATAAGGTCGTTTGCTGGTATAAAGGGAATGTGGAAAGACCGCGGATAGGAGTATGGTTCGTTAGGGAAAGCAAATAATCATTTAAAAAGGTCAAAATGATAGGGGTGGTAATCCATTCATTCGCATGAAATGAAGCATTATAATGAACTCGTTTAGTGCCACTACCAATCACAATTTCTGGTATTTCACGTCTTAAAACGGAATTTCCGATAGAAGGGATTTGCAAAAATGGATAAACTGCTAGTAACCTTCTGATATCATTCATCATGATGTCGTAATCATAATTTTGTTTCCCGTTTATAAGCCTCCACGTAATCCTTTGAGGAATTTTAATCATCTGTCCAACTTGCAGACGATTCGGTTCGAGATTAGGGTTGACAAGAAGAAGTGTATACAAAGAAAGATTTTGTCTTTGAGCAATCAACCATAAAGAGTCACCTGTTAGAATTTCATAATTGACGGCAACAAATCCAGGAATTTGAATTTGCTGACCTACCGTAAGTATGAGTGGGTTGATGTTTCGGTTGGAATCGATAATCAGTTGAAGAGGCATCTGGAATAGCTGGCTGAAATACCAAACCGAATCTCCAGGTCTAACAAATATGTCCATGTCGTTCCTCCCCTTAGTCGAAAATACTTAGTAATAATGAAAGCTGAGAAATCGGGCTTTAATTTGGCTATTTCATTGAGTGATTGGGAATGAAACAGCTTCGTCCCTCTGTCCAATTCACCAATCTTTTTTGCACCTTGGTTTTTCCAAAGCTCGCAAAGACGAAATAATGTTACGCCTCCACCTGGTTCTGAACCGAAGATTAATACATCATATTCCTACTGTGCCATTTCTTCTACGGTAGTTGTTTGGAATCCAGTTGTTTGCATATCGAACAACCAAAAAAATCCCCATTCAACTTGCGCATCATTTACATATATGACGGATTGCTTGGACCGTATGTGTATAGAGTTGTGGTATTAAAAATTAGGAGTGCTCCTTAATCCAACAGAAGAATTTGGCGGACGAGCTTTTGAATATTTTTCTGCAAGGCAAAGTGAAAAACGTGCAACGAACGAACTTAGTAAATGCGCAAAAATTCACGGATATGTTGAACAACGCCCGAGGAGAAAGTTCTTGTATGAATCAATTTCAAGTTCAACCTCTGTTTAATATCAATAAACAGAGGTTTTCCTTCTCCCAAAACAACAGGGTGAACAGATAATCTAAATTCATCAACAAGGCCTAAATCGATAAAAGTTGTAATAAGACTTGCTCCGCCGTATAACCATATGTCTTTACTGGGCTTATTCTTTATTTTATTTACTTCTTCAGAAATAACATCATTTATGAATACTGCTTTATTATCAGTCCCTTTTTGCATTTTGGAAAACACATATTTCTCTTTACTGTGAACGAATCCCCACATTTCTTTTTCGGCATCAGTATCTTCAATTGTTGGCGTATATTGTCCCCATAAATCGTAACTTTTTCTTCCATACAAAATAGTATCTATTTGATTTAGGAAATTAGTAAACCCCATCTCAGAGTCCATTATGCACCAATCAACTTCACCATTTACCCCTTCAATAAATCCATCTAGCGTAACTGCTAAATCTAAAATTATTTTTCTTGATCTTACTTCATTAGACATTATTTTTTCTCCCTTGGTTGTCCCTCAATTAATCCCGTTTATGGAAGATTTATCTTGTTGAAAATCAGTCAAATTTGTATAACATTATTGTTTCCCAAAAATATGCTTTGTGATTGAAATAAATGTATAATCAGTAGGGAGATACCTTGTTCACAATGATATTTTGAATACAAGGTTCTTGAAATCAGTAAGGTCAAAATGGAGGTGTATGCTAATGTATTTATCAACAGGAGAATTGTCAAAACGTCTAAAAGTATCCGTTAGAACGCTAAGGTATTATGACCAAATTGGTCTTGTCCACCCCTCCTAAAAAGGGGAGGGAGGCAAGCGGTTTTATTCAAAGGAAGATATTTTAGCACTTGAAAAAATTCTCCTTTTGAAATCACTATCACTTTCTCTTGAAGATAGTAAAAAAATCGTAACGGAAAAATCGATGACATCCATCTTATTGGTACATAAATCTTTATTAGAGGAACAAGTAGACATCATACAAAAATCGATTCAACATACAACTTCCTTATTAAATATTTTGAAATTGGAAGGAACTATCAACTGGGAAGACTTGCTCTCTTTAGTTGTCAACCAAGAAAAGGAACGTGATTGGCAACAATATTTCACGGAAGATGAAAAACAACTGTTGAAAGAGCAACTTCCCAAGCTTGAAAATGACGATTTAACCACAAAAAAATGGATGAATGTGATGAAACGAATTGAAATGTGTATGGACAAGGAGCTATCTCCACAATCGGTAGAAATGCAGCTCATCATGGAGGATATGAATATCCTATCAGAAGAAACATTTCAGGGAGATCAACAATTGATGGATAAGTTTTGGGAAGTAAGAAAATCTGAAAAAGCATCAGCGGATTTAGGACTCTATCCTATTAATCCAGCCCTCATAGAATTTATAGAGCAGGCTCTTCAAGTCGAAAAATGAGTAAACACCGCTTGCGATTGCAAGCGAAAGCCGTCACGCAGAACGGCTTTTGCGAACAAAAGCGCAGCGTTGAGAGCAGCAGGCAGAGTCCTTAATTTTCGCGAAGAACGTAGAAATACGGCCAATCGGATTCTTTAGTTTAACGAATATAGTAACTACTCATTCATAAAAAGGCAGTAAGTATAAGAGCAATTCCATTAAAGGTGCCGTGAATAATGATGCCTGGAATCACAGAACCCGTTTTTTCGTAGGTCCAAGAAAAGATTAATCCAGATGCAAAGGTGAGTGGCAAGACGTTATAGGTTGGAATATGAACAATCATGAAAATGAAGGAACTAACGAGCATTCCCATAGTAATCCCAAGCTTACTTCTCAACAGTCTATAAAGAAACCCTCTATAAAATATCTCTTCGTATACGGGTGAAATGATACTTGCTGACACAAAAGCAATTAGGAAGTTTAAAGGTGTCATGTGAGATTGGATACTCTCCGTCTTACTGTTCTCCACGCCTATCCCGATTAAATCCATAACCAAGATTAACAAAATACTAACGGTAATTGAAACAACCGTCCAGCCAGCAATCGGCCCCCAATAATTCAAAGGGAAACGATTTAGTCCCACATCATTCCAGGTGAGTCGTTTAGGCCTTAACGCAATAAAATAAAGCCCCGACATAAAAATGATAGACATAATAAAACCGACCAAAGTACCAGCGTACAAGTCATTTTGAAATGACTCTGACAAGTAGTACATCAATAAATACTCAACGAAAAAAGGGACTAAAACTAACACAAGAATGAGAAGCTGAATAAATTCCTTCCACGACCATGGTGACCGGTTAAAATATAATTTTTGATTGTTCAATACGATTCCTCCAAATACATAGTGGTATGTACTTAGAGTAAATGGTGACGTAGCGTAACCTGCAAGTGTTTTTTGAAAAAATGATGCAAATGAATTGCGGTGCTTTTGCGTTTCAGATGAATAGACTAATAGTTTTGATTTGCTGGAATTGGGAGTGTGTGTTCTTTTCTATTAGATTAAAGGATAGTATGTGGGTAATTAGCCTTTATCGCTTCCTTTGAGAGACAGCTTATTGAAATTGCCCAATCTTGACTAACTACAAAGAGCAATCATAAGTCTTTACGACTTGTAGATTGCTCTTTTTTTCACACTTTTATTTTTGAAAACCAAGCTGGTCTAAAACCTGTACTTTTGTTCCCATTCATCATTCTACTAAAAGCAATGCCTTGGCTAGTTGTTCGGTAAACGTATCGGCAGAGAGAATTGGGAATTCACTGAGTACAGTAGCCCACCATTGTTGGATGTTTAATAGTGGGTACGTCTTTTCATTCTTTCTAAATTTCTTTGAAACTTTTCCTGAAATCTCTCGTCTATACGTTGCTTACAAGATAGAAACATATGAAGCAGAGAGGATGGCAACAATTGAAGAAAAAACTACTTACTACATTTGGCGCATTGGTGCTCGCGTGCAGTTTGCCTTTAACCGGCAACGCAGCGGGCAAACAGCGATTCTCTGACGTACCGCCGACAAAGCATTTTGCAGAGGCGGTGTATGAACTTGCTGAACGCAATATCATCGGAGGGTACCCGGACGGCACATTCAAGCCGGGCAATCCGATCACGCGAGGCCAGGCAGCCGCAATCATTGCGAAATTGACGAAAATGGATCTAACGAACGTCAAAAACCCGAATTTCAAGGACGTCTCGGAATCGAACGGTTACTACAAAGCGATTGCCGCGCTGGCCGAGGCAGGTATAATCGGCGGCTACGAGGACGGTCGCTATGGGCCGAATGATCCGATTAAACGGGGGCAGCTGGCTTCGATTCTCGTCAAAGCGTTCGATCTGCCACGCTATAGTTTCGATTACACCAAAAATCCGTTCAAGGATGTCGTCTATTCTGAGTCGCACGGTTCCAACATCCTTATTCTCTACAGACTGGGCATCGCGGGCGGAACATCCCCCGACCGGTTTAGCATTAACACGCCCGTGACGAGAGGCCAGGCGGCGAAGATGATGAGAGCGACCGAAGAATCGAAACCGTCGATGGAGTCGCTCGAAGCAAAAAAATTAGGGATGGATGGAATCTCCAACGTTAATTGGAAAACAGGTCAGGACCTGTACGAACCGATCGTTGTGCACGGTATAGCAGGCTATTCAACAGACAGGCTGCAGCTTGTCCCACTGAAGGAAGGAACAGCCATGCTTAACTTGCTCGGGTACAATGGGAATGTACCTATTGAACAGCATAGATATATCTATAAGAAATACTACGTGCATGTCAAAAAAGTGAATGGCGAATTGAAACTGACCTTGGAAGAGACGAATGACTATCTGCCGACAGAAGCGCGGCTTGCAGTTGCTGCTGGCGAAAAGGTCGAGAACATCAGTCTTTCCACTGTGGACGGGGCGTTGCTGAACGAAAATGTCGCGTTCAAGAAATGCGAGGGGACGCAAAACGTATGCCTGGCCATTGATAAGCCGGGCAGCTATATCGCCAAGACCCGTCTCGCAGGGGGCAAAGAAGTGCGGTACGCAATCGAAGCGAAAGAACCGGAACGTGCTGTCTTCCACTATGACATCAAGACATTGAGGGAGCAGCCTTCCTACGTATTCGATACGAAAACACTGTTCGATCATAACGATTACTATGACAAGGAAGCCGCAGAAAACATTGGGAAGCATAAAATCGTAACGAGAAATGCTGACGAGATTGCTAAGATTACAAGAGATCCCGGCACCAATGTCTTCCGCGTCACTGCGAAGAAAGTGGGGACAGTCGAAGTGGAATTTGAGAATAGCGTTTACTGGAGGATTGGCCAGACTGGTGACGCGTTCTCGGGTATCACGTCCGGTATGAAGATTACCGTGCAGGAAATGAATGGACTCATTAATATTTCCACATCGCAAATCTATGAAATAAATTCGGATATGTAATCGAATAATGACTGCTACTTGCGTGCAAAACTACTTAGTAAATAAACCATAATTGATTAAAAATGTGAAGAGAGCCAATCGCGTTAAATTGGCTCTCTTTTGATGATCATGAAAATATATCTTGAATTTCTGCGGGAGGTCCTGAAGGGGAGAATGCGTACGATAAGCGCATGCTTCTTTCGGATTCACGTTCTAGAAAACAAGAAAACCACCCTGCGCCGTTCATGGATGCCGCGATAGTCCGCCCACATCATATAATGGATGTCTTTTTTTATTTGCTAAGACATCCTCCAAAACTTTTAAAAGACTTTTGAAACTTTTTCTGAAAATCTCCGTCTGTACGTTACTTAATTGACAGTGGGGATAAATGTATGAAGAAGATTTCTAGAAACATACCGTTACTTGTGTGCTTGATTGTATTTATAATAAGTGTTGGTGCAATATAGATTTTAGTTGAATCGTAAGGAAGAGGATTGGTATATCCTTGCCATAGGAGAGCAACCGGGATATATTGCTAAGTAGTCTGTTGATTTGGACGAAGGCCTTCCTGTGCTTGTCTACAATCAGGTTTTACCGCTGCGGATGTAGAAGAGCTGGAGGATGTTTTCCAATTCGAAGCAAGCTGATACGGAATAACAGAGAAAAAGTCGTTTGAGCAATTTGTTGCGTATGTGGAGAGAAACATGACGTGGCCATAGAGGGGGCGAGGGTTCGTAAATGAGTAGTACTATTGATCAAATAATCGATGAGCATTCGCGTTATTTAGTGCGCATCGCTTATTTATATGTGAAGAATTGGTCGACTGCGGAGGATATTGTTCAAGAGGTGTTTGTTACGTATTTTCAAAAGAGTGACCAGTTTCGCAATGAGGCATCATTGAAGACTTATTTAACGAAAATGACAGCCAATCGTGCAAAAGATTATTTGCGCTCGTGGAAGCATAAAAAAGATGTGCTGTTTGATACCATCTTTGCTTCGACAAGAGGCGCAGAAGAAGTCGTGTTGGAGCAAGAGCGACTTGCCTCACTAGAAAAAAATCTTTTCCAGCTTCCATTAAAATACCGTGAACCATTACTATTATTTTATTATGATGAGCAATCGATAGCGGAAATAGCAAACTATCTGCAGCTGAATGAAAATACCGTGAAAACACGGCTGCGAAGGGCAAAGCAGCAGCTAAAGGAATTCTTTGAGGAAGAGGACGGGGAGGTAGAGAGCCATTGAGCGATTTCAAACGTAAGCTCGATCAAATGATGGGCGATACATCGAAGCAGGAAAGGCGGATAAAGCAACGTGTGCATGAGCGTTTACAGAAGCCGGCTAGAAAGTTTTCTTGGCAAGTGCTGTTTGTCTCGGCGGCGATTCCTTTAGTAGCACTGTTTCTTATTCTCACAATTGACCCTACGAATTATCTATCTTCAGATAAGGGACCTGGTATTCCTTATGATCCATTGGATGATTTGGCGCAAATCTCTGCACTGCAGAAGAAGCAGCAACTGTCAGCCGTTGATTATGAGGAATTTGCGACACTTCCGCATTTTGAGGAAGTCGATGGTCTGTATTATGTGGATAAAGAAACGTTTTCATTACAAGGGAGTTCGGAAGCAATGCACACGGTCATTGAGCGCAAAGTGAATTTATTCGATGAGGTTGTCTATGAGGCAGGCGACATTGTACGCACGATGACTAATACGACAAGCCATTTACCGACCTATATGGATGTCTATTATAAGGTGATTGCGGTCCCGGGGGATCGTGTCGTACTGAAAAACGGCAAGCTGGAGATAAACGGCAAACCGTTGCCATCTGACATTATGGATCGTTATGAAAAACAGGGAATCACGATTGTAGGGGGGTACGACCAGCTATTGAATGCACGGGAATATTTTTTATTGAACCATTTCCCTGCAAGTAAAACGGTACAGGGGGCAACGATTACGCCTGTGCATAAAATTTATGGGCAAGTTGTCGGCATAGCAACGGAAGAGCGTACCTATTCGATTTATATGGATTATTTAACTGGACAGCTTACGGGTGACTATACACCGGAGCAATATTTTGATTTGTATATATATGATGATCTGTTGGGGTTTGGGAATTCGCTAAAAACGCCTGCTTTTACAGAAATTAGCCGGTTGGGTGAACTGTTTGTAGAGGCATCTTATCGAAAAACGGCTTCGGTTTCTGATAATGAGGTTGAAATCCGCTACCAATATGGGCGAGAAGGGGTAGCAGATCGGGCGTTTACGATGAAGCGGGTTTCAGGCTCAGATCGTTGGGCGATAGCAGAATAGCGAAGGGGACCCCGACATAATTTTCGGAAACCAGATTGGCAGTTGCCCAGAAGAAGTAGCCGTCAACCAACCGCTTACGATATAGGTACACCAACCTGGTTTTCCATCCACTAATTTTGGGGCATCTGATTCTAACTTTCATTCATTATAAGGGGGGAGTATGAAAAAAATGAAGAAATTTATGGCTACAACACTAGGTGCATTATTACTTACTGCCACTATGATTCCAACCATGCAGGTCAAAGCAAAAGAGCCGTTTTCGGATTTAGGAGGAATCGGAGCAAAGAATGATATTATGTATCTGTATGAAAAGAATATCATCGGTGGCTTTGAGGATGGTACATTCAAGCCGAATCAGCCAATTACACGAGCGCAAGTATCATCGATGTTAGTGAAGGCATTGGATTATAAATTGATTGACAATCCAACAGTTAACTTCAAAGACGTGACGAATAAATCTAGTTATTATAAAATTATGGCGACGGTTAGTGAAAAGGGGATTCTACGTGGGGACAACGGCTATATGCGTCCAAACGAGCCAACAACAAGGGGGCAAATGGCTGCAGTTTTAAGGAGGGCGTTTGATTTACCGCTAGAAAAGCAGGCAACCTTTGTAGATGTATCGCCTTTAAATGGGTTCTCCTCAGATATCAATAGCATTGCGAAGAACAGAATTACAGGTGGCTATCCAGATGGTACATACAAGCCTGCAAATGCGGTAACACGAGCGCAATTCTCTTCATTCCTCGTTAGAGCACTTGATGATCAGTTGAAAGTAAGTTCTTATAAATCCTACGTTGGTCAAAAAGGAACTGAAATAGAGCAAGATGGATGGTTGTACACGATTAAAGGTTCCAAGCTTGTTAAAATCAACCAAAAGACAAAAGAAGAGGTTGTAATGCTTTCCAAAACGGACTTCTCTTATATTGATGCTCTCTATCAGGCGAGACTTCAAGATGGGTTCCCGATTATCCTATACAACAATGAGTTGTTCATTCCCTATTGGAGCAGTGTTGGCGAGGCAACTGATCTCCCTCTATCTTACGGCCTGATGAAGATTTCGACAAATGGAGGGAAATACGAAGAGATTGACTTGCAGGGACGCAAGTTTAATTCTGGTGATAATCGAAATGTGTATGTATGGAATGATAGAATTTACTATACAGTTGAGCAAAAATCAACTGATTTAAACCAGATTTTCGATGAAACAATCAATATTGATGAGCCACTGTACTTCTATTCAGCTAAGTTGAATGGAAGTGATCCGAAAGTAGAAGCTACAATCGATGCCCGAGTTATCTTTGAAGATGTTGGCGGATACATAAAAAAGCCAACCATCAGTCAGGACAATAAATCTATTAAATACAACCATTCTGCAATGTACTACTTCAATAAAAAAGGTGTCTTTAAATATGATTTAGTTAATAGCAAATCGACAAGACTAACAAGCGTTCAAGCTAAAGATATGATAGTAACAGACACTGGAATTGACATTGTGGATGTGAAAGGTAAAAAGCATGCGTTGAAAAAGTAATGAAAGGTATCCTTCGGGATGCTTCAGACTGTAGGTAAACTCCAGAAAAGATGATGTTTGCCTACAGTCTTTTTTTAGAAAATAATTTATAAAGAGGTACCTAATCTAAATGAGTGAAGAATGTTGAAGTAACGTCAAATCACACCAGCCAACTTTAGAGGTTAGTGTGATTTGACGTTTTATTTTTAGCCTAATTATACGCGCCTGAGTTCAAGTTTAATCCATGCTTAAATAATGTAAACATTTCACCTTAAAACCATGACTATCATCCCTAGTAATATGGTAGCATTACAGTAAGTCTGAATTTATAGAAAAAAGAGGTCTTGCGTGATGTCTTTTATTAAAAAATCCTTTTTATCACGAGTTGTAGAAGTACTGAAGGATAAGGAAGAACTAAAATCGCCAGTCGTTATTAAGCATGGAACTTCAATGGATGCAGAGATTACTCGCTTGCAAACAGAATTGGCTGAAGAACAGCTGGATATGAATCGCAAGAAAATAGAGGAGAACATCAAATTATTGAAAATCGGCAAGGCGGGGGAGCAGTCGTTACTGTTTGAACTAATGAATTCGTTTTTGCCGCTGCTGATTTTGCATGATGTGTATATTGAGCATAAGGGATTGACTGCGCAGCTTGACTTTGTTGTGGTAACGCGGCAATTCTTTTTAGTCATTGAAGTGAAGAAGTACTATGGCAATATTACGGTGAATGACAAGGGAGAATTTATACGAACTGTGAATCGCGGGAGTCGAACAGTTTTTAAAGAAGGTATGTATAGCCCTATTCGCCAAGTTGAACGACAAGTAGAAGTGCTTCAATCTCTGTTGGTCGATCATGATGTGATTACTAAAACGCCAATTCGCTATGCAGTTGCATTTGCGAATGAAAAAACGGTGATTGATTTAAAGAAAGCGCCAAAGGAAATAGAGGATAAAGTTTTTCGCTCTGATGGCATTGTGTCGTTTATAAAAGCTGAATTAGAGAAGAATTCGCCTGTTCATTTCAAGGATGGAAAAATGCAAGAGTTGGCGGCATACATACATGGACAGCATATTGATAAGCATTCCATCGAAGTTTCTGAGGAGCAGGCGGTTAGTTTCTATCAGGAAGAGGAAGTGCCCGTAGCTGCAACACTGGAACAAGAGCCCGTGTTGCTTTCAGATGAAGAGCTTGAATTGAAGTTGAAAAAATTCCGTAAAAAGCTAGCAGATGAAACGGAACGAAAGGCATTCCATATATTTACGAATAAAACGTTGGACAGCTTAATTGAAATGAGACCGACTACGTTGGAAGCTTTACGGAAAGTGGAAGGGATAGGGGATAAAAAGCAGGAGGAGTTTGGGGCGGAGTTAGTGGCGATTATTGGGGGAAGTGAATGATAAGTTATAGGACAAAATCATAGAATTCTTATGTAAGGCAATGATTAATTTTGTAAGAGTAATTAAAGAACCTTTGAAACAAGCAGCATAAGAGGCTCGCTAATTATTTTGAAAAGGTTTTTTTCATATATGAAGATAGATTCAGAACTAATCATAGATTTACTCGAGGCTTTACCAGAAGATAAACAAAAATTGGCGATTGAATATATTTATACCCTTGTTCGCGAATGGGATCCTGATTTCACAAAATTAACTCCACGTGAACAAAAAGAAATTGATGAGGCTCGAGAAGAAATGAAAAATGGCGAATATGTCCAGCTTGAGGATGTAGATTGGGATGCTGAATAAAATAAAAGTCAAGTTTCTATTCACCTTTGAGCTACCTGCTACAGCGGATAGTGTTGAAAGCGATTAAAGAGAATTTGAGCATCGACTGGAATTTGTGCGATTCCGCGAGAGCGAAGATGAGAACCACAGTTTGGAGACTGTTGAAGAAGTCCGGTTAGCCACCTGGTTTGCAGAAGTTGGTGGTGGATACTGTGGTGAAGCAGGCGGAGTTGATGGGTGAGATGGAGGTGAAAGAATAGTTTAAGGCCCTGGTATTCTTAAATGGATTGCATAAAAACTAAAGTGATGTAAATATTTACAAACTAATTTTATTGCTATATACTTGATACAAGAAGTGAAGTGAAAGGGAGGATTTTAAGCAATGGACATTAACTATAAACAGTTCATGGGACTTACAACCCCCATTCATAGTAAGGCCGATGTAATGTTGAATGGGCTTCTCAAGGATTTAGTATTGTCTATGGATCATTATTTTCAATCTACAACCAGTAAATCTAATGACTTTCATTGTTTTGTCAATGAATCGAAAAAACAGTATCCTGAGGTACTCTACTTTTGGGAGTGGATGGATGAAAAAGGCTTTAGATTATTGAAGGAATTAGATAAAAGGCTTCCTGAATCGGAAGAGATTGTTGAATACTTGAATTATAGAAGAGTTATTCTTGAAATGGATGTTGAAAGCGGTGAACTGGATAATTTTTTATTATCTGTTACGGAGTTATTAATCTCTGTGAGTGGCTATCTAATGAGTTATTTCGAAACAGCTGCAACAGCAATTGAGATATCGGAAGGGAAAATCACATTGCCCCATCGTGAAGTTCATTATAAAGAAATTTATTGGAATATTATCGAAGGCTCTGCCACTACTGGTGCAGGGCTTTTATTATACGTAAAAGGAGAGATTATGAAGTGGATAAATCAACAGCTTACAGTGAATATGTTATTTCCAAAACAATGATTCAATTGGAAGAGGCATCGCTAGAAGGACTGACAATTTTAAAAGAAGAAAAAGAGATTATTATGCCATTGTATAACGATTTGTCTTTTGGTTTTAAAGTCAGCGAAGTAGAAAACAATCGAATAACAGCATTTTTCAAAACGGTGATTGACTGTAAAACACTGGGGAGTGATGAGAATTCAATTTCAATAGAGTGCATTTATCGTGGGGTTTTTGTATCCAACGAAGAAATAAATGCTAGTGACTTCACTGAATTTGTTGAGATTCAAACCGTACCCCAACTAGTTCCTTATGTTAGGTCATTGATTACTTCGCTTTCTGCACAAATGAATATGGATCCAATTATCTTGCCTACCATGGATATTATTCAGTCATTAATTAAAAATGCACAACATGAAGAAAGTGAAGATTTAAATGAAGGTAGAGATTGAATTTCACCCATCCGATTGGGAACAGCCTCAGTTAGAAAGTGTTGCTGAATCCGTTGCCTTATACATCTTTAAATATAAAAGAAGTATCGAAGACTTGAATTCTTTCATGAGGGTTAGTGGGGATTGGTGGAGGAAAGATATACATAAGTCGATGTTTCAAAGATGGATCAGTGCATTTGTTCCTAATCGAAAAAAAGTTGCTGCTGACAAATTGGAGTTTGCAGATTTGCTAGAAGAAGTTATGGATGTTTGCGAAACAGTACAACAGTGGGAGAAAATGCGTGGTTTAATTCCGGAGAAGATTTTTGAAAAGTACTTTAGTGAAAAACATAAATTTGCTACTACGGGTTATGGTGTTGTCGTATCAATTAATCAAGCGAAAGTTCTGTACAGACCCGAGGTTATTACAGACGGGGATGGGAATCGGCAAACAGTAGATGCGGGTAGTTGGAACGGACACTATGGGGAGTTTGTCGAGGTAAAGTTTCAACCGGAAGGTTTTAAGGAAAAAGAATTTGGTTATCTTCGACTTCTAGAAAATAGGCTAGATGAAGCGGGTGCAGACCACCAAATTTTTCTGGTAGCATTTGATGACCCGGATTTTATGAAACGCCAACTTATATATAAAGGTTTTTTAAAGGAAGATACTAGATTTAAGTTGTTAGGACATCAAGATATCATTAGCTGAATTTTCATGGCGCGTTACTTGTGACAGGCAATTGTATAGGGCAACCGAGGATTTAGGGACAAGCGGCGTGGATTAATCGCATTACCCCAAAAGAATTTAGCGGAGGTCTTCAGCTGTTTCCATTATGGAAACAGTTCGAAATGAAGGTGGCAGTGTAAAAGGCTTCGTTTTAAGTGGTTAAAAGTGGAAGGTCTTTAGGCCAGGATTACTTTGATGAACTGCTAGAACGCATTCGTGAAATCAGGGCTTTTAAATGAAGAGCTTATCAAAACAAACCTGTTTAAAACGTAGCTTTAAATCCTACCGAAGGAATTCAAAGCTACGTTTTTTCTCTTGAAAGACTAAGTTGGTAACTATTCAATAATCTTCATAGAGATCCAATTCATTAAATAAATAGGCCAATTGATCATGAAATCCCCAACCGATTCCATCTGTATCTGTTACAATTTCCCTCAATCTTTCTTTGAAAATTTGGATAAACTCCTCTTCCTCATTGCAAATCGTAATGATCCTTTCATACATTGTTTCCATACTGGTATAAAAACGGTCATCAATATCACCGTACGTATTTGTAAACTCGACGCCTTGTTCGACGTAGACGATAAAGTACCTGTTTTGAAAACGATGTATGGCAAGCGTGTATCAGGTTATAAATTGATGGGATATGTGACGACAGATGGGACTGAGGATGTATCAGAGCAGATGAAACTGTTTTAACTTGTGTGAAGTGGTAGGGTCTAGCACAACCCTCTAATATACCCTGGCCTTACACGATACTGCTGAAAAAGTACGGCTATCCAGCTGATTTGCAGAAGTTCGCGATGGATACGGTGATGGTGAAGAACATATGCTTCTTTGAGGTGGTTTAGTGAATGCTTGAACATAAAAAATCCACCATGCATTGTAATGATGTGTGGTGGGTTTAAAAATTGTTATAGAGACTATTTAATAGCAGCGTAGCGTTTTTAGCAATCATAATTAAAAGTAACGTTCCCAATTTTCGTTTGATATCATTCTCTCTACTTACATTATACCATTATTAAAAAATTATTTATAGACTACTCCTTCCTTAATTCCTATACTATACTTTTATATACAAATCTAAAAAATATAAGGGGTGTATCAGTATAAATGACAAAAAAGATGTCTTAGATAATGGTCCTTTTTTTCATGGTACTAAAGTAGAACTGGAAATTGGAGATTTATTAGAACCACAACACTTATCAAATTACCAAGATAAAAAATCGAACTATATATATTTTACTGCAACATTAGATGCTGCTAAATGGGGTGCTGAATTAGCAACATCTAAATCAAAAGAAAGAATTTATATTGTAGAACCATTAGGTGATTTTGAAAATGATCCGAACTTAACTGACAAAAGATTTCCTGGAAACCCAACACGTTCTTATCGGTCTACATCTCCCTTGAAAATAGTAGCTGAATTAAGTTCATGGGAAAGACATTTCGATGAAGAAATAAATCATATGCTTACATCTTTAAAAAGTTTACGTGAACAAGGAAAAGCTATAATATACGATTAATCCTTAATCCCTATTCAAGTGGTAAATTAGTTGAACAACGCCCGAGGAGAAAGTTCTTGTATGAATCAATTTCAAGTTCAACCTCTGTTTAATATCAATAAACAGAGGTTTTCCTTCTCCCAAAACAACAGGGTGAACAGATAATCTAAATTCATCAACAAGGCCTAAATCGATAAAAGTTGTAATAAGACTTGCTCCGCCGTATAACCAGATGTCTTTACCGGGCTTATTTTTTATTTTATTTACTTCTTCAGGAATAACATCATTTATGAATATTGCTTTATTATCAGTCCCTTTTTGCGTTTTGGAAAACACATATTTCTCTTTACTGTGAACGAATCCCCACATTTCTTTTTCAGCATCAGTATCTTCAATTGTTGGCGTATATTGTCCCCATAAATCGTAACTTTTTCTTCCATACAAAATAGTATCTATTTGATTTAGGAAATTAGTAAACCCCATCTCAGAGTCCATTATGCACCAATCAACTTCACCATTTACCCCTTCAATAAATCCATCTAGCGTAACTGCTAAATCTAAAATTATTTTTCTTGATTTTACTTCATTGGACATTATTTTTCCTCCCTAGTTTGTTCCTCAATCAGTCCTGTTTGTGGAAGATTGATTTTATTGAAAATCAGTCAAATTTGTATAGCAAGTATAACATTATTGTTTCCAAAGAAATATGATTTCGTAGAACCCTATAAGATTGATTTAAGGCCATGGTGTTCGGAAATGGGTGCAGAGGTTTTTTTAGAATCGAAATGAATAGATTAATGGTTTTGATTTATTTGTATAAACAGTTAAGTTTATGGCGGGATGGAATTAAGAATCTGCGTTCTTTTGAAGCGTGAAAAACGATTACACATATATTGTCAAGGTGAACAGGTGTATATAGCCTAAACCTGTTATATACTTGAATTATAGAAGAGTTAAGCCAAGGATGTTTAGTGCTCAAATGATTGGAGGAATGCTTTCATGCAAACTATGATTTTTGGAGAACATGAAGAAAATACACTTCGACAGTTTCAAAATTGTTTAGAAAATGGAAATGTCATAGGTGGCGTACTATGTGCGGATGGACATTACGGATATAGTACGCCAGTAGGCGGAGTTGTTGTATACGATGGACAAATATCTCCATCGGGCGTCGGTTATGATATTGCCTGTGGAAATAAAGCAGTCAGAACGAATATTAAGTACGAAGAGATTAAAAACATGCTTCCGAGTGTGATGGATGAAATTGCGGGGAAAATTTCTTTTGGTATTGGACGAAAAAATAACAAACGGGTAGATCATGAGTTGTTTGATGATCCGGACTGGAATGTTTTTCGTCAAATTGGTCAGCAAGAACATGATACGCTAAAAAAGTTGGCCATCGATCAGTTAGGGACTGTCGGCTCTGGTAATCACTATGTCGATCTTCTTGTCGAAGAACAGACAGGGGATCTATGGATTGCCAACCATTTTGGCAGCAGGGGATTTGGCCATAAGACAGCGAGTGGTTTTTTAAATGTAGTTAATCATCGTGGTTTTTCAGACCGTGCCCCCGGTGAAACGATGGAGCAAGCGCCAACATTAATTGATTTGGATAGTGAGCTAGGCGATATGTATTATCGCGCGATGACGTTGGCTGGAAAATATGCGTACGCAGGAAGAGATTATGTCATCGAACAAGTTCTCCATACTCTGCGTGCTAAAGCGCTATTTGAAGTGCATAATCATCATAACTATGCATGGAAAGAGATGCACCAAGGGAAAGAAACAATCGTTGTTCGGAAGGGAGCAACGCCATCTGCACCGGGTCAGTTAGGTTTTATCGGTGGCAGTATGGGTGATATTTCGGTTATCGTGCAAGGGAAAGATTGTGAAGACAATGAACATGCATTTTACAGCACAGTTCATGGTGCAGGCAGGATTATGAGTCGTACGCAGGCAGCAGGGAAGATGAATTGGAAAAAGCGTACTCGTTCTGGCGGGGCAATATCCCAGCAGCAGATGGATGATGCAGTGAAAGAATTTGGCGTCATGTTACGCGGTGGAGGGACGGACGAAAGTCCATTTGTGTACCGAAAACTACAAACTGTACTGGATGCACATAAAGACACGATTGATATTTTACACGTCCTGAAACCAGTGGGTGTTTGTATGGCTGGTGCAAATGAGCTTGATCCGTATAAAGACTAAGTGTGATTTTTTTTGAAAGGAATATCAACTGTAAGTCAAAACAAGCTTGATGACCACTCGATTGAAGGGGTCATCAAGCTTGTTTTCTTTTGTCAGAGGAGCAGAAGTGGTAATTCTCTCTGCTCCTAGCTTTTTACTATATCTCGAAGCGCTTCCTCGATTGTGCTAAACGTAAACTTAAAACCGTGCTTTTCCAATCTTTCTGGAACAACCCAACGACTTTTTAAAATCAACTCTGTTTCGGTCCGCATAAAGACAGCACCCATTTCAAGCATCCACTTCGGTGACGGGAGGCCTATCTTTCGATCCATCGATTTTCGCAGTTGTGTCATGAATTCCCGATTCGTGATAGGCAGAGGAGCTGAGCAATTGAATACTCCAGTCAACTGTTTATTGTCCTGAAGGAAAAGTAGAATCCGAAATACATCTTCTACATGAATCCAGCTGAACATTTGGTTGCCTGATCCTTGTACCCCGCCGAGCCCGAGACGTACTAGGTTACGGTAGGGCTCCATCACTCCGCCATCTTTACCGAGTACGATGGCTATTCTTAGGGCGACTTTCCTTGTCTGAGGCAGGTCGAACGTAAATAGGGATTCCTCCCATGCTTTAGCCACATCAACCGAGAAACCAGTTCCAATCTCACCACTCGCTTCGGTCATGGGCCGATCTTCCGCATGTCGATAAATCGTAGCTGTACTTGAATTAATCCATAAAGAGGGCGGATTTTTACAGGCTACTAATGCCTGTCCAAGGATGTGAGTCGTCTCTGTTCTAGAATTGAGTATTTCTTTCTTATTCTTCACATTGTAGCGACAGTTGACGGACTTGCCGGCGAGATTGATGAGCATTTCTGCATCTTCCAACGCCTCTACAATACTTGTTTGATCGGTCCATGAAAGATGTTGTGACTGCCTAGAAATGATAATGACTTCATATCCTAAATTTGTAAACTTGTCCTCAAAATATTGACCTATAAAGCCCGTTCCACCAGCAATGACTATCTTCTTTGTCATATCATCCACTCGCTTCTTCTTAGTTCTTACAAATAGGACGACAGTTAACCTACTTATGATGCAAATAATTCCATTATTCTTTTGAAAGTTGGAAAAGCCTTGTTTTTTCAGATAACAAGAAAGTTTGAGTGATTGGTACGGTTCGCAACAAATGGTTCAATTCGCCGCAATATTCAAAAGTCCACGCTACTTGTCGAACTCATGGCTAGAAAAATGTGTGGGGAATTCTAATTGATGAAAGTAAAACATAGTATCCAGAGAGGGATGGTGGACAGATGTACATTGGGGGAATGTAACCAAGCTACAAGGGGGGAGTTGTGTAAATGATCCTAGGGCCATTATCTAGAACTATATTGGAACGACGAAGTGTTTTAATGATTGCAGGAAGATTAAGTGAAATGAGGTTCTTAAATAGGGTCTAACTATACGAATAGTTGAGGGGGATTATGATGAAGAAAAAATGGAATTGTTTTCAAAAACTCTGTTTCTCGCTAGTAGCATTGATAGGGGTAAGTGCTGTTCTCGCCGCCTGTAGTGGTGGTCCCAAAAAAGATGAAGTGACTACCGGAGAACAGCCATCGGGGAATGAGCCTCAAACAATCAGATTGGTTGCTGCCAATCACCCATGGACTGAGGCAATTATGCCACTACTACCAGATTTTGAAAAGGAAACAGGCATTACGGTGAAAGTAGACAGCTATTTCGAAGATCAGCTTTCCCAAAAGACCTCTGTTGAGTTTGCTGCAAACGCAAAGAGTATCGACGTCGTCCTGTTCCGCCCGCTTCAAGACGGGAAACAGTTTGAGAAAAACGGATATTTTGCCTCTTTGAATGAATATGTTTCACAACAAGGAAATTCTACGGATGATTTTGTTCCGTCCGCTCTTGGCAGTGTGAAAAACGGGGATAATCTGTACGGGCTTCCAGTTGTAACAGAATCAACGGTTTTATACTACCGTAAAGATATTCTAGAAAAGGCGGGTCTTCAACCACCGAAGACGTTGGATGAACTGAAAGAACAGGCGGAGAAATTGAGTGATCCTCAAAATGGATTATATGGGTTTGTCGCACGTGGGAAACGTTCTCCAGCGGTTACTCAGTTTTCAAGTTTCCTTTACAGCCATGGCGCTGATTTCATGAAGGATGGACAAGCGACTTTGAATACACCTGAAGCGATTCAAGCTTTTGAATATTACGGTGGGCTGTTAAAAGATTATGGTCCTCCTGGAACATTGAACATGAGCTGGCCAGAAGCGATGGCTGTCTTTACGCAAGGAAAAGCAGTTTTCTATACAGATGCATCTGCTCTTTATACGAACGCAACGGATCCTTCGAAGTCAGGAGTAGCCGATCAAGTTGGTTTTGCCCCGTTCCCAGCTGGCCCCGGTGGAAATAAAGTGGCAGCCCCTCCGGCTTGGGCTATCGCTATTGGTGCCAACTCTGAAAAGAAAGATGCTGCATGGCAGTTCGTGAAATGGGTTACGAGTAAAGAAGTTGTGTTGAATCTTCAGGCTGATGGAATCACAGGAGCTTTGACATCGGTTTGGGAAATGCCGGAAGGTGTTGCTCATTTTCCGGAAGACCTGACAGAAGCGATCGTTGAAAACAATAAGCACGGGGTGCCGTACGATCGTCCTGCCATCATTAATGTAGGAGAAGCACGCGATGCGATTGGTGATGTGATCAATGCTGCGATTGAAGGTAAAGATGTAAAAGCTGCTGCAGAGAAGTCTAATGCGACGTTCCAAGCCATTTTAGACAAAGAATAATAGCAACAGGGATGATGATTTTCGATTGGCAAAGGGTGTTTTCTTTGCTGACAATTGAAAGTCATCCTCCTCTTTTTATCTATCACATAGACTTTCGAAGAAGGGGGAAGTTAAATGTTGTACTGGATTGACAAGAATGTGAAATGGATTTACCCTTTGCCAGCAGTTTTATTTGTTGGCTTGATGATGATTTTTCCGATAGGCTACACGTTTTGGCTAAGTTTCCATGAGTGGAGCATGTCGAATATTACGCCTCCTTTATGGGTCACCCTCGATAATTATATGTCTCTCTTTAAAGACGAGCTGTTTCGTGAGTCGCTTTGGATTACATTTTATTTTACTGTTGTTGCCGTCGGGGTGCAGACGGTGCTCGGGATTCTCCTTGCCCTATTGATGAACAAACATATTATCGGTAAGGGACTTGTCAAGACACTTTTTCTTCTCCCGATGATTGCAACGCCAGTAGCTGTTGGCTTAGTTTGGGTCTTGATCTACGAACCTAATGTTGGCGTTGCGAACATCTTTTTGCAGGCACTTGGTTTGCCGGTACAGGAATGGCTTGCATCCCCTGACCTTGTAATCCCATCCCTGATTTTGATTGATGTATGGGAATGGACGCCAATGATTGCCCTCATCGTCCTTGCAGGATTAGTTTCCTTGCCTAAAGACCCTTATGAAGCAGCCATTGTGGATGGGGCAAGCGGTTTGCAGATTTTTTGGAACATCACCCTGCCGCTTTTGAAGCCGGCCATTTACTCAGCTGTACTGCTTCGTTTGATTGATGCATTGAAAACCTTTGATATTATCTACGCAACGACCCAAGGAGGGCCAGGTACCTCATCACAGACTCTGAATATTTACGGGTATGTGTTAGGCTTTCAATATTTCCAAATCGGGAAGGCATCAGCCTTATTGATGGTGTTTTTTGCGATTGTTCTCTCTCTTAGTATTCTGGTAATCTCCTTACGTAAAAAGGCAGGTGCTTCTCTATGAGTAAACGGAAGAAAATCACGGTGAAATCGATTTCTACAAATATATTAGTTTATTTCATTCTAATTCTTTTCATTTTGCCTTTTCTTTGGATGATTTTGGCTTCATTTAAGACCCAACAACAGATTTTGGATACGTCCAATCTCTTTGGTTTTACGCCAAACTTTGATAACTATATAAGCGTATTTACCAAATATGCGTTCATGGATTTCATCGTTAACTCGTTTCTGATAGCAGTTGCATCCACCTTTTTAGGCCTGATACTTGGACTACCGGCCGCTTATGCCATTGCAAAATATAAACAAAATGGATTGGGCTTGTTGATTCTGATTGCTCGAATTGTTCCAGGAATTTCGTTCTTGATTCCTTGGTTTATCATCTTTTCAAGGCTAGAGCTCATCGATACATATACAGCGCTGACGCTTAGTCATACGCTCGTAACGATGCCATTCATCATTTGGGTAATGATTCCTTTCTTCGAAAGTATGCCAGGGGAATTGGAAGAATCAGCGAGAATCGACGGTTGTACGACTACGGGCGCCTTTCTCCGAGTAATTTTACCCATTTCTGGTCCTGGAATGATCACATCCTCTATTCTGGCCTTTATTTTTTCGTGGAACAATTTTATGTTCTCGCTAATTCTTGCGGGAGAAAAAACCAAAACGCTGCCAATTGCAGTATTTAACTTCCTTTCCTATTCTGAAATTAACTGGGGAGGCTTAATGGCTGCATCTGTCATCATTACATTACCCGTGCTCGTCATTGCACTAATCATGCAGCGCTTCATTATCGCAGGTTTGACTGGTGGAGCGGTAAAAGGGTGAGAAGGGGCTAGCCTCCTCTTTTAAGGATTCAAAGCTGATCTACATTGACGAGCGTATTTGTAGTTAAACTCTAACGGATTAGGACGCTAATGAAGAAAGAGAAAAGCGACAATTTGTTCGATTTTGAACAAATTGTCGCTTTTTTGAATGTAGACACATTGAGATATTTAAAAATATAAGTTTATCAGTGAGCTCTTTTTAATCGATTTTTTTGCCTACCAATCTTAAGCTGTGCAGATGTAAGCAATCGTTAGCCGTGCTCGTAGTGACACAAAATCTCGGTCTAAAAAATGAACTCATAGTAAAGTTATATACAATTTATTTTATTGATGTATCCTTTATTAAATTATTTAGTGAAGAACGGATAACTTAACAGAAAATTAAAATTGTCTTGACTATTTATAATATTAGGTTTTATAATAATAATCAATATAACGTCATATGACGTTATTAAAAATGGAGGTGTTGATTTGAAACAAGAACAGGGGATTTCAGTCGAAGAAGCAGAAAGTATTAGAATTAGCCAAAGGGGTGTGGATATGAAACAAGAACATGCAACTCAAATCCAGAATGTTGTGAAGGCGGTAAAGGAGAAAAATATTCAAAATGTATTTTTGGTAGCATGTGGTGGGTCAATGGCGTCATTATCACTCGGAGAATATTTTTTAAGTAAGGAAAGTGAAGTACCAAGTTTTGTTTATACTTCAAATGAATTCATCCATCGCAATCCTAAATTGCTTGGAAAAGATAGTTTAGTAATCCTGAGATCTCATTCAGGTACAACACCTGAAACAGTCGAAGCAGCAAATTTTGCAACAAAAAAAGGTGCACTCACGGTGGCCATTTCCATGGAAACTGAATCACCTCTTTGCAAAGCTTCAGAGTATATTGTTCACTACAATTACAAAGATGGATCAGATGCCATTGATGGTGAGGCAGGAATGTTTTACACATTAATTTTCGAAATCTTAAATGTTCTATCGCCTAATGAAAAATATTCTCGTGTTGTCAAACAATTACCGAAATTGGGGACATTGATTGAGAAAAATATAGAACTATTTTCAGAGGCTGCTAATGAATTTGGTAAAAAGTATAAAAGAGAAAGCATTATTTACACGATGGCAAGTGGAGCCTATATCCACCATGCGTATTCATTCACGAGTTGTCTATTAATGGAAATGCTGTGGATTCACTCGAATGCGATCCACTCTGGAGAGTATTTCCATGGACCTTTCGAAATAACAGATTTCGATGTCCCGTTTCTCGTGATTAAAGGAGAAGGAGCGAGTCGTCCGTTAGATGAACGTGCTTTAGATTTTGTAACTAAATTTAGCGAAAAAGTAGAAGTTGTCGATGTTGAAATGTTCAATTACGATGGAATTGATGAAGATTTGCGTGAATATTTTGGTCCTGCATTAACGAGCTTTGTTTTGAGACTATATGCAGACGGATTAGCAGAACATACGGGCCACCCATTATCGGTAAGAAGATATATGTGGAAAATGGAGTACTAAGCGTTTAGATCAACCTAGTGTCAACGTTATTATGCATTATCAAAAGAAAAGGAGGGTTTTTCAATGAAAAAAGTGCTAGGTCTTCCAATTATATTACTTCTATTCATCACGATACTAACCGCCTGTAATGCAGACAAAGAGAACGAAAGTGCAAATGGTGAAGAAACTGTCGAAATCGACTTTTTCCACAGATGGCCAAACGAACCAAGAAAATCTTTCTATGATGAGAAAATAAAACAGTTTATGGATGAAAATCCTAATGTTAAAATTAATGTTGACTCAGTTCTAAATGATTCATACAAAGAAAAGATTAAAGTGCTAGTATCAAGTGATAAATTACCAGATATTTTTACGGCATGGTCAGATTCTTTTGCAGAGAATCTAGTTTCTTCAGAGAAGATTATGTCACTGAACGAGGTCATTAGTAGTGATGCAGACTGGTCTTCAAAAATAATTGACTCCCAGTACGGTGGTTTTACGTTTGATGAGGAAACCTATGGAATACCGTTTACAGTGGATGGAAAAGCATTTTTCTATAATAAAGCAATTTTTGAAGAAAATAATATTGCTGTACCTAGCACTTACGATGAGTTCATTGAAGCATTAGATAGGCTGCAGGAAGCTGGCTATAAGGAACCTTTAGTAGAAGGGTTAACGAATACTTGGGCAATATCACATTACTTAGGTTCTATTTTCGATAGAGTGGTCGATCCATCTGTATTGGAGAAAGATTATAACCAAAATACCAGTGAGTTTACAGATGCCGGGTATGTTACTGGACTTGAAATATTTCAAGAATTGACTTCGTATATGGGAGATGTATCGACTGCGATTGATCATGAGGCGGCTCGTAACATGTTTGGAAATGGCGAAGTGCCAGTCTTGTATATGCAATTCGCGGAAATTAAGATGGTGGAAGATATCGGGGACGTAGAAATAGGGTTCTTCAATTTCCCAGAAGTTTCAAACGGGAAAGGCAATCAAACTTCATTAACCGGGGCTCCAGAGGGCTGGATGTTAAGTAAAACTGCACCTAAAGAAGCCATAGAATTCTTGAAGTTCTTGACTTCTGAAGAAACCGCTTTTGAATTTACAAAAACGGATGGTCAACTAAATGCTATTAAAGGTGCGGTCACCTCAGAAAATGTTAATGCTAATAGTCTGGAGGCGTACGATTTAATAATGGAAGCGTCTTCAACCGCACCATGGTTTGATAATGCGGTCAATATCAATATTGCAGACATCTTTATGCGTGGTGGTCAGGAGTTAGCCACAGGGCAAACCACTCCAGAAGATATACTAAAAGCTGTCCAGCAAGAAGCGGAAAAACTTAAAAAGTAGCACTAAAGGGTTATAGAAGCCCTAATGTTCAGTGAATATTAGGGCTTATCTATATGAGAGAAGGTGTATGTATGATCTTTAGAAAAAAACACGTTATTCCAACTCTATTCATACTACCAAGTATATTGTTATTAGGAATCTTCATTTACTTTCCACTCGTACAAAACTTCTATAATAGCTTTTTTGATTTTAGTGTATTTTCACCAACGAAAGAGTATGTTGGATTTGCTGCTTTTGAATACTTGTTACAAGATAAAGTAATTGTTATTGCTTTTTTAAATAATATTAAATATGCAGTAATTTCAATGGTTTTTCAAGTCGCATTTGCTTTAATTTTAGCAACGATTTTGGAAGATAAATTATTTAGAAAAGTTGCTCCAGCTTTACGTATCATTTATTTTATACCGGTGATGATTTCCATTTCTGTTATCGCGTTATTGTTTGGTTTCATCTACAATCCGCAAATGGGGCTTTTAAACAGCTTTTTAGAACTAATTGGACTCGAAAACTTGGCAATCCCTTGGTTAGGAAATGCGACTGCATCAATCTATGCAGTTATTGCCATGTCACAATGGCAAAGTATAGGCTTCATCACAATGTTGTTCATTGTAGCCATCCAGAAAATTCCTAAAGATTTATATGAGGCGGCTGATATAGATGGTGCAGGAAAGGTTAGAAAATTTTTAAGTATTACCGTTCCACAAGTGAAGGAAACGATGTTTGTAAACACACTAATTACGATTACGGGGGCAATGTTGGTTTTCAATGAGCCCTATATCCTCACAAATGGCGGTCCAGGATTTAGCTCCATGACATTGTCAGTGCATATGTATCAACAAGGCTTTGTAAAAGATAATATGGGATATGCTTCAGCGGTAGCAACATTAATCTTTGCATTGACAGCGATTTTTGCCTTGATCCAAATAAAAGTTTCCGGAACTGGAAAGGATGAGTAGAGTGTCTAAAACAAAGACAAATGAAGATTACGTGGGACACAATAAAATGACAAGATTCTTTACATCTATTGCAAAATTAAACTTACATGCTAAAGTTTCTAAGAATCTAATTCTTCTAGGGTTATTGTTTTTTGCCTTACTTATCCTGTATCCACTTTTTTGGATGGTCATTTCATCATTAAAAAGCTATGATGAAATTTATAATAAGGTGTGGTCACTCCCCACAGAATGGCATTTCGAAAACTATCTCACTGCATGGTCTAAAGGTATATCTAGTTATTTTTTGAATAGCTTAATTGTTACGCTATCAACAATCGTATTAGTCGTTGTAGTAGGGTCGATGGCAGCGTTTACATTGTCTAGGTACAAATCAAGATGGATTGATTTCGCTTTAATTTTCATCATTGGGGGACTCATGATGAATCCTCAAGTAGCGTTAATCCCATTATTTGAAATGCTAACGTGGATGGATTTAATCAATACTCGGTGGGCGTTAATATTAACATATGTCGCCTTTAGATTGCCTTTGACCATTATATTAATAAGAGCTTTCTTCTTAAGTATCCCTAAAGATTTAGAAGAATCAGCCATAATTGACGGATGCAGCGAGTTTGGTATCTATAGCAAAATTTATCTTCCGTTGTCAATCCCAATTATTATGACCGCAATTGTATTCACTGCATTTTTCGCTTGGAATGAGTTTTTGTTTGCGACTGTTTTTATTGATTCGGATGTATTAAAAACAATCCCTTCTGGTCTGATGAATTTCAGGGATGCACTGCGTACAGATTGGGGCGTTCTACTAGCTGGAATGGTAATCGCATCTATTCCTATGATTATATTATTGATTTTACTACAAAAATATTTAGTTAGAGGGCTGTCTGAGGGCTCTGTTAAAGGCTAAAAGGAGGAAATTCCATGAATTTAATAGCTGTTGGTGATAATGTTGTGGATTGTTATTTGGATCAGAAAATCTATTATCCGGGTGGTAACTGTGTCAATGTAGCTGTAAATGCCAAAAGGAATGGTGCTGAAAATGTAGCTTATATTGGAATTTTTGGCTCTGACAGTATGGCGGAACATATCCAGTACGCATTAAAAGAGGAATCAATCGATTTTAGTCTTTCTCGAAAAGCAGATGGCCTTAGTGGCCAACCGCAAGTATCACTGACTTCAAGTGGTGATCGAGTATTTGTCGGGGGAGCTAAAAACACTGTACAGCATACATTAAAGCTTCGATTGATTCAAGAAGATTTAGAGTTTATATCGAAATTTGATGTATGTCATATTAGTTGCTACTCTTCGATGGAAAGCGAACTTGCAAATGTTGCGACGATTATCGATATTGCCTATGACTTTTCAAATAATTTAAAGTTGGATTATATTGGGTCCATTGCACAGCACATCACATACGCATTCTTCTCAGCTGCGGAATTAAATGATCAAGAATTGAATACATTTATTGAACAGATAAAAGTACTGAACTTTGAAATAGCAGTGGTAACTCGCGGTAGTTTACCAGCATTATTTATTAAAAACGGGGAAATTTTCAAACAAAACTTAACACCGATTACTGTTGTGGATACGATGGGAGCAGGAGATAGTTTGATTGGAGCGTTTTTAGTTCATTATAAAAATGAAGTGACAATGGAAGAGTCCATTGAAAGAGCTACAAAATCTGCTGAAAAAACATGTGGATTCTATGGTGGATTTGGTTATCCGAAGGAATATTAATGATAAATTGTTTTATTGTACCTCTTCATGTAAAGTTAAATAACAGTAATATCATGATGTATTGATAGGAGTGTTATAATGAAGAGTGAAAAAAAAGTGAATTCAGATGACTCTGTTTTATTGTATGAGCAAATTAAAATTGGAATTAAAGAATTAATAAAAAAAAATAACTTAAAAGCTAGAGACAAGATACCAAACGAAACTGAATTGGGGGAGATTTATAATGTAAGCCGAATCACGGTTCGGAGAGCTATAAAGGAATTAGTTGATGAAAATATTTTAGAAGTTATTAGAGGAAAAGGTACCTTTGTCAAAGCCACCAAAAAGAATATCCATTTATTGAATTTAAAAGGGTTTACAGAGGGCATGTCTACTGAGGAAAATAATATAGAGAAAAAAGTTATATATAACAAAGTAGTTTCTGATGATCCTGATATACCAAGAGTTTTTTTACATGAATATAGTGAATTCCTAAAATTAGTTCGTATTGTGACAGATTCAGCTGGTCCTTTAAGTGTAGATTATGCCTATTTACCCAAAAGTATATATCCAGATATTGAAGCACTAATATCGGATAATGTATCTACTTTTAAAGTAATTAGAGAAAATTATAATGTTAAGTTTACACGGGTTGAAAAAGAAGTTGAATATGTACATCCGTCATCTGAAATCTGTAAACATTTAGGTATTAATAAAATGTCAACTGTAATTTTAGTAAAGAAAATAATCTATGGATCCAATAACTTGCCTGTCCATTATTCAAAATATTATTTGCTAGGTGACAGGGTTAAGTTTTATATAGATGCAGATTATACCGAATAAAAGTTCTGAATAATTGAGAATTGGATGGTGCAAAATGATTAAGGGCATTATTTTTGACTTTGATGGCTTAATAGTAGATACCGAAACTCATCAGTACCTCGTGCTGCAAGAAATTTTTTCTGAACACGAAAGTGAATTACCAATCGAACGCTGGCAACAAGAAATAGGGACACAGAGTGGCTTCTCACCATTTGACTATTTGGAAGAAAAGATTGGACGAAAACTAGAACATCAAGTTTTACAAGAACAGTTTAAAGAGAAGTACCATGCTATATTAGCTAAGGAGAAGGCAAGAGCAGGCGTGGAAGACTATTTAAAAGCAGCCAAAGAGATGGGCTTAAAAATTGGTTTGGCTACAAGTTCTACATATCAATGGGTATCTACTCATTTGAAAAACTTAAACTTATTCGATTACTTTGACTGCATTCAAACCTCGGATGATGTTGAGAAAGTAAAGCCTGACCCTGCATTATACTTACAAACTGCAATCGGTTTGGAGCTAGTTGTAGAAGAATGTCTCGTATTTGAAGACTCTGCAAACGGTGCATTAGCAGCTAAACGAGCAGGAATGAGTTGTGTGATTGTCCCGAACCAGGTAACTCACACAATGGATTTCTGCTCTGTCGAACACCGACTGGAATCGATGACGGATATGCTGCTGAAAGATATGATTGAGATTGTGAATAGTAGTCTTTCAAGAAGATAAAACGTGTAGTCCCTCATTATACTTAGGAAAATGAGGGATTTTGATTTAGCTAAATTGGCTTTCAGCATTTCTATGAATTTTCTCCACTTAATCTGCAAATCCTGAATTAATTCGTTTAAGTAGATGAACCTCGGACTTTATCCTCGAATGTAATCAAAATTGCTTGTTCATATAAATGAATCAATTTCATAATTGAGCAATCAACAATAAAATCCGAACAAGGTTGATTTGCGCTTCAGGCGGACGCTTTCCGCGGGCACGGCTTCAGCCAATCGAACAGCGTAGGGTTCGATTGGCCGTATTTCTGCGTTCTTTGCGGAAATTAAGGCATCTGCCCTCCTGCTCTCAACGCTTCGCTTTCACTCCCTTTAGGTCGCGGAAAACATTGTTCGCAAAAGCCGTTCTTCGTAACGGCTTTCGCAGGAGTCGCCGCCTTACGCTCCAATCAACGAGAGTACAATATCATATTGACGAACAGTAAAATGAATTAAAAAATAATTATTCGTCTTTTTACTGGAAACAAGGAATTATGAAATTGACTCAAATACTAGGAAAAAATATCTTTACAATTCAATAATATTATCTAACCGAAATGTCAGTAGAGCTGAATATCTTAATTTCATGATAAAATGGACATACTTTAATGAGAGAGGAAGTGTTTTTGGTGAAATCACCATTTACATTCACGCATACAGCACCAACGGCGGGGTCTGGCAAGCAGGCAGCTATTTTCTTATTACATGGTATGGGAAGTAACGAAGAGGATTTGCCGCAGCTTGTCCAAGATTTTAAAGACAGCCATCATATTTTTAGTTTGCGTGGTCCTATTGTATCGAAACCGGGTTATGCTTATTTTACGATTGAAGAGATAGGTAAGCCAATTCGACCTGTATTTGATGAAATTCTTACGTATATTCAATCCTTTATTCACGAGGCGATTGAGGAATTTGAGCTTGATGAGAATCGAATTTACGTGCTTGGCTTTAGTCAGGGGGCAATACTTGCGCAGTCTTTAGCGTTAACGATGGGCGATGTGATTCGTGGCGTTGTAGCGTTAAGTGGCTATATACCAGATTTCGTGAAGATGGATTATGCGAAGCGTCCAGTCGATCACTTGAACGCCTTTATTTCGCATGGGGAGTATGACTATATTATTCCTCCGCATTGGGGAAGAGAAAGTAAGGAATACTTCGAATCATTAGGTGCGAATGTAACCTTTAAGTCATACAATGACGGTCACGGTGTCACGCCAGAGAATCATCAAGATCTTGTGGCATTTTTACGTCAGTTTGAATGAATCATAAATAAAATTAGGCTACCTGACACCATATTTTATGAGTGTTCGGTAGCCTAATTTTATTTCCAGAGTAAAAAGTCGAGTTATGAGTGAATAAGAACCTATATTTACAACTTGAAATAATTATGAAATGAACGGGAAGTATTAAATTATTAATTTCAACACAGCCTAAGTTAACCAGTCAAGCACCAAAACTTTACAAACTTTAACGTAAAGTACCTTGTTTTTTATGAAATTTACAATACCTTTACAATAAAACCGTCGAAAATTTACATTCGGGCATTACTCTAGTAATAGACAAAATGCGACAAAGAAAAGTTTCTAACCTATTTCTTGGAGGTAACAAATGATCAGTTTGAAAAAAGTGAAATTGGGATTATTAATGCTAACTCTATTTACTGTACTATCAGCATGTGCAAGCAATGAAGGGAATAACGGACAATCGTCAAAAGGTAGTAACGCAACAGTAGCTATTTCAGGATCAACATCCGTAGGGCCGCTTGCTGAAAAATTAGCTCACAAATATTCAGAGCAAGACAATACAAATATTGAAATCAATCAAATTGGTTCGTCCGCGGGTATTACGAATGCAATTAGTGGAGTGTCTGAAATCGGTATGTCTTCACGTGACTTAAAGGAAGAAGAAATAGCAAGTGGATTGAATGAGGTAGTGATTGCTTATGATGGAATTGTCGTAGTGACTCATCCAACAAACAAAGTAAAAGACCTGACGATGGAGCAAGTAAAGAAGATTTTTACTGGTGAAGTGACGAACTGGCAAGAGCTTGGTGGAGATGATCTGGAAATCGTTGTTGTCTCTCGGGAGGATGGTTCAGGTTCACGTGATGCTTTCCAAGAAATTGTAGAGTACAGCTCTGGTGAATTAATCAGAAGTGCAATTATCGCAAGTGGGAACGGCAATATTAAAACAACAGTTGGGAACAATAAACATGCAGTGGGCTTTATTTCATTTGAATATATCGATGACTCTATTTCTACGATCGATATTAATGGAGTCGAAGCAACTGCAGAAAATGTTCTAAAAGAACAATACAGTTTGTCTAGACCATTCTTATTTCTCTATAAAGAAGGTCAATTAACAGATGCTGGTCAACGATTTATAGATTTTATCTTAAGTGAAGATGGACAACTCATTGCAGCAGAAGCAGGAGCAATTCCTGTGAAATAATGGATTCTTATAGAAAAACAAAACATAATTTTGAATGTGATTTTGGAGGAATAAAGTGTGTCTATCCCAACAACTAATAAGCAGACCGTAGAAATCGGTAAAGTGAATAAAAGGAAGTATATGTTGGAGAAAGTGTCTTCAAAAGTTTTCATGATTTGTGCACTTCTTTCAGTCATAACTTTATTGTTAATCATTGGATTTGTCTTTTATAAAGGAGCGCATCCCTTTGTAACAGGAGGCTATAGCTTCATAGACTTTATTTTTGGTACTGATTGGGTACCGAGTGAAGATAAATTCGGTATCTTTCCCATGATTGTTGCATCCATTTTTGCAACAATTGGAGCCTTAATTATTGGGGTTCCGATTGGCTTATTTACAGCTATTTTCTTAGCGGAAATTGCTTCTAAAAGGGTCGCTAAAGTCATTTCGCCAGCCATTCAGTTGCTGGCGGGTATTCCATCTGTCTTATATGGTGTATTTGGACTTGCCATCATTGTTCCCTTTTTACAAGATACTTTCGGTTTGGTGAAAGGACAAAGCTTACTAGCTGTTATTCTTGTGTTAGCCATCATGATGTTGCCAACAATTGTGACTGTAGCAGAGACGGCGATTCGTGCTGTGCCTCAAACATATCGTGAAGGTTCGTTAGCGCTTGGGGTATCCCAAATTGGGACAATCTTTAAAGTCATTGTACCCGCAGCTAAGTCAGGAATTATGACGGCGATCGTATTAGGGTTAGGTAGAGCAATTGGTGAAACGATGGCAGTTATTTTAGTAGCTGGTAATAGTTTAATCGTCCCTACGAGTCTAACAGATAGCGTTCGTCCATTGACGACAAATGTTGCCTTAGAAATGGGTTATGCCTTCGGTACACATCAAGAAATGTTATTTGCGACAGGAATTGTTTTATTCTCATTTATATTAATTTTGAATTTTGTATTAGCAAAAATAAGTGCGAAGGGAGGCAACTAAGATGAGACAATTTAAAGATAACTTGTTACGGGGATTCTTATGGTTATCAGCTTTCTTATCGGTTGCTGTCCTCGTCATGATTGTTGGATTTATCTTTTATAAAGGATTTGGTTTAATAAGTTTCGATTTCATTTTTGGTGATTATTCACCAACTGGAGGCGGCGGGATTTGGCCAATGATTGTAACAACTGTCTATACAATTGTTATTTCATTAGTCATTGCAACACCCATTGGGATATTAGCGGCTGTTTACTTGCAAGAATATGCTAAGCAAGGACGATTAGTAAAAATCATTCGTTTTGCAACAGAAAGTTTAACTGGAATCCCCTCAATTATTTATGGTCTGTTTGGTGCAGTATTCTTTGTAACTACCTTAAAGTTAGGTATGTCTATTATTGCTGCTTCATTAACATTAACGATTATTGTTTTGCCTGTTATCATTCGTACAACGGAAGAAGCATTAAAAACAGTACCAGCTTCGTATCGTGAAGGTTCGTTAGCACTTGGAAACACGAAGCTACAAACCTTATATAAGGTGATTTTACCTACTGCCATGCCAGGGATTCTATCGGGTATTATCCTCTCTATTGGACGAATTGTTGGCGAGTCAGCTGCCATCTTCTTAACTGCAGGAACTGTAGCTGCCATGCCAGAGGGGATCTTTTCATCAGCCAGAACGTTAACGGTTCATTCCTATTTAGTGACACAAGAATCTGGAGACATTGAATTGGCTGCAGCAGTTGGTATTGTCCTAATCGTTATTATTTTGGCCATCAACCTTTCTGCAACATATATTTCGAAAAAATTAAATAAATCAACTAGCAAATAACAAGCATGACAATCTGTACGTCAACGATCAAATAAAACCAAGTAGGGAAGGTATTATCGCATATGGAGCAACTTAAAGAAGGTACATCGAAAATTAATGTGAAGGATTTAAACTTATTCTATGGTGAGAAACAAGCGCTGTTCGGTGTCGATCTTGCTATTCATGAAAAACAGGTAACTGCTTTAATCGGCCCTTCAGGTTGTGGGAAGTCAACTTTTTTACGAACATTAAATCGAATGAATGATTTAATTGATGGTGTGAAAATTACAGGTGAAGTTATCATTGATGGTGAAAGAATTTATCATTCAAATGATGTCATTAAATTACGTACAAAAGTGGGAATGGTCTTTCAAAAACCGAATTTATTCCCGATGAGTATTTATGATAATGTAGCCTATGGTCCAAGAGGGCAAGGTATAAAAAATAAAAAAGAATTAAATAGAATTGTGGAAGAGAGTTTACGCGGAGCAGCGATTTGGGACGAGGTAAAAGACCGTCTTAAAACATCAGCACTAGGTTTGTCTGGAGGTCAGCAACAGCGTGTTTGTATTGCACGTGCAATTGCAATGAAACCAGATGTTATATTAATGGACGAGCCTACTTCCGCATTAGACCCAATATCTACATTGAAAGTAGAAGAACTAATCTCAAACTTGAAAAAAGAGTATACAATTGTTATTGTTACTCATAACATGCAACAAGCTGCACGAATCTCTGATAAAACAGCGTTTTTCTTAAATGGAGAAATCGTTGAATACGATGATACAGATAACATTTTTTCTACGCCAAAGGATCAAAGAACAGAAGATTATGTAACGGGTCGATTCGGATAACAGGGGAGGGGAACTCATGGCCATGCGTGAAAACTTCGAGAAAAATTTAGAGGAATTAAAAAGTAAAATCACCGAAATGAGTGATCTATCAATTATTGCCCTAGAAAGAGCCTTTAAAGCTTTGAAAACACAAGATATTGAGAAAGCTTTAAAAGTGATTGAGGATGATACAGCAATTGATAATCTTGAAATGGAAATTAACCAGTTTGCCATTTGGATTATGGCAAAAGAAGCGCCTGTTTCAAGGGATTTACGTCAGATTATTGGTGTTCTTAGAATTTCATCTGAAATTGAACGGGTTGGAGATTTTGGCGTGAATATTGCAAAAGCGACGATTAAGATTGGTAATACAAAATCTTTACTGGAAATTACAGACTTAGAGAAGATGAAAGAATTATCCATTGAGATGCTCCGAAAAGCATTACAATCTTTTTTAGAGGAAAATATCGCACTCGCTAAAGAAGTTGGCGTCTTAGAGGATGAAGTGGATCAATATAGTGGTGCAACCTATAAAATACTGACTTCTTACCTAAGTGAACATCCAGAAGAAACAAATCAGCTAGTCCAATTATTATTTGTCAATCGTTTTCTTGAGAGAACAGCAGACCATATGACAAATGTCGCTGAAAGTGCAGCTTATTTGATTAAAGGTCAAATATATGATTTCAATTCATAATAACAAACCGATTGATGTTAAAATCGCCAAAACCACCCTAGCTTCCAAATTCGGAAGTGGGGTGGTTTTGTCTATTCAATTAGCTGAACTTTGGTAACCAATCCCCATGCGCTTCGATTAATTCATCGCACATAGCCACGATATCATCGATAGAAAGCTCGGCCGCGGTATGTGGGTCTAACAGAGCCGCCTGATAAATATGTTCTTTCTTACCTGTCATAGCCGCTTCAATCGTGAGCAGCTGTGTACCAATATTCGTACGATTTAACGCAGCCAGTTGCTCAGGGAGATCTCCTACATATGTAGGGGTAACACCACTTGCGTCAACTAAGCAGGGGACTTCAACAACCGCATTATTCGGCAAGTTGCTTATTAACCCACCGGTATTTAGCGCATTTCCCCCAATTTTATATGGGATATTTGTCTCCATAGCTTCTAAAATGCGAGAGCCATATTCGTTTGAGCGCTCATGTGTTAAATTCCCATCATTGACTAAATCTACGCGCATTTTCTCCCAATCTGCAATTTGTTGGATGCAGCGTCTTAGGTATTCATCCAATGGAATATTAAAACGGTCAATGAGTTCTGGGTATTTATTTTTGATGAAATAAGGATGGTATTCTGCATTATGTTCAGATGACTCGGTAATATAATAGCCAAACCGCGACATGAGCTCGAAACGAACCATATCATCATGCTTCGTCTGTTGTTTTTCCAATGCTCTTTTCTTAATTTCAGGATATAAATCCTCACCATGACGACTAATATCGAGTAACCAAGCCATATGATTAATGCCAGCAATCTTCCATTGAACATTGTCTGTCGGCATATCCAGACCTTTTAATAAATCATTTGCGCAGACTTGAACACTATGGCATAAACCAACTGTCTTGATGCTACTATACCTTAGCATGCTGCCTGTCAACGTGGCCATTGGATTGGTGTAATTTAAGAACAAAGCGTCCGGACAAACTTCTTCCATATCTCTGGCGAAATCCATCATGACCGGAATTGTCCGTAGGCTGCGGAATATGCCCCCAATTCCTATTGTATCTGCAATCGTTTGACGTAATCCGTACTTTTTCGGAATCTCAAAGTCAATCACCGTACTAGGCTCATAGCCGCCCACTTGAATGGCATTAAACACATATTTTGCATCTCTGAGTGCATCTTTTCGATTCGTGTAAGATACAATTTTTACAGTGGAACCTAGATTTTTTTTCATATTGTTGAGCATTTGTTCAGAATCTCGGAGCCGTTCCTCATTAATATCAAATAACGCAATTTCAAAGCCTTGCAAAGCAGGTACCATCATACAGTCACCTAGTACATTTTTTGCGAAAATCGTACTACCTGCACCTAGAAATGTGATTTTAGCCAATTAAAAAACCTCCCAGACTAGTTTGTCACTTGTTATTTTGCACAGTTTTAAAAGATTACTAGCAATTTAAAATGAAAAATCTATTCATTCATTAAATTCCTCAAAACAGGCGAAATAACTGTTATACTAATCATATTCTTTCTGATTACTTAAAACAATGGCAAACTATTTAGAGAAAGGGGTAATATATTGCTATCTAATTTTCGTTCCATCACATACGGAACATATGGTTTTCATTTTAAAGAGTCGAGTCAACAACGACGTATAGCTGGGATTCATTCTCTCGGACTGGAAAAGCAGGTGAGTGCTTCTTACGACTGGGATGGTTTAGTTCGCAGTGAAAAGGATGTGATTGTCTTCCAATATACCTTAAAGGGCGCCGGGGAAATTGTGATAAATGGCGACACATATCGACTCGGAGTGGGCGATGCCTTTTTTGTCAAGATTCCAAGCAATCACCGTTATTATTTACCCGCGGATAGTACCGAATGGGAATTTGTTCATCTAACTTTAATGGGGGAAGAGGCTATTAGATGTTATGAATCGATAACAGATGAGGTAGGGCATATACTGAAATTGGATATCTATTCTACTTCGATAACTCGTATCTTCGAGCTCATCCACAAAGTATCTACTCATCAAATTAACGATGCTTATGAGGCATCTGCCTTATCCTACTCATTTTTAATGGAGCTGCAGCGCTTTTTACATACTAGTAAAAGTGATAAAGAACTACCAGAATCCATTACAAAGGCAACCCTTTTTATTGATAATAATTATGCGGAGCCTATCACGCTAGATGATATCGTACAAGCATCTGGGCTTTCTAAATATCATTTCACTAGACTTTTTCATGAAAAAATCCAGTTAACGCCAATCCAATACCTTACCAATAGTAGAATAAAAAGATCGATTGAACTGCTAAAAGATAACGAACTTACAATAGAAGATATTGCGTTACGCGTTGGATTTTCTAACGGTAATTACTTTACCAAAGTGTTCCGTTCGTATCTCGGGGTACCCCCTGGAAAATATAGAAATAGTAAATCAGTCATCCCGATTGATTATCTTATTCTTGATTAACCTGGAAAATTGAAAAATTTTCTTCACGGGCTTAAAATCCGTACTTTGGTTCCCACTCATCATTGAATAGACTAAGAAAGGCGAAAAGGTCCTTATTCTTATGTTTTTTAGTGTAATTTTTTGAAAGTTGAGTTACGATAAAGGATATAGTCAGTTTCAAACAGGAGGGGCAGAATTAGAATGAGTATGTTTCCAAAAGATGCAATGCGTGTGTTAAAAGAAACGAGCCGTACATTTTATATACCGATTACTTTTTTGCAGAAAGAGTTAAAGTATTCGGTGGCATCTGCTTATTTAGTATTTCGGGCAATTGATGAAATTGAAGATCATGAACAATTGGACAATGAAGTAAAATACACGATTTTAATGCAAGTCAGTGAATTATTTAAACAACCATTTGACAACGAAGCGTATGTAAAAATTCTTGGAGGAACAAAGGATCAAATGCCGGAAGTTACACTTCGTTTGGAAGAATGGCTGGAAGCTTGCCCAAAAGATACCTTGCCAATCGTGGCGAACGCTGCTTGTGAAATGGCATTTGGGATGGCAAAATGGGCGAAAGAAAACTGGGAAATCCGTACACGTGAAGATTTAGATGATTATACATATTACGTTGCAGGACTTGTCGGCGTTACGCTTTCAGACCTTTGGGAGCATTACGGCGAAGAAAAAACAGACCGTGAACTGGCTATCGGCTATGGACGTGGGCTTCAGGCGGTCAATATTTTGCGTAATGAGCAGGAAGACTTGGATGAGCGTGGGATAAGCTTTGTTCCGGATGGTTGGAGTCGCGCAGAATTGTTCGACTATGCGGATGAAAATTTGGCAAAAGCAGATGATTATATGAAGTCTCTCCATAAGAAAACCATTTTATTATTCTGCCGTCTACCACTTGCTCTGGCTCATAAAACGTTAAAAGCAATGAAAGAGGGACGCGAAAAAATCACGCGTGCAGAAGTCGAACAGACAGTGGAAGAAGTTCAACTCGATTAAAGCTCGCAACATAGAATAACCGCGAAGTCCAGTAGAGTTTAGATGATAAAAGGCAGGTGTTGGCATTGACCAATTCAATTGAACAAAGAAAATCAGATCATATTCAAATTGCGTTGAACGAAAAAGTTACGGGGGAGTCGATTTCGACAGGATTGGAGTCGTTTTCGTTCATCCATAATGCACTTCCTGAAATTGCGTTCGATGAAATTTCCACGGAAACAACATTCCTCGGCTTTGAATGTAAAACGCCGTTCCTTATTAGTTCCATGACGGGCGGGACAGCCCTTGCTGAAACAATTAATAGGAACTTGGCTGTAGCAGCAGAAGAGAGGGGCTGGGCATTGGCACTTGGATCCACTAGAGCTCTGCTTGACAGCGATGGGCATGCTGATTCTTTCTTGATGAGAAAGTATGCGCCGAGTGTCCCAATTATTGCAAACTTGGGTGCTGTTCAGTTCAATTACGGATACAGTGTCGAGGAATGCAGGGAAATTATCGAGAAAACCGAGTCGGATATGCTTGTCCTTCATTTGAACAGTATTCAGGAAGTGATTCAGGAAAAGGGAGATACGAATTTTAAAGGGTTATTACAGAAAATTGAACAACTGTGTAGCACGCTGGGGGTTCCGGTGGGGGTCAAGGAAGTCGGCTGGGGCATTGATGGTCAGACAGCCAAAAAGTTAAGCGAGGCTGGTGTTGCGTTTATCGATGTCGCCGGAGCAGGAGGCACTTCCTGGAGCCAAGTAGAAAAGTTTCGGGCCAAAGACCCAATCCTGCGTGTTGCTGCTGAAGCATTTAGTGAATGGGGAATTCCAACGGCACAATCTCTTAGGTTAGTCCGCGGAAAGATTGGGAACCGTCCACTAATTGCCAGTGGTGGGATGCAGACGGGGTTGGATGGTGCCAAAGCTATTGCGCTGGGTGCCGACTTGGTTGGATTTGGGCGATCCATCCTGAAAGAGGCGACTCAAAGCCTAGAAGATGTGCTTGAAGTGATGCAAATTCGGGAAATGGAGCTTCGAATGTCAATGTTCGGTATCGGGGCTCAGACAATTCAGGAATTGAAGGATACCTCGCGCTTGAAGGAACGATGATAATAGTTTAAGGAATATCCAGATTTCATTAAAGATACAGCGACCTAATCCGATCACGATGGAATTAGGTCGCTTTACTATTAATTTTATGGGCCTATAGAACATAGAGTAGTTCGGAATAAGAGTGACAATTTTTTCTCTATTCAACTAGTAAGTGATACGATAATAGCAGTACAGCCTTTAAAGTGAGGAGATATCTGTGTTTCTAGATAAACTGAAGCAGCAGCTGAAAGAAAATGAATATCGATTTATTGGGGAAGAAACGGCTTTTCGCTCAGCGGTGTTAATTCCATTAGTGCAGATGGATGGAGAATGGCATATTCTTTTTGAAGTCCGTTCATTGACAATGCGAAAACAGCCGGGGGATATTAGTTTTCCAGGTGGTCGAATTGATGACGCAGACGCAACGCCGTTGGAAGCGGCGTTACGGGAAACACACGAAGAGTTAGGAGTCGATCCAAAAACGGTGACGCTGATTAGACAATTAAGCCCTTATGTTGCTTCGCCTGCATTTGTGGTCTATCCATTTGTGGTAACTTTTGATTACAATGAAATAATTGATTCTTACAATATAGAAGAAGTCGAAGAAGTATTTACAGTACCCGTAAAATGGCTATTGAATTATGAGCCGTATTTGCATGTCATTTCAGTTCAAACAACGCCTGCTTCAGATTTTCCTTTTGATAAAATTATGAATGGTGCCCAGTACCAATGGAGAAGTCACGCGATGGAAGAGTGGTTTTTTGATTATGGCAAGTATACCATTTGGGGGTTAACAGCTAGGATTTTAAAGCATTTTATTGACATAATGAAATAGGGGAATGGCAGTTTAAGATGGGCAAATCTCCTCGTATTCACCCCCTAGTATTAGAACGTTAACTGATTTATATTATCAATAAGCGGAATTTTCTGAAGTTTTAATGGGAGGGAGTTTTTGGCATGACGTCATATAAAATAGTCATCGTGGAAGATGAAGAGGCGATACGTGGTCTCCTGAAGTTATTTTTAGAAAATCGTGCATTTCTAGTATTTTCAGCTGCCGATGGTGAAGAGGCTTTGCGGCTAGTTTTAGATGAAAAACCGGATATTATTTTACTAGACATCGAAATGCCAGAAATGGATGGATTTGATGTGTGTGTGAAAATTAGAGAATTAACGAATGTACCTATTATTTTTATCAGTAGCCGGCGGGGAGTGAATGATAAAGTTAAATCATTCGAACTTGGCGGGGATGATTATATGACTAAACCATTTGACTTTGTGGAGCTAGAAGCACGGATTAATGCAAATATACGAAGATATATGGAGACAACCAAGCCTGAAATTAAAAATGTCCTCCGATTAAAAAAATTGGAAATCCATTTAGATAGTTTTGAATGCTATATAGAGGGTGAAAAAATTCAACTGTCAACGCGTGAAATGGAAATACTCATTATTTTGGCAAAGCATCCAAATCACGTATGGAGCGCAGAGAAACTATATGATCGTATTTGGGGCTATGATTCTATTGGAGATGTGCAAACGATTAAGGTTCACGTAAGTAATTTACGAAGAAAAATCAATCAACATTCACCTAATACAACGTATATTGAAACTGTTCGAGGCTTCGGCTACAAAATGACAAATTAATGAGCATATGCCGCTTTGTTAAATAGTCAATGGCAGTATAAGAAATGGGGGATGGAGATGATGAAAAGAACGATACAGCTTAGTGTGATTTTCTCAATACTCTTCATCTCGCTATTTGTGGCAGGAAAAGCGATAAAAGGAAATATGAATAAAGAGCATGATCCATTACTTATTCTCGACGAGCAGATGGTGAAAAAGGATTTATATGAAACGTTTCTAATTTTGTCTGATAATGAAAAGGACTATAGCATTGAAGACATTGCGTCAGGTAAGTATGATGCGGATTTTGTGCTACCTGAAGAGTTTGACAGAAAGATGGGCTTTTTTCCAGTAGGTAAATGGTTAAAATTTGATTTGAAAAATGATACAACTACCAAAGAATGGTTACTAGAATTTAAGTTTCCATTGATTCACCAAATACATATTTATACAGAAGATAGGTCAGGCATACAAAAAATTGCGACAGTTGGCGCTGATTTTCCTTTTTCAAAACGGGCCATTAATCATAGGCACTTTGTATTTAATATAGATATAGAGCCTTACGAAACGAAATCGTTCTACGTATTGTTACATGCTGGGGGCGATTTGCATCCCCCTGTAAATGTATGGGAAAAAGACAAGTTTTTTGAGAAAATGCAAAGCGAGATTGTTTTACTAGGGATATTTTATGGCATGATTTCGATTATGATTGTCTACAATTTGTTTCTTTATATTAGTTTGCGGATTCGATCCTATTTATTTTATGTCCTTGCAATTAGTAGTACGATGATAGGCTATATGTCGCTGAACGGAGATGGTTTTAAATACTTATGGCCTGATTCTCCTGCTTGGAATCTTATTGCTGTTCCATTTTGGGTAAGTATTGCATGTATTTTCATTGTCCTATTTACTAGAGAATTTTTGGATACAGATCGCTATGTACCATTCTTTAAAGTAATTTCGATGATGTTAATAGGATTGAGTATGACAACGGTATTATTTTTGTTTATTTCGCATTATATTGCACAAAACATCATGTTTTTGAGTACATTTAGTACGTTTACATCCGTCGTAATCATTGGTTTTATCAGCTTGTTTAGGGGAGTGCGTGCGGCGCGCTTTTTTGTTATAGGCTGGCTTGTTTTTTTAACAGGTACTTTTATAACGATTTTAGAGCGGGCAATCGTTATTCCTTATTCAATATTTACAGAGTATGCGGGACAAGGGGCACTGTCAATTGAAGTTGTGTTATTGTCTTTGGCACTGGCAGATAAAATTAATATTATGAGGAAAGAGAAGGAAAAGGCGGAGAGAGTTGCGAGAGAAAGTCAGGAATTGGCTATCGAAAGCTTGCGCAAAACAGATGAATTAAAAGATGAATTTTTGGCCATCATATCACATGAATTGCGCACGCCGCTATATGGCATGGTTGGAATTGCCGAGTCACTGCAGGATGGTGTGGCAGGAAAGGTGTCCGGTGGGATGAGAAACCAGCTGGATATGATTATTATGAGTGGTAGGCGGCTGTCCCATTTGGTGAACGATATTCTTGATCTTTCTAAATTGAAACATAACACGTTATCTATTGAATTGAAGCAAGTGAATTTATATGACTTAGTAAAAGTAGTTTTTACGATTTGTCAACCTTTACTAAAGGAGAAACAAGTACGTCTGGTCAATCGCATTTCACCCAAGTTACCGGTTGTATTAGCAGATCCTGGTCGTCTCCAGCAGATTATGTATAACTTAGTAGGCAATGCGATTACTTATACTGAGGTTGGTGAAGTGGTTGTAACAGCAGAATCTGTCGAGAATGATTTCATCAAAGTTTATGTAGCTGATACAGGAAAAGGAATTGATCCAGAATTTCACAATCATATTTTCGAACCGTTTCAGCAAGGTAATTCTACTATCTTCAGTGAATTTACCGCCGGTGCAGGAATCGGCCTGAGTGTAACGAAAAGACTCATTAACTTACACGGGGGTGATATCATTGTGCAGTCGGAGGTAGGCAAGGGGGCGGTGTTTAGTTTTACGCTGCAATCGGGTTATTTCCAACAGCCTGAATTGGAGGGGACTATCGTATCGTTAAAGCCATTTAAAGGTGCTGAGCCTACGTTAACTGTGCCAACAATTACGCTCAATCGGCAATCTATTAAAGTACTAATAGCAGATGATGAGTTGGTCAATTTACAAGTGTTAATGAATCAGCTCATGTTGGAAGGAATGGACATCGTGAAAGCGACAAGTGGAGAAGAGGTTTTACAACTAGTTGAAAAGCATTCTTTTGACTTAGTCATTCTCGATATTATGATGCCGCATATGTCAGGATATGAAGTCTGTGAACGATTGAGACAAACCTATTCTTTGTTAGAGTTACCAATTTTAATGTTGACGGCCAAAAGTCAAGTGCATGATAAAATAACAGCATTTGAAGTAGGTGCAAATGATTACGTGACAACACCTTGTGATAAAGAAGAGTTATTGTCGCGTGTGAGAACATTAGCACAATTAAAGTCGATGAACGATGAATTAGCAACATTGAATGTCCAATTGGAAGCAAAAGTGAAGGAACGAACAAAAAAACTTGAAGTAGTCAATGCGCATTTAACGGATAAACATCAATCACTGGTAGCAATAACGGAATCCAGGCGTAATCTATTAGCGAATATAGCACATGAATTAGGGACACCTGTGATGCTACTTCATAGTTATATTCAAGCATTACAAGCCGGATTAATTACTAGTGAAGATGAATATTACAGTAAATTAGTCGAGGATAAAATTAAAGTATTAAATCGATTAATTGATGACTTAGCAGATTTATCGCATCTCGAATCAGGACGAACTAGTTTAAACTTTCAACCTGTCGATTTGTTGGCATGGTTAGAAAGTGTACAGCAAAAATTTACATTTGATGTTCAAGCCTATAGGCGAAATGTCAAAATAGAGCCTTTTCAGTTGCCTTTGAATTCATTTACTTGTTCGATTGATAGAGAACGGATGGAGCAGGTATTTACAAATATCCTTTCTAATGCAGTGAAGCATACGACTTTGGATACAGGAATTATTCAATTGACAATTACCTTAAGTGATGAAAAAGATGCTGTTATTATTGGTATCCATGATAACGGTAGTGGTATAAGCGAGAAAATGCTTCCTTATATTTTTGATCGTTTTTACCAGCAACTGCCGGAGGCTCCTGAAAAAAAGCAAACAGGAACAGGGATTGGATTAGCGATTGTGAAAGAGATTATTCAAAAGCATCATGGGAAAGTATGGGCAGAAAGTGAAGAAAATATAGGAAGCACGTTTTATATTACGCTTCCAATCGAAAGAAATGGATAGAATAATTTGAGCGAAACTTCAAAAAGATTCCCGTAACCACACGTTTTTATTCGTAGTGGTTACAGGAATCTTTTTGTTATGTCAGTGAAAGAATCTTTATCTGAATTTTACTTCCATTTTACTCTAATTTAACGTTGGTGTAATACTCTGATAGTAATAAAATATTGTGAGGGAGGAAGTAGTATGTCGGATCCGAATTCTAAAAAACAAACTATTTTCAAAGAGGAAGATGGTGGAAATGTTGGCCGGGAAAAAGGGACTCCTGTAAACGAGGCGTCTGGATTGGCGGAAAATCTTGCCGGGGCACTTTGTTATGTAGCTGGGGCGATTACGGGCATTGTTTTTTTGATCACTGAAAAAGAAAATCACTTTGTTCGGTTTCATGCATGGCAATCAATCATTACATCCATTACCTTTTTTATTTTATCAATCATTCTTTCGTTCATTCCTATTATTGGTTGGATTTTATCCTTGTTATTAAGTCCGATTGTGTTTGTTTTATGGTTATTTTTGATGTGGAAGGCGTATCAAGGCGAAAAGTTTAAGTTACCGATTATCGGTGAGATAGCTGAAAAACAGTTACATCAATGACGCTTTTAGCGATGAGGAGAGAGGTGTGAGAGCATGGAGTTATCTGTTATGAAGTTATTTATAAAGACATTGCCTTTTTTTATGGTGCGGATTTTGGTGTATGGTGCATTTGGATTAGCCGCACTATTTTTTCTTGGTATTATGGTTGGCGTTGGTTTTGTAGTAGTAAAGCTATTTGGTGATAGTTCAGGTGCGTTTGTTATTGTGATGTTATTGGCTTTTGGAGTTGTTTACGGCGGTTTAAGGTTTGTAGAGAGGTATGTGCTCTACATTGTGAAGATCGGGCATGTGTCTGTTGTTGTCGAACTTTTACGTGCAGGGAGCATACCAGAAGGAAAAGGGCAGGTTGCTTATGGGAAGGAGCAGGTGATGAACCATTTTGGAACAGCGAATGTTGCCTTTGTATTGGATAATATGGTGAGTGCGGCTGTTAGGCAAATTCAAAGATGGGTTATGCGTGTAGGGAACGCCTTTAGTTTCATTCCTGGGTATAAAAATATTGTTGGGATTATTAATGCGGTTATGTCGGTCGGTTTAAATTATATTGATGAAGCTATTGTCAGTTATATTTTTGTAAGAAAAAGTGAAGGGCGGAACGAGTCAGTTTGGAAGTCGGCAGCAGATGGTGTTGTTCTGTATGCACAAAGTTGGAAAGGGATTTTAAAAACAGCGGTAGGATCTGTAGTACTTATTTATCTGTTTAATATTGTAGTATTTTTGATGTTTGCATTTCCTTTGATGTTTATTTCGAAACTGATAACGACGAATACACCTGATTCAGGTTTTTTATTTGGTGCTTTGGCATTGATAGCTGCCTATGTCATCACGACGGTTTTAAAACGTGCACTTGTGGATCCGATTATTACAATTGCTATGATTCGTTCGTATCAAATCAGTATTCGACATTTGGAGCCAGCAATGGATTTACAGCAGCAGCTCGTTGGTGTGTCATCGAAGTTTAAAAATCTAGTAGAGAAAAGTAGGAACGCAGCATAGTTTGTAGTGTAAATTAGGATAAAGGCCTGGCTTGGGATTTTGGGCATGTTCGTTTCTGGTTTTATTATGATAATCAGATTAGGGTAAACTGCCGATCTGATTTGGGAGGTAGTGATGATGAAGACCAAGCTGGTGCTAATTATCGTAGGGTTAGGAATCATTTTACTGACGGGGTGTAATGGAGAGGTGGAAGAGGTTTTAGGGAGAGGGAGTAAATTATTGGATGAACAGCTTGCGGAAACAGAATTAGAATCAGCAGTTGAAACGAGTGAAGAGGTCAACGAGAAAGATAAAGAAGTAAGTAAAGTGATTAATGACGAGGGCGATGATTTTGGTGTAGAAGTAAGCGAAATGAGTGATGGTCATGAAAATGAAGCAGATCCATTTCAGACCTTTGATGAGCGTTTACAGCAAGCGGGCTACACTGAAATTGATCCACCAAATGGACTAATGATACCTGTTCCGCAGGACTGGGTGCTGGTGCAAGTTATGCGTGAAGGCCCTTGGGAAGGGGTGTTTTGTTTCGATACGCAATTGGAGGAAACGATTGCTAGAGTGGAAGAGGATATGAGAACAGTGGGATTCGATGTTCAGAGTGACCCGATTTTGGGAGATTATGATACGGTTCATTCCACAAAGTATAGCTATACAGATGGATATCAAAGTGGTAAGGGAGATTTGATTTATTTTATCGATATATATGGGACTACATGTGCGACACTTTACTGGGAAATTATTTTTGAGTGAGGAAGCCATGGGGAATAAAAACACCAGCTATCTATTGAATGTTCGATGATAGCTGGTGACTCTTCCAAGCAATGGCTTATGCTATACTATATGCATAAATGAGGCGTTAATCTAGCCTAATTCGTGTCTATAGGGAGAGAACTGCAATGATTTATGCACAAGGTATACTATCTTTTTTATCAAATAATAGAGTACCTACTACACTAACTACTTATGTGAAGAATAAACATGTACATATGGAGATAATTGAAATAGCTGAGCGACATTCCGTAGCTGGTGGTTCACAAACTTTTGAGGTTACTTGCCGTTATACAGCTTCCTTGTATGAAGATTACAATTGTAAATCACTTGAGGACTACAATGGAAAAGTGAAACCTTTGCTACAAAAACAGATAAATTGTTTGATTTTTAGAGTAGAGGTTCATTATTTGAGGTATATGTAAATTATCACGTCTGTTGATTAACCATTTACTTGCATAATATACCGGTGAAAAAGGCTTGAAAACCTCCATTTTCACTGGTGCATTTCCGGTTCGCTTTCGGCTAACTATTCACGACATGATTACCGTAGAAGTAGGTTTGTCTAGAAATGACTTCGTCATTTCTAGACAAACCTTTTTCAGTCATCTTATTGCGAATACTTGCCTGTCGCGTACCTACAACGTTTAAGTGAAAAATATAGTTGCTTGGAAAGAAAAGAATAGATGACTTTCTATAGGGACTGTAAGTGCCCGAAGATACAATTTCGGGCACTCTTGTACGTTGTATAAGGTGCTCCCACTTTACTTTTAACGAGTTTTATAAGAATGTGACACTTCCTAAAATAACAGCAGGAATGACCATGGTAAAAGCCTCATCTATCCAACTACTCTCGACGCTTCGCCTTTGTTTGCAAAAGCCGTTCTTCGTGGCGGCTTTTATCCAAGTAAAAAGCCAGCTATTCTTTCTTCCCCAAAAGCATTAGCACTTTGTGTATAAGTGTTTTTGGAGAGCGGACCACCATACCATTACCGAAAACAGCCCGGTAATGGTATAGAAGTCATCCAATTCACAGTGAACCAAAAGAACTGTACACAGCGCGCATAGTGTTTGATTAAGTTATTTTTTGGTTAATCAACAGGCGTGGTAAATTATCTATTAAAAAACACCTGCTTTACAATTTTTTTATATAAAAGGGTGTTTTTGGGTAGTTATAATATTATTGTTGAGGGGTATCCCTAAAAAATTGGATTTTCGTGCAACCAAGGCCTTTGCAAACCATAGCAGAGGTCTTTTTTGACATTAATAATTAACGACTTGCTGTACTGTACATAATTGACACTTTGATGGTTCCATCATCATATTTCCCCGTTCCCGAAACCATTATTCCCACTGTCAAGCGATTGCCGCCTAGTTCAGCACTAATATTCTCAAGGCTGGTTTCTGGATCTGCGTTTCCATTGCTAGCGTCTATAATATCTGTATATCCAGCCTGTTCGATGTATTGTCTGTATTGGTTATAATAATCAATCACTTCACCTTCGATTCCATAGTTCATAATATACATCATGCCAGTATCCGTTTCATTTTCGATGATAAATAGTTCTACACCCGTAGGGACCGGAAAATCTGTCGGAAACGCATCTGGTAATGTTGTATGGAGTGAAATATCTTTTAGAACTGTGTCACCTTTCTCTTCTTGAACTACATCAATCTCAGTGTCATTGGATGTTACTTCTTCGTTTTGCTTGTTTGCTGGTTCTGCAGCTGCTTTTTCAGATTCGTCATTCCCTGTCGATGATGATGCACAACCGCCTATAAGAAAGAGTAGTATTGAAATGATGTAAACAGTAGTTTTTTTCATAAACACTTCTCACCTCTCTGTGTCATTTTAGTTGCTCTCTACTATAACAATTTAGAGTTAAGATTCGGTAAAGGAAGTACGTTAATAGTCAAAATTTAAACTTAGTTTGAATTGTATGGAGTAGATTAAAAGTAAATCAGTCAAGGTGAGTAGGTGGTGTAGCTTTTTTGTGGTGATTGACTTATAAAAACTTCGGATGTATAATACCTAGTAAATGGATATGAATTATTGTGATTAAAATATAGAAAGGATGTTTACCATGACAAGCCAATCGATTGTAGTTCATGCGGGTCAAGCAAATCTTTCAGGCGTGCTTCATCTACCAGAGAGAGTAGGACAGAGGAAGGTTCCGCTTATTGTATTAGTCCACGGATTTATCGGCAGTAAAGTGGGCGAACATCGGCTATTTGTGAAGGCGGCACGTTATTTTACGGACAAGGGCTATGCAGTATTTCGTTTTGATTTTAGTGGTTGTGGGGAAAGTGATGGTGACTATGCGGATGTGACGGTAACGAAGCAGTTACGTGAAGTGCAGGCGGTGCTAAATGTTGTTTCCAAATTACCGCAGGTGGATGCAAATAATATTATTGTAATAGGTCATAGTCTTGGTGGTGCGGTGGCTTCGTTAACAGCAGCCAAAGATCGTCGCGTTCGTAAACTTATTTTGTGGTCGTCTGTGGGCAAGCCATATGAAGATATCACAGAAATTATAGGAGCGCACGCTGTGGAAACCGCGGCAACGCATGGAGTCGTTGATTATCAAGGATTCCATGTAAGTCAGACGTTTTTAACAGATTTGAAAAATCATCATCCCTTCGAAGCGATTCGCTCGTACCGAGAAGCGGCATTGATTATTCATGCGCAAGAGGATGAGGATGTACCAAAAGAACATACCGCCCGTTATTTCGCAGCATTGCAACAAAGACCTATTTCTGAACAGGTCAATACGCATTATATTAAAGGTGCGGATCATACGTTTTCAAGTTACCAATTTGAACATGAATTATTCGAGGAATCTGCTGAATGGCTAAAAAAGTGTTATGCGTATCCTAGGAAAATAGCATTATAGTGTAAAGTTGATGGACGGGGCCATCAACTTTTTTGCGTAGGAACTTGTCTATCGAGTAAGTTGAATTCAATTCGAATGCAGGTATAATCAGAATAGTACACTGTATTTAATAATAAAGAACGAAGCAGAAAATGGGGGAAATCAATATGTATCAAGAACCAATTTTTTTAACACCAGTCTTTCAAGAACGAATTTGGGGGGGCGATAAACTCAAGACGTTATTTGGTTATTCGATTCCTAATGATCTAACAGGTGAGGCATGGGTGATTTCGGCTCATAAGAATGGTCCATCTACGATTAAAAACGGCCCGTTGCAGGGGCAAAGTTTAGCACAGGCTTGGTCTGAGCACCCATCATTATTTGGTAAAGAAAAGACGGAGGGTGACTTTCCGTTGTTAGTAAAAATATTGGATGCTAATGATAATTTGTCGGTGCAAGTCCATCCAAATGATGCCTATGCACAGCAAGTCGAAGGCGAGCCATACGGCAAGACGGAATGCTGGTATGTGCTTGATTGTGAGCCGGATAGTGAGATTATTTTCGGTCACCGTGCAAAAACGCAAGAAGACTTTAAACGCCGGGTAGACGCTGGACAATGGGATGACTTACTTATGAGTGTTCCCGTGAAAAAAGGCGATTTTTATTATGTGCCGAGTGGTACGATTCATGCAATTGGCAAGGGGATTGTCATTTTGGAAATCCAACAAAGTTCGGATATTACATACCGTGTTTATGATTATGATCGCAAGGATGATGCAGGACAAACACGTGAACTTCATATTGAGTCTGCGATTGAGGTAACGAATTATCCGCATACTTCAGAAGCACCTGAAAAAGTGGAACAGACTGTTGGGGACTTAGTTACTACTCGATTAGTGAAAGAACAGTATTTTACAGTTTACGATTGGAAGTTGGAGGGCAAGGTTGCGACGCCTTTACAAGCGGATTACTTGTTGGTCAGTGTTGTGAATGGAACAGGGGAGATTACTGTCGATGGCCGTTCATTCCCACTTGAAAAAGGGGATAACTTTCTGCTGCCAGCAACGATTACGAGTTATGAGATGGCAGGAAATTTAGAAATGATGGTAGCGCATGAATAATTCAGCAGTCATAATTAATAGCTTGAGCGAATGAACTTCATCTAGTTTGTTATAATTGAAGATAGTCAAATGTAAAACTTCTACTCATAAAATGGTAGGAGTTTTTACTGATGTTTCGAAAATGGCTATAAAGCATATAGGTTGTTCGAACAAAAGGAGGCGTGATTGATGAATATACGTCAGGTTGAATTATTGAACATCTTGTTAACGACAAAGGAAAAATATACATTAATAGACCAATTGGCCGAACAACTAGGTTGTTCGGAAAAAACGATTCGGAATGATTTAAAAACGGCTGCGATCTTTTGTATAGAGCATTCTAGCATTAGTCTAGAGCGTAAACCTGGATGTGGTATTTTTCTACTTGGTCCAGAGGAGGAGCGGCAGCACTTAGTCCGGTTGTTGCAGAGCAATCGTGAAAAACCAACGGATGAACGCGTTTTTGATATAGCTTATCAACTGCTGACGAGCAATCATCCACTGACGCTTCAAGATTTTGCAGACCAGCATTTTACGAATAAAACAACTGTTAAGAAGGATCTTGACTACATCGCAGATTGGCTGCAGCCATTTGGCATTTGTCTTCATTCTAAGCAGAAAGTCGGGATTTTTCTTGATGGGGAGGAAGCTAGGAAAAGGAGTGCGATGGCGCATTTATCACAGCTTGCCCCTACGCATAAGCATGAACACAATTCCATTACGCGTTTGTTTCCAGCGTATGAAGTGAACTTTGTGAAGTCTATATTATATAGTGGTGGGTTTTCGTTTACAGACGAAACATTTGATCGCTTAATCATCCATATTTTAATTATGATCAAGCGAATTAAACAAAAAAATCCCATTATCATTCCGCCGGATAGCCAACAAATCACAGAGCAAATTGAATACCAATTAGCGCAAGAATTGAAGAAGAAAATCGAACCTTTCTTTTCGGTAGGAATCCCAGATAGTGAAGTCATCTATTTAGCATGGCATTTAATGAGCGGAAAAAGACTGGCGATTGACGAAGTGGAAAATCCGATGCTTGACAGGTTAGTCAACGAACTCATTACTGAAATGACACGGTTAACAAAAATCGATTTCACCACTGATATTACCTTGTTTCAAGGGCTTTCAGTTCATCTTCAACCGGCTTTAAATCGAATTTCGTATCAGTTGCCGATAAAAAATCCCTTGCTGACAGAAATTAAAAATATGTATCCTTATATGTTCAGTATGGTCATTTTTACACTTGGAAACGCTGGTTTTGCGTTTTCTGGGATACTGCCTGAAGATGAGGCAGCTTATATTGCCCTTCATTTTCAAGCGTCAGTAGAGCGTAGAAAGCAGCGAACTCCACGAAAAAAGCGTGCAATCATTGTTTGTCATCATGGGATTGGTATGTCTCATTTACTGAGATCCCGAATTGAGCGTCAGATTCCTGGTTTACAAATTGAACATTGTATGAGTAGAGCAGATATTAGTAAACATAAGGTAGATGACTTTGACTTAATTATTTCGACGATGCCCCTACCGGAAGTATCCATTTTCCATATTGTGATCTCGGCTTTATTTGATCTAGAGGATCAAGAACGTCTACATGATTTTGTCGAAAATAATGGTGCGGTGGAGCAGGATCAACATCAGTATGCGACTTTGCAACATTTTATCGTTGAGGATGCTATTCATGTGCAAGTGGATCTTGAACATCGTTATGAAGTTGTAGAGATGTTGGCGAATTCTTTATATGATCATGGTCTTGTTAAAAAAGAGTATATTCACAGTGCCATTTTACGAGAAAGAGCCTCCGCAACTTCAATAGGCTCATCGATTGCCATTCCACACGGTAACCCGCCAGGTATTCTTCAGTCAAGCATTGCTGTAGCTGTTTTGAAAAGGCCGATTGAATGGGGAACTGAATATGTATCACTTGTATTTCTACTTGCTGTTGTGAATGAAGACCCAGAAGTCATAAAAAAGCTTTTTAACGAACTGTCATTGCTAAGTGAACAAACAGAATTCGTCAAAAAACTATCAAAACAGACAACAAAACAAGAAATTTTGAATGAATTAAGGCAATAACAACTTATTACCGGAAGTTGCGGTAAAAGTATAAATATATACGTACTCTTTAGGGGATAGGATAAAGGTAGTCGATTTATACTAAACTAAAGGAGGCCGTATCAAATGAAAATTTTAGCAGTAACTGCTTGCCCAGTTGGAATTGCGCACACGTACATGGCTGCAGAGAATTTGCAAAAAGCAGGAAATAAGCTTGGTATTGATATGAAAGTTGAGACACAGGGTTCAACAGGCGTTGAAAATGCATTGACAGATCGTGATATTGAAGAAGCAGATGGCATTATTATTGCTGCTGATAAAAACGTTGATAAAGATCGATTCGCAGGGAAAAGAATCATTGTGACAGGTGTTCAAGATGGCATCCGCCGTCCTGAAGAGCTAATCAATCAATTTAAAACGGGTGATGTACCTGTCTATAAACCTGGTCAACGTTCACTTGCAGATACGAAAAAAGACCGCGCATCTAAACAAAATCCAATTTACCGTCATTTAATGAATGGTGTATCGTATATGATTCCATTTATTGTCGTTGGTGGTCTATTAATTGCCTTAGCCTTAACACTAGGGGGAGAAAAAACACCTAGTGGCATCGTGATTCCAGAAGATTCGATTTGGAAGACGATTGAAAGTCTTGGTGGCGCGTCCTTTATGTTCATGATTCCTATTTTAGCTGGCTTTATCGCAGTGAGTATTGCAGATAGACCAGGGCTAGCACCAGGAATGATTGGTGGATTTATTGCAGCAAATGGAAGTTTTTATGGAAGTGAAGCGGGAGCTGGATTCATCGGCGGAATTATCGCTGGATTCCTTGCAGGCTATGTTGCACTCGCTATTAAAAAGATAAAAGTACCAAAAGCACTTCAACCGATTATGCCAATTATTATTATACCGATTTTTGCAACACTTATTGTTGGCTTGCTCTTTATTTACTTTATCGGTGCACCTGTTTCAAGTATATTTGAAGCACTAACGACTTGGTTGGCGGGTATGCAGGGAACAAGTTCCATCCTATTAGCACTTATCCTTGGCGCGATGATTTCATTTGATATGGGAGGACCCTTCAACAAAGTTGCCTTTCTATTTGGTTCAGCTATGATTGTCGAAGGAAACTATGAGATTATGGGACCTATCGCGGTTGCCATTTGTATCCCGCCAATCGGAATGGGACTTGCCACGTTTTTGAATAAGAAGAAATATAGTGAAACAGAATTGGAAACGGGGAAAGCATCCTTTACGATGGGCTTGTTTGGGATAACTGAAGGAGCCATTCCTTTTGCGGCACAAGATCCACTTCGGGTTATTCCAAGTATTATGGTCGGTTCGATGGTCGGTTCCGTCATTGCGATGATTGGTAACGTAGGTGATCGGGTTGCGCATGGTGGCCCGATTGTAGCTGCTCTTGGTGCTGTTGATAATGTATTGATGTTCTTCATCGCGGCGATTGTCGGTGTACTTGTCACAGCGCTTATGGTTAACCTCTTAAAGAAAGATGTTCAGCTGGAGCCGGCGATGGCTGGTGTGCCTGCTTCGACTGATGTCGATGATCAGCAGGCGGCGCCTGAACAAGCGGGCAAGGAAATTCGTTCATTAACAGATATTACAAATGAACAATTAATAGATGTCAACTTACGCAGTTCAACCCGCGATGATGTTATTGATGAAATGATTGCCAAATTAGATGCAGCTGGTGTGCTCGAGTCAAAAGAAGCATTTAAAGAGGCAATATTTAAGCGAGAAGCACAAAGTACAACAGGAATTGGTGCAAATATTGCGATTCCACATGGTAAATCTGCTGCGGTGAAGCGGCCAGCAGTCGTTTTCGGACTTCAACGTGCTGGTGTGGATTGGAACAGTTTAGATGGAACAGCAGCCAAATTAATCTTTATGATTGCAGTCCCGGAAGAAAGTGCTGGTGACGAGCATTTGAAAATCTTGCAAATGCTATCTCGCCGCTTGATGGATGAAGAATTTAAAGAGAATTTATTAGCTGTAACGACAGTTGAAGAAGCTTATCGACTTTTGGAAACCATCCAATAAAACCTTATCCCCTTATCCATTTTACTGGATAAGGGGATTTTGAAATGATTTGCTAGAATAACGACTGATGTTTTGAATATTGAAAGAGTGTCGATGTTTGATTATAGTAGAACTATCAATTGTCTGAGGACTAGGTACTGATTTTAGGAGAGGGGGCTTTTTGAATTGGCATTTTTCACAAAGGCTTGGTACGAGCAAATGCAGGATGCGCATGCATTGACAGTGCCGGAATCAGAAGAGGAATGGAGGGATTTTATTCGAGGTTTTGAAGAGGATGGCGATGATGTTCATGTTTATTTGCGTGATAGATTGGAGCAAGAGAAAGGCCGGTTGCTAAAAGTACTGCCAAAGGAGTTCCATCCATTCATTGAAGATGGGTCAATCAATCAGCCGTATTTGCCGAAATCGGTACAGGAAAAGCTTCTCATCTATTTACATGAAATGGAGCAAAATTATAGGGAGGTATTTGAGCAAGCACATGACCATTTTGAGTCGATTTGTGATCAGATTCCCAAAAACTTTGTGACATTGAAGGATGCGAGGCTGCATGATTCTCGTATTCTACATATTGCTCGTAAAGATGATGAGATTCGTTTGACAATAGATAGCTCGGGTTCTTTTAATAATGCGAGCTGTATTGTGGTAACTTTTAAAAAGGTGAAGGAGGAATCTAGCGAGTTGCCGCTTATGGAGGCACAATGGTGGCTATATGAAGAGGTCGATATTCATGATGAAGGTACAGTGTTTAGCCTACTTTTGGATTGTCCAATGACGCGTTGGATGGTTGTCGCGGAGGATGTTATCATCGAGTACTATTACAAGGCAAATAGCTTACCTGTCTGGCAGGATGAGGAATCGACTTTAGGGGCTACAGAAGAAGCGCTATCCAAGAGAGAGCAAGGATTACAGGTAAAGTTTCCTACCGCATATAGGCAATTGCTCGCCGAACAAAATGGGGGGCAGTTGACGCATAGCTTGATTGTAGCAACTGAGAAAGTAGTGGAAATTGGACCGCTATTTGGTGCTAATCAGCTAGTGCGGGAGGGTGATTTTGTATGGCTTAATCACAATGTAGCATTGCAATTTCATGAAGATTCAGAGCCAGTTGTGGTCCATAGAGATATCGGGCAGCTCGCTGAAAGCTTTGAACAGTTTTTAGAACGTTGTTTGTCCGCTACATACACGGATGAGTATGCAGTATTTTCCATTCCTTTAGCAGAAGAAGAGCTAGAATCCGCTTTACTTGGAGAGGATTTGGAACGCATGGTACGGGCGTGGAACACGATGAATGAGCGACCGGAGAAATATGTACCGCTTATTGAAAAAGGTATACTGTTTTTATTGAATCAAGAAGACAGTAACCTATATTCGATGGGCTCGACGAATGCCTTTATTTTTGACAATAAAGGAGTTTTGACGGCAGCGTTTAAAGAGAAATTAAAGGAATATGAGGATTGATCGATTCATGCGAGGTAAAGAAAAATTGAATAGGGGATTAAGTGATTGAACAAAACACTGCGATTTATCAGCTTAGTTGGTATGTGTATAGGTATGTCTCTAATGACTGTTGGCTGTTCTTCTTTTTGGGAGGAAGAGGCTGAAGAGTATCTGAATGATGCGGATCAAGAGGTATTGGTGTCTGCGTTTGATAACGTGCAGCATAATTCACCAATGAATGATTTTGTTTGCGAGCCATTTGATATCTACAATGATAGTGAGGATATATGTTACCCGCCAGAATCTTGTGAAACGGTGGAGGATTGCGCTATTTTGGGTGATCAATTAGCCGATGAAATATACGAACGGTTTGGTGATTTATTGACGGACTACGAATTTTCTGGGGATGGGGATACATACGACGAACAGGTATTGGCGAGGTATCGAATAGTTGAAGGAGCTTTGGTAAACCCGCAATTTGTTGATGTCGATGCGCAGTTTGAGTCGTATCGTGATGATGTTAAGGCGCATGTCCATATTTGGAATATGTTCACATATATCATCCCTGAAAAAGAACGTGAGATGTTAACAGGTTTCAATATATTTACGGATGGTAATGAGGAAACGCTTGCTCAGGTGGAGCCGGATGACGAAGATGTCAGCAGATGGCTACTTGGCGTGGACGTTATGGATGCGGATGAATCGTTTATACTTAAAACGACACTGTTGCATGAGTATGCTCATTTACTGACATTGCAAAAGGACCAAATGGATATGAATGAGGACGTGTTGTTTGCGTATGAAGATGATGCGATACATGAAACGGCTCTGGCTGCTTGTAACTATTATTTTGTGGACGGTATGGGTTGTATGAAGGAAAATTCGTATTTGCACCAGTTTTATCTAGCGTTTTGGACGGACATTATTGATGATTGGTATGAGCGGGATATTGTGAATGACGAAGAAGAGGCGGCAGTATTTTATGAGGATTACGAAGATCAATTCGTAACGGATTATGCAGTAACAAGTCCTGATGAGGATATTGCTGAAGTGTGGCCTTATTTCATTTTATCCCCGAAGCCGGAGGGGGAAGAGATATGGGAGCAGAAAATCTTGTTTTTCTATCAATACCCAGAACAGGTGAAGCTCCGGGCTGAAGTACTTTCTCGGGTGTTATCTTATTTATCACAAGATGGAATCTAGTCTTGCGCATTAAGTTTTTTTACAAACAGATTGAGCAACCTATTTTGGTTGTCCAATCTGTTTGTTTGTGTTGGGAATTATCTTGTTCAAACATCAATATTATATTGCTTTATTTTATTATAAAGACTAACCCTTGATATCCCGAGTTTTTTTGCTGCGGCACTTTTATTTCCGTAGGTTTCAATAAGTATTTCTTTGATACGGGCGCTTTCTAATTGCGCTTTTTCTTGGGCTAGACCTTCTTTACCTATGTGATTGTTGTTTGTGGCAGGGAATATATTCATAATATCTTCTGCATGGATTGTCGAATTATCAATAATAATAATCATTCGTTCTACAACATTTCGTAGTTCTCGAATATTGCCCGGCCACTGATAGTTCGTAAACATCTCCATAGCACTGGCTAGAAGAGTGGGTATCTCTTTTTGGTATTTCGCACAATACTGTTGTACGAAGTTATTGACTAAAATCGGAATATCCTCAATACGCTCTCGAAGTGAAGGGATTTTCAAAGTTACAACATTTAACCGGTAATATAAATCTTCGCGAAATAGTCCTTGTTTAATCATATCTTCTAAATTGCTATTGGTTGCTGCAACAATTCGGCTATTCACTTTTATGGATGCATGACCGCCTATGCGAGAAACTTCTTTCTCTTGCAATACGCGAAGTAATTTCACTTGCATATCAAGGGGCAGCATCCCGATTTCGTCTAAAAATAATGTGCCGCCATCTGCCATTTCCACTTTTCCCGCTTTTCCGTCCTTATGGGCACCTGTAAAAGATCCTTTTTCATAACCAAAGAACTCACTCTCGAAAAGAGCCTCAGGGATTGCACCACAATTGATGGGGATAAAAGGCTGATCTTTTCGTAAGCTTGCTTCGTGTACGCCTTGTGCAAAGAGTTCTTTACCAACACCGCTTTCCCCTTGAATTAACACAGTCGCATCCGTTTTTGCAACTTTAAGCGCTAACTCCTTGGCTGCTTGTATGGTGCCGCTATGTCCTTTAATTTCCGAGAAAGGCCCAACTTGCTCCTGCAAATTATACTGCTGTTTGACCTTTTGTAATTCTGTTGTTGTTAATGATAGCTTTTCATTTAATTTTACAATGTTTGTGATATCTTGATCGATTGAAATGGCTCCGATTAAGTTCTCTTCACTATCAAAAATAGGCGATGAGCTTATGAGTACATGCTTATCCGGTCTGGGCTGGTGATAGACATTAAAAACAGGCTTTTTCGTTTCCAGTATCTCTAATAATTTTAAATCTTCCTTTTTAAAAAATGCACTAATCTTCTTCGTTTTAATAGCTGAAAGTGGTATCCCATACGTTTGTTCAGCTTGTGAATTCCAATATTCTACTTCCCCCAAGACGTTAATAATGGCAATTGCATCAGAACTTGTTTCGATTAATGTGTTCAAATAATAGCGTGAATGTTCAAGGGGCATGTTCTTCATTTCCACCGACATCCTTTCTGAGGATAGTTGTTAGTGTTAATTTTACACTTTACAATACTGTAAAGTTAATGAACAGTCTTTATTGTAATGAATTATGTAAACGATTGCAATAGAGCGATTACACTTCCTTTTATAAGTTGGCATGCTTCTTGCAAGTAGAGTAGTAAGCAACAAATAATTATGTACTTGGGAGGTATTAACACTTTATGGTGATGATAGAGAATACGATTCGAACGATTGATGCCCATACAATGGGGGAAGCAGCCAGAATCGTGATTGATGGCATCCCGGAAATCCATGGGAATAGCATGATGCAAAAGAAAAAAGGAATGCAATCTGAAATGGATCATATACGAAAGCTACTGATGCATGAACCAAGAGGACATTTAAATATGTTTGGGGCTATTTTAACGGAACCATGCAACCCGGAGTGTAGCCTTGGTGTATTATTTATGGATAGCGGTGGTTATCTGAATATGTGTGGTCACGGAACGATTGCAGCTGTAACGATTGCAATTGATCAAGGGCTAATTGAGAAACAAGATACGATATTACTGGATACACCTTCGGGGGTTGTTGAATGTCATATCGTCTACGAAGATGACAAGGTGAAGGAAGTATCCTTTATTAACGTACCAGCATTTTTATTGAAAAAGAATGTAAGCGTTTTAGTAGATGGCGTAGGACAGGTATATATGGATATAGCCTTTGGAGGAAGCTTCTTCGCGATTGTCGATGCCAAACAATTTGATTTGTTTTTGACGATTGAGGAGCAAGATAGGATTGCGGCACTTGGTATCGCAATTAGGAAGGCTGTGAATGAGCAGCTAACAATCGAACACCCTGAAATACCTGAGATTAACACAGTTGACCTTGTGGAGTTTAGTTTAGAAGTAGGAAAAAATCATTATAAAAATACTGTCGTTTTTGGAGATGGACAAATCGATAGATCGCCTTGCGGAACAGGCACATGTGCGAAATTGGCAACATTGGATCTTGGCAAAGGTGAAGAAATTATCCAAGAAAGTATTATTGGCTCCCGATTTAAAGGGACAATCGTCGATTATACGCAGGTCCAAGGTTTTAATGCAATTATTCCTAAAATTACGGGCTCCGCATGGATGACGGGAATTCATCAATTCTCATTAGATGCAACGGACCCATATGTAGAAGGATTTTTGTTGAAATAAGTAACCGAAATTAAAAAATGGAGGTATTTGATATGGGATTAACGAGAGATTTTTTTATGGCACTATCACAAAATAAAGTGCTAAATAGCGGGGCGAAACGGTGGGGACTCAAACTAGGCGCACAATCAGTTGTAGCGGGCACAAGCGTTGAACAAATGGTTGAAAGCGTTAAGCAGCTAAATGCAAAAGGGATTGCAGCGACAATCGATAATCTTGGGGAGTTTGTGTTCGAGAAGCAAGAGGCGATTGAGGCGAAAACACAGATATTAGCTGTTATCGAGGCGATTCATGCACATAGATTGGATGCGCATATCTCCTTGAAACCTACTCAGCTTGGTTTAGATATTGACTATGCGTTCTGCTTGGGCAATCTACAGGAGATTGTTGCAAAAGCAAATGATTATAACATATTCATCAATTTTGATATGGAGGATTATGGGCACTTACAACCATCCTTTGACATTATTGATGAGCTATCAAAGGATTATAATAATATTGGAACCGTCATTCAAGCCTATTTCTATGAAGCTGATGAAAATCTTCAAAAATATAAGGACTATCGGATGCGAATCGTTAAAGGTGCTTACAAAGAACCCGAAAACCTAGCATATCAAGACAAAAAAGACATTGATCAGAATTATATCCGATTGATTGACTATCATTTGCTAAATGGTAAATTCACGTCAATTGCAACGCATGACCACAATGTCATCAATCATGTGAAAAAGTTTGCGGAAGAACATAATGTATCAAGAGACAAGTTTGAATTCCAAATGCTGTATGGTTTTAGAAATGATTTGCAGCTTGAGCTTGCGAACGAGGGATATCATTTCTGCACATATGTACCGTTTGGTGTCGATTGGTATGGCTATTTCATGCGTCGGTTGGCAGAACGTCCACAAAACCTGAATCTTGTTGCGAAGCAAATGTTCAATAAAAAGACTAATACACTCATTGGTATTGGGGCTGGCGCATTCTTATTAGGAAGAGTTAGCAAGAAAAAACAGGGTTAAGGTATCATCCAGTAAATACGAGGGGGAATACACATGGAGAAAAAAGTATCGACTTCACAATTATTCGCAATCGGCTTTATGCTTTTTGCAATGTTCTTAGGTGCCGGGAATGTTATATTTGCGCCGATGTTAGGTCAACAGGCAGGGACGAATACATGGATTGCGATGGGGGGCTTCTTAATAACAGGTGTTGGGATGGTTCTTCTTGCAATTATTGCGCTAACGCGCGGAGGAGGAACTGTTGAAAAACTTGCAAGTAGGGTACATCCACTATTTGCAACTATATTTTCAATCTTGTTATTCCTGACGCTAGGACCTATTTATGTAGTTCCTCGCACGACATCAGTTGTCTATGAAATTGCGGTAAATCCATTAGTACAAGACAAATCAAATACCGGGCTCTATCTTTTTATTTTCTCATTGGTATTTATGGTCCTGACGATTTTCCTATCATGGAACACAACGAAGTTTGTGGATCGTTTAGGGAAGCTTATCACGCCGATTTTCATTGTACTATTAATCGTACTGGTCGCTAAGTCGATTATTACACCGATGGGTAGTTTTGGGGAACCCCAAGGAGATTATATAAATGGTGCCTTCCTCAAAGGATTTACCCAAGGGTACTATACGATGGATGTTCTTGCAGCTTTTGTTTTCGGGGGAATATTCATTAAATCCATTAGTTCCTTGGGAATAAAGTCAGAAAAGGAAGTATCGACATTATTCATTAAAGCTGGAATGATTACTATTGTTGGTTTGGTCGCCTTACAGATTTCCATGGCATGGATAGGAGCTTCAAGCATCAATCCACTTGGTTATATGGAAAATGGGGGAGAAGTATTAGCTCAAAGTGCAATTGTCCTGTTCGGACAATTTGGTATTTACATTATTGGAACCGTTATTTTGCTGACGGGGATTACAACAAATGTTGCATGCTTAGCAGCTGTTGCGGAGTATTTCGAAAGAATTGTACCTGGTGTTTCATATAAAAAATGGTTGATTGTTTTCGCTACGTTAGGGTTAGTCATTACAAACTTTGGACTCACTACAATTTTAACAATGGCGTCTCCAATTTTACTTTTACTTTATCCGTTAGCCATTGCTTTAATTGTACTGATATTCGCGAATAACCTGTTTAACGGCCATCAATCGGTTTATGTTGGAACGATCATTGGCGTCGGTATTATCGCCGTCCTAGATGCGTTAAAGGATGCAAACATTTTGACGGAAGCAATCAATAGCACTTTTGGTTTTATCCCATTATTTGAAAGTGGTGCTGGATGGATTGTGACCGGTATTATTGGATTTGTGATTGGTTTAGTGGTAGCAAAATCAAGAAAAGAACCCATTACATTAATTAATATCGCAGGTGAAGAGGTCCATTGAGGCGATTATAAAGGAACAGCAAAATCAGTCATGTATGTGTATGGCTGATTTTTTGCGTTTATCAGTTTAGACTCTATTCGAACAAGAGACAGCTGAATGTACCCAGACTTCTTTAAAAAACATTCATTCATAAAAAAAACTTTGCGGGCATACTTTGAATACTATTTCAAAGTAGGAGGATTTTACCGTTGACTAAAACTGACAATAAATTATCCGTATTTGCATTAGGCGGTATTAATGAAATCGGTAAGAATATGTATGTATTACAATATGAAGACGATATCGTTGTCATCGACTGTGGTTCTAAGTTTCCTGATGAAAGTCTATTGGGAATCGATTTGATTATCCAAGATATTTCGTATTTGAAGCAAAATAAGGATAAGATTCGTGCATTACTTGTTACGCATGGACATGAGGATCATATTGGAGGTATCCCTTATTTTTTAAAACAATTAAATATACCGGTATATGCAACACGATTAACGCTAGGTTTAATTCAGCTTCGTTTAAAAGAGCATGGTCTTCTTAGGTCAACTGAGCTAGTTTTAGTAAATGATGAGTCAGACCTGGAGTTTGGCGCAGTGAGACTAACATTTTTCAAAACAAATCATAGCATCCCGGATTGTCTAGGGGTTGTATTTCATACACCAGAGGGGGCAGTCGTTCATACCGGTGATTTTAAGTTCGATTTAACGCCGGTGAATAATGATTATCCGGATATTTATAAAATGGCTGAAATCGGTCATAATGGTGTGCTACTTTTATTATCGGAAAGCACGAATGCGGAGCGCCCGGGCTTTAATCCGTCCGAACGGCTTGTTGGCGGACATATTGAAGAAGCATTCCGGCAAGCAAGTCGTAAGGTATTCATTTCGACTTTTGCTTCGAACGTCCATCGTGTTCAGCAAGTAGTAGATGCAGCACAAAAAACAAACCGTAAACTCGCCTTGCTTGGGCGCAGTATGGTGAATGTTGTCGCGGTTGCATCAGAACTAGGGTACTTAAAAATTCCTGAAGGGATGTTAATCGAGAAGAATGAAATCAAGGGGATGGAGCCGGAGAAAGTTGCGATTCTTTGTACGGGGAGTCAGGGAGAACCAATGGCAGCACTGTCTCGCTTGTCGAGTTCAAATTTTCGCGAGGTAGAAGTCCAGCCTGAAGATACAGTGATATTCGCCTCAACACCAATCCCAGGAAACGAAAAAAGTGTGGCACGCATCATCGATAATTTATTTCTTTTGGGAGCTAAAGTAATTTATGGATCAGGAACGGTCACAGGTATGCATGTATCAGGACATGCCTGTCAGGAAGAGTTGAAGCTTATGCTGACTCTCATGAAACCAAAATACTTTATTCCTATCCATGGCGAATTTAGAATGCTGTACCAACACCGTTTATTAGCCGAATCCGTTGGGGTGCAAAGAGAAAATATATTCATTATTAACAATGGAGATGTCGTTGATATTACGAATCAGGTTGCTCGTCAAACAAGGAAAGTCCAATCGGGGAATATATTTGTAGATGGCATGGGCATTGGAGATGTTGGAAACATCATATTACGCGATCGAAAGCTGCTATCTGAGGAAGGGATGCTAGTCATTGTCATTATACTGGATAAAACGGATGGCCGGCTTATTTCTGAGCCAGATACAATTTCTCGAGGTTTCGTATACGGTAGCGATTCGGAAGCCTTGTTGCGAGAGGCCAATGAATTAGTGAGTACAACGATTAACAAGTTGCAAGGCGCCAGTACAAACCAAAGAATTAATTTAAAGCAGCATATAAAAAAGTCGGTTGAAACACTGTTATATTCGAGAACAAAAAGAAGACCGATGATTCTTCCTGTCATTATTGAAATATAAGAGCGGCTGCGCAAATATACTTTACTTGTTATTTATATAAAGGATGAGTGGAATCAGTCATGTAAGCAAATGGCTGATTTTTTGTTTATGATGAATTATAATATCTGCTTTCATCCAACGTAAAAAATTTGTTTTTCGATACGAATCGGAAAGTTGTTCTTGCAATGTCTTTCATTTATAATTATTGTATAAACTTTCGGACTAGTTATTCTTTTTTCGGTGAGTCGAATGATTGACAACGTATATTGATTACGTTAATATTCTTCTTATCTTATAAAACAAACCTGTACAGTATGAATTGGTTTATTTACCAATAAAGAAAGTAGAAGGTTTGTGAAAAAATTACAATACTGCAACGATGAAATTGCATAATTTAGGAGGAGAAACAAATGAAATCAAAGAAAATCGGTCTAGTATTAACATTATTTGTCGCGGCAATTGCATTGATGGCTTGTGGCAATAAAGATGACAATAATATAAAATCAGAAGGCCCAGGTGACGTGGGTAATAAAGACTATAAAACTGAAATGAATATTGCAGTCACTGCGCAGCCACCTACATTAGATCCATCGATGACTGTGTCGCAAGTGGCACTCAATATTGCGGGCAATGTATTTGAAACATTGTATACGTTAAACGCTAATTATGAGCCAGTTCCGATGCTTGCTGAATCAGTAGATGTGAGTGAGGACGGCAAGACATACACGTTCAAACTACGAGAAGGCGTCAAATTCCATAATGGGGAAGAGATGACGGCAGAGGATGTTGTCGCTTCTATGAATCGTTGGGTGACGACGTCATCACGTGCTAAATCATTGTTAACAAATGCAGAATTTACAGTTCAAGATCCAACGACTGTTGTGTTGACACTTGAAAGTGCGACGTCGGATGTGTTAATTATTTTAGCGACTAAAGCGCAATTCCCAGCGATTATGCCGGCTGCAATGGTAGAGGCAGCGAGTGCTGAAGGCGTTAATGAGTATATCGGAACAGGTCCATTCCAATTTGAAGAATGGAAACAAGACCAATACATTCATCTTGTGAAAAATGAGGAATATCAAGCAGTGGAAGCTGAAGCAAGTGGTCTTTCAGGCAAGAAGGAAGCCTTTGTTGAAGATGTTCACTATCATTTCGTAACAGATCATTCGACTCGGATTGCAGGTATTCAAACAGGACAATATGATATTGCGGAAAGTATTCCACTCGAAAGTTATGAGCAGTTGAATAGTTCGGATGATGTCCAAGTCAGTTCGTATGATGGTGGTGCATTAACTGCGTTTTATAATACGAATGAAGGTTTATTGGCAGATGTGAAAATTCGTGAAGCCATTACAACTGGATTGAAAATGGATGAAATTCTATTGGCCAGCTATGCTGATGCAGATCTTTTCTCGCTCAATCCAGGATATATGAATCCAAACCAAACGCAGTGGGCTACAAATGCGGGTGAAGGGATTTATAATGCAGGTGACGTAGAAAAAGCGAAGCAATTACTGCAAGATGCAGGCTACAACGGTGAGGAAATTACATTACTGACAACGAAGGATTACGGAGAAATGTATACGGCGACGATTGTCATTCAAGAGCAACTGCGTCAAATGGGTGTCAATGTCAAAGTAGAAAATTTTGATTTTCCAACATTTCTTGAACGAAAAAATGATTTTACTAAATGGGATATTTTCGTAGCGAGTACAGGCTACCAGTTGACTCCACCACAGTTATTAGCTGTTACACCTGACTGGGCAGGGACGAAAGATGCAAAAATCACAGAGTTATTGACTGCAATTCGCTCAGCAGAATCTCCAGAAGCAGCACAAGCGAAGTGGGATGAGCTTCAGGGGTATTTATATGAATATTTACCTTCGACAGTCATTGGACATTATAAGAGTCTAATCGCTTCGACAAATGAACTGGAAGGCTTTACTGTGTTTGAAGCACCGATTCTTTGGAATACAAAAGTGATTAAATAAGATGATTCCTCCATTGCTATTTTAGTGATGGAGGATTCAGTTTTTTATCAAAAGGTCAGTGAGGGGGTTCGCCTTGATTATTTACATATTAAAACGTGTTTTGTCGCTAATTCCCGTTCTTTTTGTCGTGTCTATTGCTATTTTTTTAATCGTTCATTTAACACCGGGCGATCCAGCTGCTACTATTTTAGGCATTGAAGCGACCCAGGAACAAATTGAAGAGTTGAACGAGCAAATGGGACTTAATTTACCTTTGTATCAGCAGTATATCCAGTGGGTTTCGGGTGTGCTACAGGGAGATTTTGGACAGTCTTATTTTATGAAAGAGTCGGTTACAGAAGCTATTTGGAGCCATTTGGGTCCGACGGCTTCGCTTGCTATTTTAGCTGAAATTGTCGCACTTGTGATTGCGATTCCAATTGGGATTTTTGCGGCGTATCGAAGAGGCACAGCGGTCGATCAATCACTAATGGGCGTGTCATTAATTGGCATGGCTGTGCCTAGCTTTTTACTTGCCTTATTGCTGATGTTATTTGTTGGCGTTTATTTACAATGGCTACCCGTTGCGGGCTATAAGCCTTTGAGTAAAGGGCTATGGGAGCATTTTCAGTACTTAATTTTACCGGCTATTTCCTTAGGAGCCATCCAAGCTGCGCTTGTGGCGCGTATGACACGGGCGTCTATGTTAGAAGTGCTAGACGCGAATTTTATTAAGACGGCTCGATCTAAAGGTGTTTACGAATATAAAGTTGTACTTAAGCACGCGCTGCGTAATGCGTTTTTACCGATTTTAACGGTTATTGGTCAATCCTTTGGAACACTGGTGACGGGGGCAGTTGTTGTGGAGACAGTTTTTAATATTCCTGGCTTAGGTCAGCTGATTATTAACTCTATTGTGCGTAGAGATTTTGCTGTTATTCAAGGCGTGGTGTTATTCGTTTCGCTTATTTATGTGACCATCAATCTTATCATCGATTTGTTATATGGTATTGTAGATCCGCGGGTTCGATTGGAGAGGAAATAGGTGGGGGGAATATAGATGTCTGTTGCCAATAAAACTGCTGATTTTCAGCAAGTTGCATCCAAATTAAAAAAGCAACAGCGTCAATTAGTAATTAGACGTTTGTTGACGAATAAGTTAATGGTTTTCGGGGGCATTATTTTTGTTGTTTTTGCATTCATGGCATTGATTGGCCCTCATTTAATGACCTATGACCCTTATGAAATGAAAGTCGCAGAGCGTTTACAAGCACCTAGTGCGGCGCATTGGTTAGGGACAGATGAATTCGGACGAGATTTGTTGACGCGTATTGTCTACGGTGCCAAGGTGTCGATGGGTGTCGGACTTGCGGTTACTGCGATTTCCTCTGTATTCGGTTTAATGATTGGTTTATATGCAAGTTACTATCGTTTGTTGGATCATATTTTAATGCGAATCTGTGATGGCTTAATGTCGATCCCTGGTATTTTATTGGCGATTGCTTTAATGGCGGCACTTGGTCCGTCTTCAACCAATGTCATTATTGCGTTATCCATTGTTTTTACGCCTAACATTGCACGGATTGTGCGGTCTTCGGCGCTGACGATTCGAGAGCAAACGTATATTGAAGCCATGCATGCGCAAGGCGCGAGTGCAATGCGTATTATTTGGCGACATATTGCACCGAATACGATTTCGCCGCTTGTTGTTCAAGCAACGTTTGTTTTTGCAGAGGCGATTATTTCTGAGGCGGCACTAAGTTTCTTGGGGGCAGGGATTCCAGCTCCAGAGCCTAGTTGGGGAAATATTCTCTTCGCGGGTAAGTTGGTCATTTTTAAAGCATGGTGGATGGTTGTATTCCCAGCGGCTATTATTGTGTTATCCGTCTTAGGCTTGAATCTATTAGGGGACGGCTTACGTGATTTCATCGATCCACATACATCTAAGAAGAATAAGAAATAAGGATTATTCGATGGAGGGAGGTACATCTATGGCGAAGCAGCCTCTTTTAGCGGTAGAAAATATTAAAACACATTTTTACACGGATCGAGGGCGTGTCACGGCAGTTGATGGCATTAGCTTTCGTTTGGATGCTGGTGAAATTATCGGTGTGGTGGGCGAATCTGGCTGTGGTAAAAGCGTGATGTCTCAATCAATCATGCGGTTATTTGATGAAAGAAATACAGTCGAATACGAGGGGGAAGTCCTTTTCGAAGGGGAAAATTTATTGAAATTATCAAAAGCCAATATGCGTAAGGTTCGGGGTAATGATATTTCAATGATTTTTCAAGATCCACTCAGTTCATTAAATCCAGTGTATACAATTGGTGATCAAATAAGAGAAGCGATTTTATTGCATCAAAAAATATCAAAAAAAGAAGCCTATGCGAAGGCGATTGATATGCTACGACTGACGGGGATTCCATCGCCTGAGCAACGTGTCAATGAATATCCACATCAATTATCAGGCGGTATGCAACAGCGTGTCATGATTGCTATGGCGTTGTCTTGCCAGCCTAAGCTGTTAATTGCTGATGAACCAACGACAGCATTAGATGTGACGATTCAGGCGCAAATTTTAGATTTAATCATCCATCTCAATCAAGAGCTTGGCATGGGTGTGCTATTCATCACGCATGATTTAGGTGTCGTAGCTGAACTTTGTTCTAAAGTCATGGTCATGTACTTAGGGCAAATTGTTGAGGAAATTGACACGGAGAGTCTATTTACGAAACCGTTACATCCTTATACACAAGGCTTAATTAAGTCGATCCCTCAATTGGAGGGTAATCGTACACAGGATTTACATGTCATTGAAGGAACTGTCCCTTCGTTGAATAATGTACCAAAAGGCTGTCGTTTTGCGGCGCGTTGTCCATTTGCAGATGATTTGTGTAGGGAAGCAGAACCGACATTGCGGGTGTACCAAGGGGATCATAAAGTTAGATGTTGGCATTATGAAAAAATCAATCAATTGGAGGGCGTGGTACATGAGTCATAATGAATTAGCAACGAAAGAGCCACTACTTGATGTGCACAATCTCCAAAAGTATTTTCCAGTGATGAGTCAGTTGGGACGTTTAGGCGGTGTCAAAAACTATGTTAAAGCTGTTAATGATGTGTCCTTTCAGCTGTATGAAGGAGAGACTTATGGGCTTGTAGGTGAATCAGGTTGTGGAAAAAGTACGACAGGACGTACTGTCCTTGGCTTAACTGAGGCTACGGATGGTCAAGTATTGTATCAAGGGCAGAATATTTTTAGTTTATCGAAAAAAGAACTACGAGGAATTCGTAAGGATTTGCAGATGGTTTTCCAAGATCCTTATTCTTCGTTAAATCCACGTATTCGGATTGGCCAAATGTTGGAGGAGCCGATGATTATTCATGGAATCGGTGGCGATAAGCAGCAGAGGCGTCAGCGTGTATTTGATATTTTACAGAAGGTTGGTTTACAGCCGGAGCATTATTACCGCTTTCCGCATGAGTTTTCAGGAGGACAAAGGCAGCGATTAGGCTTGGCACGTGCGCTAATTGTCAATCCGAAAATTATTATTTGTGATGAGCCAGTTTCGGCGTTAGATGTGTCGATTCAATCGCAGATTATTAATTTGTTAAAGCATTTACAAGTAGAATTTAAGCTAACTTATCTGTTCATCACCCATGATATTAGTGTTGTACGTCATATCTCTGATCGCATTGGGGTTATGTATTTAGGCAATATTATGGAGGAGGCGCCAACGGATAGCTTGTTTGCTACGCCGCTGCATCCTTATACGCAGGCGCTGTTTTCAGCAGTACCGAGTACGGATCGAACGAAGGTTAAGGAGCGGGTTGTGTTGCGTGGTGAAATCCCATCGCCCTTAAATCCACCATCGGGCTGTACGTTCCATACGAGATGTCCGTTTGCGATGGATATTTGTAAGAGCGTGGTTCCTGAGTACAAGGAGATCCATCCACAGCATAAAGTAGCTTGTCATTTATACTAATCAAGGGAGGAAATTATTTTGACTATTATTAATAAGATTAATGGGGTAAACAGTATATATAACGAGGCGGGATTACAGCTAGAAGGAAGTTTAGCGCCTAATCTAAACGGGTTATCTCCGCGAGAATTGTTAGAGGCGTCGTTAGGGTTATGCGTGGCCATTTCACTACAAAAAATGTTTGAGCGAGACAATGTTGTAGTGGAAGATAAGGATATTTCAATTGAAGTAGTGGCATCTAAAGGAGAGAATAATACAACGCGTTTTGAGAAAATGGACGTGTCGATTACGTTCCCAGAACATTTCTCTGCTGATTATAAAAAGAAGCTGATTATTTCTGTTGAAAGAGCTTGTACAATTGGCAATTCATTGAAAAATAGTATGACGATTCATACGGTGGAACAAGCCTAATAAGTAAATTAGACGCATCAAGTTGCAGCGTATTGCTGAAGCTTGATGCGTCATTTGTTACTTTAAGAAGAGCATCCACTACACGAGCTACAACTACTTCCAGAATCGGAACCTCCACTGTCTGATACGCTAGAGCTTGTTCCCGCTTCATAAGTATTGACATCGGTAACAATCCCATTCCATTGTTCTTTTTGGTCAAAGCTATCTGCAAATCCACCGTAGTCGCCAGCGTAAGCACCGTCTTGCTTCATTTTCTTGTTTTCATGAACAAAATTGTGGCTTTGTGAAGAAAATACTATAGCCCCATACCAGTAGCCATCTGCTCGTTTCTTCCGTTTTACCTGTTTACGACTAGTTTGTTGTATTTGTTTTCTGGCAAATTCCACAAAAGCAGTTAATGCATGAAGGGATGCTTCGTTGGAAGTTTGTCTGCCAAACAAATCAACGATTGCTTTTGGCTCATTCACTAACCGTTCAATCCAATTTTGATGTGCTTTCTTTCGTTGGACAAACTTACCCCATCGATGGGAGCGAGAAGTAATGTTAAAAAAAGATAGATATAATAGATCAAACCAAGCCCGTTCATCTGGCAAATCTTTTGGTGTTTCATGGGGGTGATGCTCAATTTGCTCCCCGATGAATGCTAAACAGAAATCACGATACAGCTTTTCTTCTTCTAAAAAGAAGTGCCAAATAACATCTATCTTTTGTGAAAACATCGGAAGTCCTTTCGAGATTCCAGCTAAAAAGAGAAATTTCTTGAGTTCATACCATCGTTCCCTTAGTTCATCTTCTTTCAAGGATCGTTTTTCTTTTTTTATACGAACATTTACTATTCTTTCAATCTCCATAGACCAAGCCTGATTGAATTGCTGGAACAATTGCTTGGTTTCCTTATCTGCCCATGGAGGAGCAACCAGTTTTTTTGAATAGAGATATTTTTGCTTATTCTTTTTTTCACTAGCATGCGCCCATAGTTGTAATAACACTACTAACAAAATGACTGTAGCAAAAACCAACAATAACTCCATCCGTATTTGTCCCCCTCGTTATCTCCATCTATTTGCTGAGAATAAATCGAAAAGTCGCTCACCTTTAACGAACTAATATTAACACACTATATAACCTCCTGTTAATAGCGAACACTTACCACCGAATATGTTTCGAACTTCATCCATAAACTAGAGAAACATCAAAATAGAAAGGATGAAGTAGTGAAGAAAGTATTTGTGTATAGTGCTACAATCTTAGTTGGACTCATTCTCGGTATTTTAGTAACCTATCTTATGAATTGAATAGATTATAAACAAAAAAGAGCAAAGTCATCATCAGACCTTGCTTTTTTCATTTATTAAATCAAAGCCTTTGAATCTGCTCGAGCAAACCGAATATAGACAATAAAAAAGAGAATAGCACTTAAAAAGCGTATCCCTGAGCTAATGGTCATCGCTATTTCAACGCCCCACATTTCTAACAACCAAATCCCAATTTGTGGTGCAATAAAAGCCATAACCGCTAGCAAAACATTATAGGTTGTAATGCAGTAGGTTCGCGAGGCTTCTGGCGATTGTTCGAGTAGTAAATTGAACAAAATGAGGACAGTGCCTGATAAGAAAAAGCCCGATGTTGTTTGGACAAGTGTTAAATAGTACAAATTTGTAGATAATATCGTCAAGAAAGGTGTTGTCGCCATACCAATAGCTGCCCACACGAAAACTTGAATATTGGATCTTTGTTCCGCCCATTTCTTCCATAGTGGGAAAGTTAAAATTTGCATGAGCATACTACCTACAGAAAACATGCTAATCCAAAAAATCGTTGCACCAACAATCCGAACGTGATAGATATTGAAAATCCCCCATGCCATTTGCCAAGCAAAATTAAAAAATAGGGCAGCAACTAAAAAAGATACATAACGAGAGTTTTGAAAAATGGACCAATCCATGACTTTCTTTTTCTCAATGGGTCCGTCTATTTTTAAAGGCTCTTCCTCATGTTTCATCAAGAAGAATACTTCTAGTAAGCCAAAACAAAAAGCAATGGTGAATAAAATTTGATAGGCCACTACATTATCGGATGCATCCTTCATCAAAATCCCAATCAACAGCGTTGAAATAAGGCCGACGATCGTAAGCATTCTGTTGCGGTCACTAAAAAATGCGCCCCGCCTAGAGTCACTCACTAAGCCACCAATCAGCGTTTGCCAACCAATAGTAGCGACAGTATTAGGCATACTCATAAGCGCAACCACGATGAGAAACACCCAAGCCTGGAGCGTTGTAGATGGTAAATAAACGAGCATAATGATTAATATAAACATCAAACGCGCCAGCAACACTGACATCGCGACAAGCTTCTTTTGCGCGTTTGCCTTATTTAACAAAATAGCAGCCGGGATCGTCATCAGCAATGCCATCAGTGGAGGAAGAGAGCTGATAAGTCCAACCTGATAATTTGTTGCCCCTAAAATAGTAATAGCAAAAATCGGAAAGAAGTTATTCGAAAAGTTTAATGCAATGGTCGATGCCATCCCGTGATAAATACTAATTTTCTCATTATAAGTCCGCATATGATCTCCACATTCTATATAATATTTGTCGTATGTATTGAATTATAATGCTGAATAGAGAGAATACAAGTCCTTTGAGACACGAAATTTTATTGATGCTTTTAATAGGTGAGTATTTCATATTATTGAATATTCCATTTCGTTAGACGAAGCATGTATTAATGAGATAAAATGAAAATATTGATGTCAATCTAGAAATTTACAGTATTACCTGGGAGATGAGTTTTTGATTGAAGTAAAACACTTACAATTAGATAAAGCAAAACGTTCGATTGTCATTTCTGATATCCATGCAAATTTGCAGCTTTTCAAAAAATTATTAGCCAAATTACAATATACATCGGAAGACTATTTATTCATTAATGGTGATTTGTGTGAGAAAGGACCTGCAAGCTTAGCAGTAATTGACTATGTGCGCAGCATGTCCGAGCAGTCGACAAATGTCTTTATCACAAAAGGAAATTGTGATGTGGTATTCCGTCATGTTTACAGTGGGGATGAAGGAATTATTTCATATATGAATAGGCGGCAGGATTCTGTTTTGAATGAAATGCTTTCACGATATGACAAATCTCTTGATGATTTCCCTGACCTAGAAGCATTAGCACTTTTCTACAGACAACATTTTTCGGATGTACTGGAATGGCTTGAAGCACTTCCCACCGCATTTGAAACAGATGATTTTATGATTATTCATGCAGGTATTGAAAATATTGAAGACTGGAAGCTAACAGATGAACAATTTGCTCTATCTGCACCAGCATTTTATGAACAAGAGCATCAGGCCGATAAAATAGTCATTGTAGGACATTGGCCAGTCGTTAATTATAGAGCCAAACAAATCAGCTCCCATAATCCATTGATTGATCTGGAAAAACAGGTGATTGCATTGGATGGCGGAAACCAAATAAAAGTAGATGGTCAACTTAATGCCTTAATTATTGAAAATGACACCTATTCATTTACATACGTTGACGAGTTAACGCATGAAATGAAAGTACGACATGAACATGTGGATTCAACGAAAAGAGTTGGAACCGTTACCTATCCGAATTACCAAATGGAAATAATAGAGCAAGGGGTGTTCTTTACACTTTGCAAAAATAGTAATCTTGGTATTCAACAATGGATTAAAAATGAATATTTGCTTATTGAAGACAAACAGGCACGTTGCAAAGATGACCTAAGTACAACTTTTTTATCTGTGAAAAAAGATGAGCAGGTGTTTATCATCGATGATACATGCGAAGGCTATACGCTTATCAAGACAACTAATGGAGAGGTAGGTTGGATTCCTACAGGTTGTTTGAACGCTTAAATCGGAAATCTTTTATCTGAACTGAAAGGTGGAATGATCTTTTGTTCACATTGCGACGGAAGAAGAAAAGAAAGAATAAAAATGAGGTCTATTCAATAGCAGATTTCTTTTTGGATATAGCACTTGGGATTACTGAGTTGATATTTTTACCATTTCGTTTATTGTTTTACGGTGCAAGGGGCATTATACATTGGATTGATGATTTTTGACTACAGGTATCTTGACCGTTCTGAACGGAAACTATGCTATGATAAATGAAAAGGGAGGGGGAAAGAATGACAACTCATCTGGAGTTACGTGGGCAAATTTTGAGCGAGTTGAAAAACATTATTGCTCAAACTTTGTGCAATGAAGATGTGACAGTATACCTATTTGGTTCATGGGCGAGAAATGAAGAAAAGCAAAGCTCAGATATCGATATAGCTGTGGAATCTCATTATCAGCTTCCCCCTTCTAAGTGGTTGGAATTACATGAACGAATTGAAGAATCTATTATACCGTACAACGTAGATATTGTTAATCTTGATGATGCAAGTTCGGCTTTAATTCAAAATGTTAAAAGGGAGGGAATCATTTGGAAAGACTACAAGAACGAATAGTATCTGCAAAAAAAGCATTAGCTTCCTTACAGAAACTTATTGTGATTGAACAACCGAATGATGTAGAACGAGATGCGCTAATTCAACGATTTGAATTTACATTTGAGGCAAGTTGGAAAGCGGCCAAACAGTATTTGTATGATATTGAGGGGATAGATATCGGCTCACCAAAAGGTGTTATTCGAAGCTGTCGAGAAATAACGCTATTTGATGACGAAGAAACGATCCTTGCATTGCAAATGGTGAACGATCGTAATCTAACTGTGCATACATATAATGAGGAAGTAGCGATTAAAATTCACATGAATATCAAAACGTATTATCCGTTATTATCAAACTGGATTTTACGAGTAGAAAAAAGAATATAGCAAACAAGGCCACTACATCCCATAAAGCCTCCGGCGGATGTCACGGATTTTTCAGGGAAGTTTTCGAGCGAGCTCGAAAAAATCCAGACGCAATCACGCCGGTGCGTGATTGATTATGTACGCTATTAATGGAGGAAGAGCAATGCGATTGAATCAATTTATTAGTGCATCGGGATTTTGTTCGAGGCGCAAGGTGGATGAGCTGATTAAAGAGGGGAAAGTGACAGTGAACGGGGAGCAGATTTCACTCGGTCATGTGATGAGTGAAGGAGACCGCGTTGAAGTGGATGGTCAATTGATCGAAGCAAAAGAAAATGATATTTATATTATGCTCAATAAACCGCCTGGTGTGACATGTACGGCGGCAAGTGGAATTGAAGGAAATATTATTGATTTTGTTAATTATCCGGAACGCATTTTTCCGGTAGGACGGCTTGATAAGCAGTCTGAGGGTTTAATACTACTGACGAATGACGGTAGCATTGTGAATGAGCTGTTAAAGGAAGAAAATGAGCATGAAAAAGATTATATTGTGACGGTTGATAAAAAAATAACACCTGAATTTATAGAAGATATGGCGAGTGGCGTTGATATTTACAATCCTAGAAAAAAAGGGAATGTTCAAACGAAGCCTTGTCGGGTCGTTCAGCTAGATGATTATTGTTTTAAAATTACGTTATCACAGGGATTGAATCGACAAATTCGACGTATGTGCCGACGTTTTCAATATACGGTCACGAGGTTGCAGCGTGTGAGGATTAAAGAACTTCCACTCGGCACGCTGGCGCTTGGTGAGTGGCGGCCATTGACGCCAGAAGAAACAGCTAAGTTGAAATAAAAAATAGAAGAGTGCCTTTACCCCATTTGGACATACTACAATGTGAATTGAAATGTCTACACGGAGGTGAAGCGCATGGCGAAAAATAATAATGCCAATAAAGGGAAGAAAGCGATCAGTGTAACACCGCAAGGATATACAGATACGGAATTTGCGGAGTCCCCAAAAAGTAAGTTAGAAAATGCGGCTAAAAAGAAAAATACTAAATAGGTTTGTAATTGCAACATTATACTGCAAACCAGCCTGAATTGAGAGCAGGCTGGTTTTTTGTACTTATGAAATTTCTGGGAACGTTATCACTAACTGTCCTTCAATATTGATAACTTCGATAAGTGTATCGTTAAACAGATAAGGCGTATCATTGCTATCCTGCGGCGTTATTTTTTCGTAGTTATTATTTACGGATAATACAGGAAACGTCACGGGAATGTAACGACCTTTGTTTAGTGTTTTCATATTGCCCATTAAAAAGATTTCTTTGCTGGAAGCTGCAAAACTTAAATGACCGACTTCTTTGTTTAATTTTCCAGAGACTAATGCCACGCTTTGCAATAAAGAAATGATACATAAAATGAAGTCATTGATGATTTCATTTGATAATTTATCAAAGCCATAGCCACTAAATAACGCGTTAAAGCCCGTTCTAATGTCTTTAAATGAGAAAAGGTCTTCGATTTTCTTCCTCGTCTTCACTTTTTCTAAATTCGTAATAATGTCTTTACATTCTTCGAGGTAGTCTTTGACATAACCTGTATTGTTTTCTCTGAGGAGTAAGAAATCACTTAGTTCTTGAATTACTTTATTGTCCTGCGCGTCTTTTCTGACGACCATTAAAAAGCTATACAGGTCTTTTTCATCAAAAGTTCTTTCTGTAAACTTATTATAATAGTATGTAATAAGTTGTTGTTGTTTTTTATCCAAAATATTCGCTCCTAGTTATGTACTTCAAATTCATCATACCATGGCGAACATTGAAAATCACGGGACATTCCATTAGAAATACACTATAATAGGAACATAAGCTTGTATATCCGAATTAAATCAAACAATACAGAGTCAGTCATCTCGAATGCACAGAGATACTGACTTCTATTCATTTGTAGAAAGAAGGCATTCCTGTGACTCAACAATCAACTAAACAGAAAGTCCTGCGCTGTGGTCTAGGCGTGACAGATAACGCACGTAAAGGAATGTCTCAATTTGTCAAAGGAGAACATGCCTTTTTTGCGTTACAGGATGCCTTTGACATCTATATTGAGAAACGCCCGAATAATAAACAAGGTAATATGTCCTTTTCATTTTTCTTTGATAACGATACGAATGAAGTGTTAGCGAAGCGGCTACAAGGCAAGGTTGCTGTGATGGAATGTGTGTATCAGCATGATGGTTTTTTGGCAACGGGTTTTCATGTGAGGGGACGAAAAGAGATTGTCCGCACGAATCGTCGTTTGCCGACTCGTTTAAAGTTTCAACTGGGCCGTAATACCGGTGCAACGATGCCGGTTGACTTGTATACGAGTCTTCGGGAGTTGCCGATTGCGGAAGAACGCTCTGACTATGTGAAGAAAAGAATTTCTAGCTGGGAAGGCTATTTGAGGATACAGGAACGTAATGCAGATGTTGCAGACGTGACATCGGCTTTTTCGCGTGCTAGTTTTAGTGAGGATTTTAGCAAGTTGCGCCTAGTGTGCAGTGATTTAAAAGGGCCCGATTGGCAGGTCATTAAAGGTTTTAGTGCGAAGATGGCAGGAACTTCACAAGATTTCGGCAGTGTCCTAAATGCCAATCGTTCTAAAGGTGTGATCGAAATTGAACTGACTCGCCATTATAGAGAGATGGCTAGACAACATAAATGGCAACCAAAATCGTTTAAAGAAGTGATATTCAGTAATTTTTTGGAGCTTAGCCAAGTGAGGCGATTACGCAAAGGCTTTAAAGATTTGCAGGATGGTCTGGCAGCGAATGCCAATTTAGAAAAGGTTTTATTTGAAGAGCGACCTACTGTCCGTATATCCAAAAATCAGCAGCAATTCGAATTTCATAATGAATTAAATAAGTTCCAAAAGGAAGCTGTTACGGGTGCCATGACTTCCCATGATTTATATGTCATTCAAGGACCTCCGGGAACAGGGAAAACAACAGTTATATCCGAAATTTGTCATCAAAATGTGAAGGCGGGGCTACGCACGCTTGTCGCTTCTCAGGCCAATTTAGCGGTTGATAATGCGCTTGGGCGTTTATTATCACACCAGGATATTCGAATTTTGCGCTATGGACGAACAGAAAGCATTGAAGAAGAAGGCAAGAAGTTTATCGAAGAAAATGTAGCGCTTAATTGGAAAAACCAGACCTTGGCGGCGGTCAATGAACAGTTGGACTCGCATAGCAAGATGGCGCTTCAACTAAAGGAAGATATCCAGCGTTGTGAAGTGCAGCAAGACGAGTTACAACGAGAATTAGTTACATTAGCCGAAAAGATTAAGTTGAAGCAGGAAGCTGAAGTTGAACAGCAGGTGCTTGCTGAAGAAGTGAGCAAGCTGACTGCAAGAATGGACAGTATTACAGCAGAGCGTGAGAGCTTATTGCAGCATCAAACTGAGTTGCAAAAAAAAGCGACTGGGGTATCGACCGAAATCGAACGAATTGAACAGCTTTTGCAATCCGAAAAAATAAATTCACAGACTGTCGATCAAATGGAACTTCTACAAAAAGCGCTAGTAAAGCTACGTGGTGATATTAGCTATCGTCAAATATTACGCCAAATTGGTGAAGCCGAACAGTCACTTACGATGACTCAACAGGAGCTGGAAGTGAAGCGCACCAAAATAGACGAATATCAGCACTTTGTGAAGGAGCTTGAAACGCTAGCTAAGTTAGCGGATTTGAAAAGTCAATTGGCTGCTGCAGGCATGGATGTACCAGCCCAGACTCATCAAAAAATAACTGAATTAGACCGTTTTCTCGTTGAGATTCAATCCAGCCAATCAACAGATGGCTATACAGAGTGGATGGAACTTGGTGTTAGGTTATCTACTGCTATCGAGAAAATGGAAGACCTACTAAGAGAGCATGGATTTCTCCAGCATTCAGGGGAGAAAACAGTACGTCGTAATTATGCGACAGTAGCTGAAATTAATGGATTAATTGACAATATCGCGCGATTCATAGTAGCGCCAACGACAAGGCAGAGTCTAGCCATTAAAAGTTATTCAGCTGAAAAATATGAAAACCTCGAAAACATTGCAATTGGTTTGCATATGTTGCGCCAGCAAAAGAGTTTTACAACGATGCAAATGGGAAGCTTTGAAAAGCAAAATGGACTACTCTCCCAATCGAAAGTATTGTTTACTGCGATTCGGTTGGAAATCGTAAACAATACGAATCAATCTATTTCGAAAATAACACAAGAAACAATAATCCTACAGCAGCATTATGACAGTCGCCAACTGGAGTTAAGCGAACTCCAGCAAACAAGTTCAAAACTATTGGAACAAATAGGTACGATAGATGAAACAACTGAACTGAGTGATATGACAGCACAATTGGCAGACAAAGAAAAAGTATATGCTACTTACCGACAAAAGAAAGAATTGCTAGAGACATATGCTGGAGAGTTACAGGGTTATCAGACTGCGGCGCAATTCATTACGGAAGAAATGGACAAAAATTCTTTGACGTTACAGTTGTTAATCGAGGAAGAAAAGGGACTGCGCGAAGAATTAGTCGAACCGCAGCAGCGACTCTTGGTGTTGGCAGACATACTGAAAGAACAACCTGAAGTGGAGCAACGCCAAGTACTTGCGATATTAGAAACGTTATTAGACGAACTTGAGGGCATGAAAAAAGACCAACAACGTTTGCCGATTACACAAGCTATTCAGCAACAATGGCTATCATTACTAACGGGAGCCAACGACTATGATTTAGATGAAATCCGAAAACTGTACGTCAAACACGCCAATGTGATCGGTACAACTTGTGTGGCGTCAGCAAGACGTGATTTCATGGAAGAATATCCAACCTTCGATGTCGTCATTATTGACGAGGTGTCAAAAGCAACACCTCCTGAATTGCTACTGCCGATGTTAAAGGGCAAAAAGATTATTTTAGTAGGGGATCATCATCAGTTGCCGCCACTTGTTGGACAAGAAACACTTGAGGAGTTTCTTGAGGAAATCGATATTCAGGAAGATAAGAGAGAATTTGAAAAACTGCTCAATGAGTCGTTATTCGAGCGCCTTTTCAGGACATTACCGAAGCAAAATAAGACGATGCTAGGCATTCAGTATCGAATGCATGAAAGCATTATGCAGACGATCACACCTTTTTATGAAGAAGGGGACTACCGTTTGCAATGTGGGCTGACGGATTCTGATAAGGTACGCGATCACATGATTGATTCCCGTTATATTGAGCGGAAGGACCATCTTCTTTGGTTTGATATGCCCAATAAGCCGGCGTATTTTGAGGAAAAGGTGAAGGGCGGTACAAGTCGTTTCAACGAGGCAGAATTGACGATGGTCAAAAATCTTTTGGTTGATTTGGAACAAGCGACTGATAAAGCTAAGAATGAAGGCAAGATGCAGTCAGAAGACAAAAAAAGTGTCGGTGTCATTAGCTTTTACGGGGAACAGGTCAAGCGCATCGATCGCCTAATTCAACAGGACTTAATGCCACAGCACTTGCATTGCCGAACGGGATCTGTAGATAAGTTTCAAGGAATGGAAATGGATATCATTATTTTAAGCTTCGTACGAAATCATGGAGAAAAAGGTGGCGACATCGGTTTCGCACGCGATTACAGGCGGCTAAATGTCGCGTTGTCGCGTGCACGTGAGCTGCTCATTATTATAGGAAGCTCAGAAATGTTTACCGTGCGGACAAAACATCCAAGTTCAAGGGAAATGTATGGACGTCTGTTAGAGGATATTAAGAAGAAAAATGGCTTTAGGCCTTATGAAGAAAGGTGAAAAAACATCCTAATTAGGTAATGTAGTAATGTACATCAGAAAAGCAGCGTCAACAACTGTTCAAAGTCGTTGACGCTGCTTTTTATTCCGGTTTCGTATGCGTTAAGAAGTTCCGGTAAAATGCGGAAAATGCTAAATAAGCAATAAGTGAGCCGGTTACAAAAAGGAGTAGGAATGTAAAGACAGCAAAGCTAAAATATAAAATGACCCCACTGCCCAAAGTTACCGTTATAAATAACATAGGACTTCCAAGAGTGACCAAGAAAGTGTTTTTTAAAGCAGCGTACCATTTCATATGATAATGAACAGTTACTGAAAAAAGATTGATGGTGAAGACGAATAGTAGAACGCCTAAAACAATGAATAGAATCATCAGCATTTTATTGTTTGTAGAGAAATAGTAGAGATCTATCGCCCAAACGAGCCAAACTGCCGTTAAGAAAAGTCCATTCACTAAACTTCTTTTATAGTTTTCCTTATAAAAACGCCAGTAGGACTTAAAAACCTGTCCGCTATTGTCAACTTTCATAATCCAACCTCTGACTACTGCAAACATCGCGGTAGTAGCAGGGAAAAATAACAAAGGCATCAATATTGCTAAGGGGAGAACAAAGAGTAGCAAATCTTCTAGCCGTTCAACAAACAATAGATTTAAACATAAAAAGGCGACGGGCAAGTTAAATAATATCCAGAATAGATTTGTAAAAGCAAATTTCATAATCCATTCACTAATGACGTATAGCTTACCCATTAACCCAGAGCTGTCAGTCATGCTAGTGTTCCTCCTTCAAGCTACAAATAGGATTATTTATTCAAGTGCAACGATGCTGCTCCAAGCAATCCAGCCTTGTTCCCAAGGGTTGCACTAATAATTTGAACACCAGTAAAACTACTGATTACTAATTCCTGGACCTTAGCTGAAACTGCTTTCACTAGTTTTTTCTGCTCCATCACACCGCCGCCAATAATAATCGCTGGTGGATTAAAGATATGGATGAGTGAGACGAGTCCATTTGCTACTTCGAGGACCCAATCATTTAGCACTTTTTCTAGTTGCTGATCACCTTGCTCAAGTCCTTCAAAAATCGCTCGGCCATTGATATATTTACTATTCAGCTCCATTGCATTTTTTACCAAAGCAGTTGTAGCCCCGTACATTTCGTAGCAACCAACACATCCGCAGTTACACTTTAAGCCATCTGGATGTAGTATCATATGTCCAAATTCACCAGCACTGCCATTCATACCTTTGTAAACCGTAGAATCAATGACAATAGCACCACCGATACCTGTACCATAGGTTAAACATAGAAAATCATTAAAATCTTGACCAGCTCCAAAATGTTTTTCTCCTAAAGCAGCTGAATTGACATCGTTTTCAACTTTCACAGGAACTCCAAAACGTTCTTCAAAAAGCGCTTTAACGTGCATACCGGTATATCCAGGGAAGTTTTCATTTGCAAAAATGATGCTCCCTTCTTCACTGTTTACTTGGCCAGCTGTACTAATTCCAATAGCATCAAAACCAGAATATGTCTCCGCAATGGCCTCCATAAGATGATCTACTAAGTACTGTCCACCTTTTTTAGCACCAGATTCAATTTCTTTGAATGCAGAAGTCTGCCCTGTACTGTCTACCATGCTCATTTTAATATTTGTACCACCAATATCCACTGCTAATACGTTCATATGTATCATCCCTACCCCACATTATTTTAAAAAGTTTACCAATTAACTGTAGCATAAGACATTCATTCTATCTAGACCCATTTAAATATATATATATTGCTAGAGTAGAGGAAATAAAATATTTGTATTGCACAATTCTAAATTCCATGTTAATCTGAAGTTGCGATTCAGTGCAACCGGTTTCATAAAATATTTGTTGTAGATAAAAGAAAGACATCATTTTTTTTATGAAATCATGCAACCGCATTCATTAAAGAAAAGGGGAGATTATATGAAGAACAAAAAGCATTTTATCAGTTTAGTGTCTGTATTATTCCTTTCCATTTTTGCATTAGTAGGCTGTGCATCTACGGATGACAATGGAAAAGAAGGAATAGCTGATAAGCCGGCTAAAGAAGCAGCAGGAGATCAGGTAACGATAGAGATGTTCCAATTCAAAGTAGAAATTAAAGATCAGCTTGAAAATCTTGTTAAAGTATATGAAAAAGAAAATCCAAATGTAAAAATTAATGTGAAAACTGTCGGTGGTGGAAATGATTACGGTGCTACTTTAAAAACATCATTTTCTTCCGGTGAAGAGCCAGATATCTTTAATGTCGGAGGACCTTCTGATGTTGCGGAGTATAAAGAGTACTTGGCAGACGTATCTGATACAGCGGCAGTTGCTGCATCTCTTGATGGAACGTTAACTGCTGTCCAAGATGGCGATAAAATTTTAGGATTACCATTTAACCAAGAAGGTTACGGATTGATCTTCAACAAAGCCATTTTAGAAAAGGCTGGTATTAATCCAGATGAAATTATTACGTTTGCTGATTTACAACAAGCAGTTGAATTACTAGATAGTAAAAAAGATGATTTAGGCATTGATGCAGTATTTGCATTACCAGCAAAAGAATTATGGGTGCTAGGTGATCATATTTCAAATATGTTTATAGCTCCTGAGTTTAATAATGATATTTCAGAAGCTTATACAGCTGAGACAATTGCATTTGAAAAAGGCGATGAGCTGAAAAGATATCTAGATTTGCAAAATAAATATTCTGTTCAACCAGTACTTAGCTTAGATTATTCTCAGCAAGTTGAACAATTATTCTCTCTAGAAAAAGTTGCGATGATTCAACAAGGAAACTGGGTCTTTAACTCTGTTTACGACATGGATTCAGAGCTAGCGGAAAATGGTATCGGAATTTTACCAGTTCCAGTAGAAGGCTTTGAAGGCAAGATTCCAGCAGGTGTGCCAATGTTCTGGGGTGTCAATGGAAAGAGCGACCCAGCAGTTGTACAAGCAAGTAAAGATTTCTTAGATTGGATGTATACATCTGAGACAGGGAAAACGGCTGTGCTAGAAGATTTCAAATTTATCCCTGCTTACAAAGGTTATGATGCATCTAAAATTTCCGATCCATTGTCACAAACGATTTATGAATATGCTGAAGCAGGTAATACAATTGAAGGATGGGTCTATCAAGCGACTCCAACGGGATGGAACCAAGAAACACTTGGTGTTAATATCCAAAAGTATTTAAGCGGCGCAATCGAGTGGGATGAGGCTATTTCACAAGCAAAAGCGAAATGGGAAGCAGAACGAAAATAATTTCGAGTAACTAAAGCTGTCGTGGCATATGTAATAGAAGATGGGACAATGCAGCTAACAAAAAACTGTGAAAAGTTTTTGTTAGCTGTACTACATACTGGAGGTGCTAGCTATGCGTAACCGTGATCTATCATTTTGGTTGTTTTTGATGCCAGTTATTTTGAGTTTAGGAATTGTCATCATCATTCCATTTATTTATGGTTTTATGTACTCCTTTACTAATTGGAACGGGATGGTAGCTACTGAATTTATTGGTTTTAAGAATTATATTACTTTATTTAAAGATGCTGAATTTAGGGCATCCATTTGGTTTACGACAAAATTTGCAGTGACTTCCGTTATACTACTTAACTTTTTGGGGTTAGGTTTAGCTTTACTTGTCACACGGAAGATGAAAACAAGTAATTTTATGCGTACGGTTTTCTTTATGCCAAACTTAATTGGTGGGCTTATTTTAGGGTTCATTTGGCAATTTGTATTCATCAGTGTTTTTGGAAGTTTAGGAGATTTACTTGGCATTGAAGCGTTGACTGGTTGGTTATCTACGACCGCAACTGGTTTTTGGGGTCTAGTTATTTTGACATCTTGGCAAATGGCAGGGTACATCATGATTATCTATATTGCCTATTTGGAAAACATTCCGAAGGACTTAATAGAAGCAGCTGAAATTGATGGCGCATCTAGCTTTCAGCGCTTTCGAAATATCACATTTCCACTCGTAGCGCCAGCATTTACAGTTAGTATGTTTTTAACATTGTCCAATTCATTTCAAATTTATGACCAAAACTTGTCTTTGACAAATGGTGGGCCATATAACTCCACACAGATGGTCGCTATGAGTATCGTAAAAGCTGCTTTTACTGAAAATAAAATGGCGTATGCACAAACGCAAGCTGTCATTTTCTTTATAATTATCGCAGCGGTTGCATTGACGCAAGTTTACTATAATAAAAAACGGGAGGTAGACTTGTAATGAAGAAGAGTAAACGTAATTTATATTTAATAGAATTTTTCGGCTTATTACTTGCTTTGTTATGGCTATCTCCTTTTTACTTAATGATAGTCAATGCGTTCAAAACGAAAAGGGAAATTTTTACGGATGTACTTGGTTTGCCAAATGAATATACGATGGATAACTTTGTTAAGGCTTTTGCTGACTTAGATTTTATGAGATCACTTTTCAACTCACTAGTTATTACGGGTGTGGCTGTTAGTGTCATTATTCTCTTCTCTTCAATGGCAGGCTATGCATTGGCGCGTAATAAAAGTAAGCTTAGCGGTATCATCTTTTTAGTATTTGTTGCTGCCATGCTTATTCCATTCCAATCAGTGATGATTCCACTCGTTTCGCTTTTTGGTAAGGCAGATATGCTGAATCGTACAGGTCTAATCTTTATGTATCTAGGATTTGGTTCAAGTCTATCGATCTTCTTATACCATGGTGCCATGACTAGTATATCAAGCTCATTGGATGAGGCTGCGACTATTGACGGGGCCAATAAATTCCAGGTGTTTTGGAAAATTATTTTCCCATTATTAAAGCCTATTTCAGTGACAGTTGGTATACTGAATGTTATCTGGATCTGGAATGATTATTTACTCCCGTCACTCATCTTGGCAGATTCAAGTGCGACGATTCCTTTAAAGATGTATCTGTTCTTTGGTCAATATACGAAACAGTGGCATTTAGCATTAGCTGGGTTGACAATCGCAATCATTCCAGTCATTATTGGGTACTTCTTCGCACAAAAACAAATTATTGAAGGTGTTTCTGAAGGTGCTGTTAAATAAATTAAGTGAAGGATGTAGGTTATGTCAGTAACGATTAAAGATGTTGCGGCACGGGCGGGTGTAGCCCCGTCTACCGTTTCACGCGTCATCTCAGATAGTGCACATATTAGTGAAAAAACAAAGCAAAAAGTGCGTAAAGTTATGGATGAAATGGGTTATCATCTAAACTATAGTGCACAGATGCTTGCTACACAATCAACCAAAACAATTGGCATTATTATGAAAAACTCTACATCAGAATCTATGCATAATTCCTTTTTTCCTGAAGTTATTCGAGGGATTAGTGCTTTGTGCAGTAAGTATGAATTTAGTATCAGTCTAGCGACAGGTGAATCTGAAGAAGAGCTCTTTAATGATACGGTGAAAATGGTCCGTGGAAAAAGAGTGGACGGCATGATTGTTCTCTATTCTAAAAAAGACGATAAAGTAGTTCCTTATTTAATCGAATCAGGTATTCCTTTTGTTGTCATCGGAAAACCTTTAATTGAATCCAGTAAGATCATGTTTGTAGATAATGATAATGTGCAAGCTGCTAAAGAAGCAACGGATTTTTTACTGAATTTAGGACATGAAAAAGTTGCGTTTATTGGAGAAGATGAACAGTTTGAAGTAAGTGAAGCCAGATTAAATGGTTTCATGCAAGCAGTTAAAGGGAAGGGCATTGCTATTCCGAGGAGCTACATTAAAAATATAAAATTTGACCCCAATCATGGGAAACAAATCGTTGCTGAATTAATGGACTTGTCAGAACCGCCAACTGCAGTAGTCGTTTCTGATGACTTAAATGCATTAATTGTGTTAACTGCACTAAGTGAAAGAGGTATCAAAGTGCCGGAAGATATGAGTATGATTGCCTTTAATAATTCTGTGATAGCTCAAGTATCTAATCCAGCTTTAACGACAGTTGATACACAAACCTATCAATTAGGCTATGAGTCTGCTAATTGTTTAATCGAATTGGTGAAAGAACCAACGATGTTTAAGAAAAGTGTTATCATTCCAACTGTTATTGTGGAAAGAAATTCATGTTTACCGTTGTGAGCAGCTAAGAATTGCTATGGGTAGCTGCTTACTCGCATCAAAAATGCAACCGATTGCTTAAAATCATGCAACAGATGAAGGAGGAACTATCTATGAATATTGTCGTATGGAATGAAAATCGTCATGAACAAAAAAATCCGGTGGTCGCTGAGATTTATCCGAAAGGGATTCATGGGGCGATTGCAGATTTTTTACAACAAGATGCTCATCAAGTAACAACTGCAACATTAGATGAACCTGAACACGGTTTAACGGAAGAAGTATTAAATGCGACGGATGTACTCGTTTGGTGGGGACATCTTGCGCATGATGAAGTACAGGATGACATTGTTGAAAGAGTGAAGAAGCGCGTGTTGGAAGGTATGGGACTAATTGTGTTGCACTCGGCACACTTTTCGAAAATATTTAAAACGTTAATGGGCACAACTTGTGATTTGAAATGGCGTGAGGCTGATGAGAAGGAGCGTCTATGGGTCGTTGATCCGAGCCATCCGATTACAGCGGGGATTGGGGAATATATCGAACTTGAAAAAGAAGAAATGTACGGTGAGCATTTTGATATTCCTGCACCTGATGAGTTAGTGTTTGTTAGCTGGTTTGAAGGTGGGGAAGTTTTCCGAAGTGGAGCGACATTTAAACGTGGGCAAGGGAAAATCTTTTATTTCCGTCCAGGACATGAAACGTATCCTACATACTACAATAAAGATGTACAAAAGGTAATTTGTAATGCAGTCAAATGGGCTAAAAATACAAATACGCCAACACCCATTTATGGGAATGCTAAACCGTTAGAGAAAATTGCGAACCATAACGAATGACACCAAGAGGAGTGAGATAAATGACGAAATTGAGAGTTGCAGTGATTGGTTGCGGAAGCATTGCCAAGCATAGACATTTAGGAGAATATGATAGCCATTCGGCGGTGGAAATTGTTGCCGTGTGTGACATCGTGGAAGAACGAGCGCAAGAGACGGCACTGCAATACGGTGCAAAGGCTTACACTGATTATAAAAAACTGCTAGAAGTTGAACAAATTGATGCGGTTAGTGTTTGTTTACCGAACTATTTACACGCCCCTGTGTCAATTGCGGCACTAGAAGCAGGCTGTCACGTGTTGTGCGAAAAGCCAATGGCAACGTCAAAAGAAGAAGCGGAAGCAATGATTCAAGTAGCTAAATCGAATGATAAAAAGCTAATGATTGCCCATAACCAACGATTTGTACCGTCACACGCGAAGGCAAGAGCGTTAGTTGCCAGTGGTGAAATCGGGAAAATTTATAGCTTCCGAACTGCTTTTGGCCATGGTGGACCTGAGGGATGGAGTGTTGATGGTAAAGATAGTTGGTTCTTCAATAAGGAGCAGGCTTTTATAGGTGCAATGGGCGATCTTGGTGTACATAAAGCTGATTTACTGCGTTATTTACTCGGTGAAGAGTTTGTTGAAGTCGCTGGTTTTATCGAAACAAGTGCAAAAGAAAATACAGATGTAGATGATAATGCGGTTTGTATTTTAAAGTCTGCGTCAGGAATTATCGGCACTTTAGCCGCGAGCTGGGCATATACGTCAAGAGAGGATAATTCAACGATTATTTACGGCGAACATGCGACATTACGTTTAGAGGATGATCCAAATTATTCATTAATCGTGCAATATAAAAATGGGGAAGTCGTTAACTATGAATTAGGCGCAATCCAATCGAATGCAGAAGGTGGTCAAACAACGACGCATGTTATCGACCATTTTATCGAGTCAATTGTGCACAATACAGAGCCGCTTATTAACGGTGAAGAAGGTATGAAATCGTTGGAAGTGATTTTAGCTGCTTTGGAGTCAATGAAGACAAAACAATTCAGTAAAATTTAACTTGAATCAGCAGGAGTTCGAACTCCTTGCTGATTAAGGAGGAATGAAGTTCAATTCCTCCCTGTTAGGCCTCCGGCGGATGTCAGGGATTTTGAGGGGAGTGAATTGTGCTATGCACAATTCAAAATCCCGACACAATTACGCCGAGGCGCAATTGATTAAATGGAGGTATGACTGATGAAATTAGGCGTATTTGCGGTGTTATTTGCAGAAAAGTCATTTGAAGACATGCTAGATCATGTGAAAAGTGCAGGTGTAGAAGCGATTGAGATTGGGACAGGCGGTTATCCAGGCAATGCGCATTGTAATGTCGACGAGCTACTTGCGAGTGAAGACAAGCGCAAGGATTATTTGGATAAAGTGCAGTCACGAGGGTTAACCATCAGTGCGTTTAGTTGTCATGGTAATCCAGTTTCTCCAGACAAACAAGTGGCGCAAGAGGCCCATGAGATATTCGTCAAAACAGTGAAGTTAGCGAGCCTATTAGGAGTTCCTGTCGTCAACACGTTTTCAGGAACACCAGGGGCCCACGCGGATTCTAAGCTGCCAAGCTGGCCAGTTTCGCCATGGCCAACCGAGTACTCGGATATTTATAATTGGCAATGGGAACAAAAACTGATTCCTTATTGGAAAGAACAAGGGAAGTTTGCGGAAGAGCATGGCGTGAAAATTGGCATTGAATTGCATGGTGGTTTTTCCGTGCATACTCCATATACATTGTTGAAATTAAGAGAAGCAACTTCACCGGCTATTGGAGCTAATTTGGACCCAAGTCATCTATGGTGGCAGGGAATTGACCCAGTGGCAGCGATTAAAATTTTAGGCAAAGAAAATGCCATACACCATTTCCATGCGAAAGATACGTTTATTGATCAGGACAATGTCAATATGCATGGTTTAACAGATATGCAGCCTTATGGGAATGTGCAAACACGTGCTTGGACATTTAGATCTGTTGGCTGTGGACATAGTATCCAAGAATGGTCCGATATGATGAGTGCTTTGCGCACATATGGCTATGATTATGTGGTCAGCATTGAGCATGAGGATCCGTTGATGTCGATTGATGAAGGATTCTCACGTGCGGTGACGAATTTGAAATCTGTTTTAATCAAGGATCAGCCTGCGGATATGTGGTGGGTGTAACAGGGAGGAATGAAGTTCAATTCCTCCCTGTTATGCCTCCGGCGGATGTCACAAATTTTGAGGGGAGAGTCTGGAAGGCAGTCTAAGTTCGCGACGTCCTGTCGCAACGACTGCATGACCTACATCTTGTAGGCCCCAAGCGCAATTCAAAGTTTGGACACAATTACGTCAAGACTTAATTGATTAACCGAATAAGTAAAGTTGTGTTGTATGATGAAAATATTCATACGACACAACTTTTTTCAGTAGTATTATGCTAATAAAGAAGAGATTTTTAGCCTTAGGAGTGTGAATTATAAAATGATGATGATGAGGAGAATATCATGAAAAAAATGAAGATAAATAATTGGAAAAACAGTATAGAGAAGCGGGGAAAGTTAAAGAAAAGAGCGAAAAAGAGAAGTTTTGGCTACTTGAAATTTCTGAATTGGCGAAATATTAGTATTGGAAACAAATATATTATATCTTTTACCCTCGCTGCTTTACTTTTTATAATGGCAAGTGCAATTGTTTATTATCAATTATCTACCGTGGAAAAAAATACAGACCAGTTTGAAAGAGATAGTCAACTAACATTCGATATGACACAAATGTCCTTACTCGCTCAATTGAAGGATGTACAAATGGCTGATTATATTATTACAAAAAATACCAGCTATATTACTGAGTATAATAAACTCCGCGAACAATTCATGGAGTTAGAAAACAAACTAGAACCAATTATGCAAACCGAACGGCAACAAGCACTGTTAAAACATATCAAAGATAACAATGAAAAAATGGATGCTGTGCTATCTGATATAGAAGAGGTAATTGATGGGGAAGATATTATTACAGCAATATTTCGTGAACGGTCTAACTCATTAAGAGTTGGAACAGTTGAAGCAATTGATAGATTAATAGAAAATGTCCTAGAAGAACAAAAAGTAGCAATGGACGGTGCCAAAAATAGTATAGATTCCAGTATTCTAGTTTTAATAATTTCTAATCTAGTCGCAATTTCTTTAGGAATCATTATTATGCTTGTCATTAGTCGCGGTGTTTCTCGAAATTTGAATACGGTTGTCAGTATTACAACTGATGTGGCGAATGGTAATTTAGTTGTGCAACCGATGGAGTATGAAGGCAATGATGAAATCGGGAAATTAGCAGTAGCGATTAACCTAATGACGACAAATATTCGAGGTATTTTAATGAAAGTGACAGACGCTTCACTTGCTGTTTCCTCTAGTAGTGAGGAGTTAACACAAACAACAAATGAAGTGAATCAGGGTGGAGACCAAATCGCCTCAACTATGGCAGAGTTAGCATCGGGTTCTGAAGTACAAGCAAACAGTGCGGGAGACTTATCTGAGAATATGAGTGATTTTGTCGAAATGGTTCACAACTCTGAACAAGAAGGAAGGCAAATTGCTACAGAATCTGAGCGTGTACTTCAGTATACTCATGAGGGAACTACATTGATGAAAAACGCTGTAAATCAAATGCAGCAAATTGATTTTATTATCGCTGAAGCAGTTGGACAAGTTCAAAACCTGGATAAACAATCAAATGAAATTACCCAATTGGTGTCAGTTATTAAAAGTATTGCTGACCAGACCAATTTATTGGCATTAAATGCCGCTATTGAAGCTGCACGTGCTGGTGAGCATGGATTGGGTTTTGCCGTTGTCGCAGATGAAGTTAGAAAACTATCTGAACAAGTTTCAATATCTGTTGCGGAAATCACAAATATTGTCACACATATTCATACAGAAACAGAGCAGGTTGTCACTTCTTTAAATAAGGGATATGAAGAAGTGAAAGAAGGGACAGAACAAATCGAAAAAACGGGAGAAAACTTTGAAGTGATTGATACTTCCATTTCCAATATGGTTGAAAAGGTGATTTCTATCTCAAACAATTTAAAAGACATTGCTCAAAGTAGTGACCAGATGAATGGTTTAATACAAGATATTGCCTCAGTATCTGAAGAGTCTGCAGCAAGTGTTGAACAAGTTGCAGCTACCACTGAAGAAATAGCTGGTTCTATGGATGAAATGTCTCACAGTGCTGTAGAATTAGCGAAGCTAGCTGAACTCTTGAATGGTGAAATTAGTGTGTTTAAGCTAGAATAATGTACAAAGACCGACTATCTTCGACAGTAGCTGGTCGGTCTTTGCAGACTTGTTCGATAGAAGGCATTGTTTTCAAAGGTATGTCACCAAATACTGATTCCCGCTATTCCGTATTTTGTTTTTTTGTCAACTGGGTGCCTTGCCAACTAGGCAAAGTGCAAAAGTTTTTTGTTCTGTTTCAGAGTGAAAAATAATCAAATAATGAAAAGAGTGTTTGTATGACTATATTGAGAGTAGGAATTATCGGTGCTGGTGGAATTGCAAGGGATGTACATATCCCAAGTTATTTGAATAACGGTAATAGAGTAGAAATCGTCGCGATTGCTGACGTTGCAGTTGAACGGGCACAGGAAGTTGCGGACAAGTTTGCAATTCCGCATGTCTTTGATTCATACCAAGAAATGTTAGGGAATGTAGAGCTAGATGCCGTTAGTGTTTGTGTGCCGAATAAGTTTCATGCAGCTGCGACGATTGCGGCACTTGAGGCGGGCTGTCATGTGCTGTGTGAAAAACCGCCGGCGATGACTGTAGAAGAAGCGGAACAAATGATCAAGGCTGCGAATGATGCGGAGAAAATTCTAACGTACGGCTTCCATTATCGTTATCGTCCTGAAGTAGAGGTTGCAAAATCATTTATCGATGCCGGAGAAATGGGTAATATTTACTCGGCACGTGTGCACGCAATTCGCAGAAGAGGGATTCCAGGCTGGGGAGTCTTCACGAACAAGGAATTGCAAGGCGGTGGACCTTTAATCGATATTGGTGTACATATGCTGGATACCGCACTCTACTTAATGGGCTACCCAGAGCCAGACGTTGTGCTCGGGAAAACGCATCAGCAGATTGGCCATAAAAAGGGCGTTGGACTGCTGGGCGAGTGGGACTCTGACAACTATACAGTGGAGGACATGGCTGTTGGCATGGTGACATTTAAAAATGGTGCCACGTTAACATTGGAAGCTGCTTTTGCCGCAAACGTTGAAAAAGATGACACGATGCAAGTATCTTTGATGGGTAATAAAGGTGGAGCTGATATTTTCCCTTTGAAAATATATCAGGAGAAATACAATACACTCATCGATAGTACGCCAGCGTATTTACCAGAAACAAACGGACATCAACTGGAAATCAACCAATTTGTGGCGTGCTGTTTAGAAGGGAAGACGCCATTAAGTACACCTGAACAAGGGCTTATCATTCAAAAGATTGTTAATGCGATATATGAATCTGCGGAAACTGGGAAAGCTATGCAGTTTTAAGGTGCTAGGAGATTGTAATATTCGGAGCTCATTATTTGTTTTTTGAAAAAAATAATGAGCTCTCGAATAATTGTCTAGTATTTTTAATTCAATAGTGATACTATACTGTTAATGGAAAGCGCTTTCCATTAACGATTTTTAATTTTATAAGGGAGATTTTAGATGGTGAACACAGAAAATAACCCTATGAGAGGATTTCAAATTATTTTTGATTGGGCAGTCAAATTAGCCTACCTGAATCTACTATGGATTTTATTTTCACTACTTGGTCTTGGGATTTTTGGGATAGGGCCAGCAACAGTTAGTATGTTTGCAGTCATAAGAAAATGTCTAAGATATGGAACTGACTTTTCAATGACGAGGGAGTTTATTGGTGTATACCGGAGTAATTTCTGGTATGCCAATCGATTCATGTTGGTTTTGATACCAGCATATCTATTTGTTTGGATTGATTTTGCAGTGATACGTTTACTGCCAAGCAGTTTTATAATTGATAAAGTTGTTTTTTTAAGTGTTATTATGCTGTCTTTGTTAGTTGTTATAGTAACTTGTTATGTATTTGCCGTGTATGTTCATTACGATTTAGCATTTTGGAGGAACTTTAAGTTTGCTTTTATGATAGCAGGTATATCCCCGCTATCAACGCTCATGATCCTACTAGGTTTATTTGTTTGTAGCATTATAGTACTTATTGTACCAGCGGCTTCACTATTTTATTTTATAAGTGTCCCAGTGCTTATTATTCAGGTCTGTGCGCTAAGAGCATTTAAAAAGATACCGGAACTGGCATGAGCTGAAAAGTAGTGATTACACTAATGAACACATATTTCTAAATCTTCAAGAAACTACTTGACAAAGAAATGGTAGAGTAATAATATAAGAAAAAGCGCTTTCCATGGAGGGGTGATTTATGGTTACAATTTATGATGTAGCAAAAAAAACAGGATATTCAATTACAACAGTCTCCAAAGTATTAAACAATTATCCTAATGTGAGTGAAAAAGCAAAAGAGAAAGTAGAGAGGGTTGTAAAAGAATTGGGCTATATGCCGAATTCATCTGCAAGAACTTTAGCAACAAAAAAATCTAAAATGATAGGAGTAGTATTTTCAGAGGATTCGGATGTCGGAATCACTCACCCCTTCTTTAGTAGGGTATTTGAGAGTTTTAAGAAGCAGGTAGAACTTTATAATTATGATATGCTATTTGTTTCTAGGAATATTGAGAACAATCAAAGTTATTATAGCCACTTGAAAAATCGAGGTGTTGATGGGGTTATTGTAGTTGTTTCTGAATCAGAGGAAGTTGAGAATGAGCTGCTAGGTTCCGATATCCCAGTAGTTTTTATCGATGCACTTATTGAAAATACGAATGCTGTTTATAGTGATAATTCGTTTGGGAGTATGATGGCTGTCGATCATTTGTATGAATTAGGTCATCGGAAAATAGCTCATATCACAGGAAAGTCTACACTTTTTACTGCAATGGAAAGGATACAAGGATTTCAAATGGCAATTGAGAAGCATCAACTTACGATTCCAGCAAATTATATAGTTGATGGTGGTTACTTTACTTATGAAGGTGGCCGAGTTGCGATGATGAAATTGCTTACACTTACAGATCCACCTTCTGCGGTATTTGTATCTGGGGATGAGATGGCGATAGGCGCTATAAAGGCAGTTAAAGAAGCGGGACTTCGAGTACCAGAAGATATTTCAATTATTGGATTTGATGATATTTCAATGGCTAAATATACTGACCCAGCTTTGACTACAATCAGGCAGGATACAGATCGGATTGGTAGACAAGCTGCTGTTCTACTACTTGATGAAATTGATGGCGATACTAAGAATCATCGATCTAAAGTTATCCCAGTAAGCCTAGTAAAAAGAGATTCATGTCAACCATATATCTAATATTAATACTTAAAGGAGGCGGTAATTTTTTTAATTCGAAAGGAAAGCGCTTTCTTTATTTATTATAAAAGTATCCACGATCCAATGCCAAAGTAGACTTTTAGGAATGCTTTATCCCAATTAATATATTATTTTTCGATTAAAAGGAAAGCGCTTTACCTCCTGGAAAATTACAACTTACGGATCTGAAAAAAATGTCTATTCCGAATAAAATCTACTATTTATTTTAGGGAGTAAACAAACATAAAAATCTGAAAAGGAAGTGTAGTTATGAAGAAAATACTATTATTTTTGAGTGCATGTATGTTGATGTTTGTTTTAGGCGCTTGTGGAAAACCAAAGGCTGATTTGACGATTACTTCATTTACGGATGAGTTGCAACCCGCAATTGATATTTTTGAAGAGAAATATGATGTGACTGTAGATTTACAAATTATTCCTATGGAGAATTACACGACAACATTAAGGCCGGCACTTGAAAGTGGAAAAGGAGCACCGGATATTTTCACTGGTGAACTAGCCTTCTTAAAGCAATGGACAGAACAGGAATACTGGGAGACGCTTTCTCAAGATCCTTACAATGTGAGTGAATGGGAAAGTGATTATGTCGACTATGTTTGGGACCTTGGAAAAAATGAAGCAGGTGATGTAAAAGCTATATCGTGGCAAATAACTCCTGGTGGAATCTATTATCGAAGAAGTATTGCACAAAAAGTACTTGGGACAGATGACCCAGCAGAAATCGGTAAACGCCTCTCAACAATGGAAGGATTGCTTGAAGTTGGTGAAGAATTAAAAAAACAAAATTATCGTTTATTCCCTGACGAAGGGTCCATTAGACCATATACGGATGGTACAAATAAAAAAGCTTGGGTAAATGACAATAATGAATTAATTATGACAGATGAACGTTTATCTTATTTTGACTATGCGAAAGAAGTTCGTGATAAAGAGTATTCTGCTCTTGCACCTGCATGGTCCCCAGCTTGGTTTGAATCATTTGATGGTCCAATCAGTTATAACATGGGTTGGGATAAACTTGAAGAAGGAGGAGATGATTCAAAGCAAACTGAAGTTTTTGGTGTCTCCTTACCAACATGGGCACTTAACTCAGTCTTTAAAGCAGATGCCAATAAAAATGCTGGGGATTGGGCAATTACAAATGGTCCGACACCTTATTTTGAAGGCGGAACGTGGTTAGGTATGTACAAGGGGTCAGAGAATAAAGATTTAGCCTTTAAATTTATTGAAATGATGGTTCACGACGAAGAATTTTTAACAGAGTGGGCTAAAACAACAGGAGATGTATTGTCTTACCTTCCTGTAACAGAGAAGATTAAAGGTGACTTTTCTGATGACTTTCTAGGTGGTCAAAATAACTATGAATTCTTTTTAACAGAGGCAACAAAAATTGATGCAAGTATTATTACAAAATATGATCAGCAAATTAGTGAATTCTTCGGTACACAAGTTGGAAACTATGTAGAAGGAAAAGTAACAAAAGAAGCTGCGTTAGCCGAGTTTTATACGGAAGTGAAAAATGCATATCCAGACCTGATTTTACCTGAATAATAGAATCTATTTATTCCGGAAATAAAATAAGTTGAAAGGGGGAGTACGTTATTACTCGGGTACTCCCCATCTTTTAGCAGGCAAGGAGTGGAAGAAAAGTGACGACTAATAATCGTAAAGGATACTACTATATAGCGCCTTTTGTCATTGTGTTCTTGGTATTTAGTATCTATCCAATTTTATTAACGTTTTATTATAGCTTAACAAATTATTCGGGTATGGGCGGTATAGGAAATGCCGATTTTATCTTATTCGATAATTATAAGAGGCTATTTACTGATCCATTTTTCTACGAATCTTTAGGTAATACACTTAAAATATGGGGATTAAATTTTGTAGTACAAATTACAATTGCCCTTGGATTAGCATTACTATTTACCAACATTCGTTTGAAGATGAAGGGTGTGGGTGTATTTAGGGCTTTGTTCTATTTGCCAAATATCATTACAGTCGCATCTGTCGCTATACTTTTCAATATTTTACTAGATTGGAACCACGGTGCTTTAAATCAAATGTTATTGAGCTTTGGTATTATCGATTCTCCCATTAACTGGCTCAACAAGCCAGCCTATGCACAAGCCTCAGTGGCTTTGATTGGTGCTTGGATGTGGTTTGGTAGTTCCTTCATTATCTTAATGGCTGGAATATCTGGTATTTCAAAGGACTATTATGAAGCCGCTTATATTGATGGGGCAACTTGGTGGCAATCATTTATTAACGTAACATTACCATTATTAAAGCCGATCTTATTGTATGTATTAATTACATCGATTATTGGCGGTTTACAGATATTTGATTTACCAATGTTACTTACGGATACACGTGGAGCACCTGATAGATCGTTGAATACAATGGTGCTTTATTTATATAACCAAGCTTTCAAATATAACAACTTTGGTTATGCAGCAGCAATTGCATATGGGTTGTTCTTAATTACTGTAGTCTTCTCGGCGGTAACCTTCCGTTCGATGTACAGGAAAAATGTAGGACAGGAGTGAACGTAGTGAATAAAATGAAATTGTTAAAAGTATCTTTATACGCTTTGTTAATTCTATTATTAGTCATATGTTTCATTCCATTTTTTATGATGATCATTAATGCTACTAGAACAAATGCAGAAATACTGAGAGGTTTTTCTCTTTTGCCAGGTAGTGCTGCGCTTGAAAACTATAATATTCTGGCAAGTTATATGGATGTGTGGAGAGGATTTTTAAACAGTTTAATTATTGCTGTTTCTGTTACTTTTTTAAATTCTTATTTCTCTGCACTAACGGCTTTTGCATTTGTGATTTATAACTTTAAAGGGAAAAATGTTATTTTCATTACCTTTTTAGTTATGATGATGGTTCCAGGTCAACTGGGGTTAATTGGGTTATATGATCTAAGTAGTGCCTTAGGTATACTAGATACATATCTTCCATTAATCATACCAGCGATTGCTGCACCATTTACGGTCTTTTTCTTTAGACAGTATATGCTGACAACCATGCATGCTTCGCTGTTGGAGGCGGCTAGAATCGACGGGGCATCAGAACTTCGAATGTTTCACAGTATCGTAATCCCTGTTTTAATGCCAGCCATTGCAACAATGGGTATATTTACGTTTATAGGGACTTGGAATAACTATATTACTCCACTTGTCATTTTAAAATCTCCGGATTTATTTACATTACCAGTGATGATGGGAGCACTTCGCGGATCACCTGTTGCGAAGAATTTAGGAGCAATGTATATGGGAATTACAATTTCAGTTGTACCAATTATGCTAGCATTTCTTTTCTTCTCCCGCTATATCGTCGGTAGTATTTCGGCTGGGGCTGTAAAAGAGTAAGAGTCATATGAATTTACATTTAGAGGAGGAAAAAATATGAGAAGCATAGGTTTACAATTCTGGTCAATTCGAGAAGAGATGGCAGAGGATTTATTGGGAATGATTGAAAAGGTAGCGAAAATGGGTTATACAGGTGCACAATTTGCAGGATTCTTTGATTATACGGCTGAAGAGGTTAAGGCAAAGATGGATGAAGTAGGTATTATAGCGGCAGGTGCACATGTTCAAATTGCCGAACTTGAAAATAATCTGGATGAGACATTGAAATATCATGAAACGATTGGCAACGATTTAATTATCGTTCCTTACTTACCAGAAAATATGCGAACAACTGCTGAAGACTATAAACGAACGGCTGAATTATTAAATACTATTGGTGAAAAGGTGCATGCCAAAGGATTTACATTAGGCTATCATAACCATGATTTTGAGTTTGATGTGTTTGACGGGAAAACAGGATTAGAAATTCTCTTTGAAAATACGGATGCAAATCATTTGAAAATGGAATTAGATTGCTTCTGGGCTTCTTATACAGGCAATAATCCACTAGATATTATTGATAAGTATGCAAATCGTTGTGTGTCATTGCACATTAAAGATATGAAGATTAAGGGGAATCAGCATATTTCTACTGAGCTCGGCACTGGAACGCTCCCGTTAGCTGATTATATTCGAAAAGGGAAAGAGCATAACGTCAAGTGGTTTATTGTTGAACAAGAACACTTTACGAAAGATCCAGTAGAAAGTGCCGCACAAAATGTGAAAGCGATTAGCGTGATACTTGACAAAAAATAATAATAATTCTTGAGGAGGAATTTGAATATGAGTAAATTAAAAATAGGTGTAATAGGGTGCGGAAGTATCGCTAGGCTAAGGCACCTACCTGAATATGCCGCAAATCAGAATGTAGAAATTGTTGCGGTATGTGATAGTGTGGAAGACCGTGTAAAAGAAACTGCCGAAATGTACAATGCTAAAGCGTATACAAATTATGAAGAGCTACTTGCAGATAGTAGTATTGATGCGATTAGTGTTTGTCTACCAAACTATTTACATGCAGCTGTCTCCATTGCTGCATCAAATGCCGGTATGCATGTGTTATGTGAAAAGCCAATGGCAACTTCACGTGAAGAAGCACAGCAGATGATTGAAGCTGCAAGTGTTGCTAACAAAAAACTAATGATTGGGCATAACCAACGTTTTGTTTCCTCGCATGAAAAGGCAAGGCAGCTCATTGCTAATGGCGAGCTTGGGAAAATTTACAGCTTCCGTACCGCATTTGGTCATCCAGGACCAGAGGCTTGGAGTATTGATGGGCGTAATAGTTGGTTCTTTAATAAGGAACAAGCATTTATTGGCGCAATGGGTGACTTAGGTGTTCACAAAACAGATTTGATGCGCTATTTACTAGGTGAAGAATTTGTTGAGGTCGCTGGATTCGTTGAAACAAATGCCAAAGAAAACACAGATATTGATGACAACGCTGTTTGTATTTTGAAGTCTGAAAGCGGGATTATTGGCACACTTGCGGCAAGCTGGGCCTACACCGCGCAATCTGATAATTCAACGATTATTTACGGGGAAAAAGCAATACTTCGGTTGGAAGACGATCCGCAGTATTCACTAATTGTGCACTATACAAATGGTGAAGTTGTAAAGTATGAATTGGGTGCGATTCAATCAAATGAAGAAGGTGGTCAGCATACCTCACATGTGATTGATCATTTTGTATCAGCAATTATCAATGATACAGATGTGCTTGTATCCGGAGAAGAGGGGATGAAATCACTGGAAGTCGTCCTAGCAGCCTTAAAGTCCCATCAAAATAAAACAATTGAAAAAGTCTAACAGAAGAAGATTCAGTAGGAGGTACTACTTATGAAACTAGGCGTATTCGCGGTGTTATTCGCAGAAAAATCATTTGAAGACATGCTAGATCATGTGAAAAATGCTGGCGTAGAAGCGATTGAAATAGGGACAGGTGGCTATCCAGGGGATGCTCATTGTAATGTTGATGAGCTACTAGCTAGTGAAGACAAGCGTAAGGAGTATTTGGATAAAGTGCAGTCGCGAGGACTGATGATTAGCGCGTTCAGCTGCCACAATAATCCCATTTCACCTGATGAAAAAGTGGCACAAAATGCACATGAAACACTCGTGAAAACGATAAAACTTGCTGGATTACTAGGCGTGCCAGTTGTCAATACATTTTCAGGAATACCAGGTGCTCATGAGGAGTCTAAGCTGCCAAGCTGGCCGGTTTCCCCGTGGCCAACGGAGTACTCGGATATTTACAACTGGCAATGGGAACAAAAACTGATTCCTTATTGGAGAGAGATAGGGAAGTTGGCAGAAGATAGCGGTGTGAAAATTGGTATCGAACTTCACGGTGGTTTTTCCGTGCATACCCCGTATACGCTGTTGAAATTAAGAGAGGCAACTTCACCTGCCATTGGAGCTAATTTAGATCCAAGTCATCTATGGTGGCAGGGGATTGACCCAGTCGCAGCGATTAAAATTTTAGGCAAAGAAAATGCTATACATCACTTTCATGCAAAAGATACCTTCATTGACCAAGATAATGTTAACATGCATGGTCTAACGGATATGCAATCTTATGGAGATGTGCAAACACGTGCATGGACCTTTAGATCTGTTGGCTGTGGACATAGTATTCAAGAGTGGTCGGATATGATGAGTGCACTACGCACATATGGCTATGATTATGTGGTCAGCATTGAGCATGAAGATCCGTTGATGTCGATTGATGAAGGATTTTCACGTGCTGTAACGAATTTGAAATCGATTTTGATCAAGGATCAGCCTACGGATATGTGGTGGGTGTAACTTGATTCATGAATAAGTAAAGTTGTGTTGTATGAAAAAATCATATAACACAACTTTTTTCCACGTCTGTTGATTAACCATTTACTTGCATAAATCACAGGTAAGTAAAGGCTTGGAAACCTCCATTTTCACTGGTGCATTTCCGGTTCGCTTTCGGCTAACTATTCACGACATGATTACTGTAGAAGTAGGTGTGTCTAGAAATGACGAAGTCATTTCTAGACACACCTTTTCAGTCATCTTATTGCAAATACTTGCCTGTCGCGTACCTACAACGTTCAAGTGAAAAATATAGTTGCTTGGAAAGAAAAGAATAGATGACTTTCTATAGTGTGTAAGTGCCCGAAGATGCAATTTCGGGCACTTTTGCACGTTGTATAAGGTGCTCCCACTTTATTTTTAGCAAGTTTTATAAGAATGTGACACTTACTAGAATAGCAGTGGGAAGGACCATGGTAAAAGCTTCAGCTGCCAAAATTGTATCTTTGGCGGCTTTTATCCAAGTGAAAAGCCAGCTATTCTTTCTTTCCTAAAAGCATTAGCGCTTTATGTACTTATATCTTTGGAGAGCGACGGATGAACGACCACCATAGGATTACCGAAAGCATCCCTATACATAAAAATAACCTGGTAATGGTATAGAAGTCATTCAATCCACAGCGAACCAAAAGAACTGTATACAGCACGCATAGTGTTTGATTAAGTTATTTTTTGGTTAATCAACAGGCGTGATTTTTTCAGTAGTTTTAATCTAATAACACTACTTTATATATGAATTTCACCCTAATTATCGAGGTATTTACTGAATATTCGCTATGCTAAAATTAATATTGATAGCGCTTACAAATATATACACTAAGGAGGACGGCTGTTCAACTCAATTTGGTATATTGTACTGGGCTTGATTTTACAACAAAAATTAAAGGGAGAGGAAGGATTTATTTGAAAAAAACTTTAAATAAAGATTTATTTGGCGTGCATTTATTTTATAGGTTAGTAAAAAAGTTGTTGCCTGTTGCTATTATATTACTAGCGTTACTTTTACCGTCCATTAGCTTTGCAGCTGATGAGAATGCAGACTTCGACATTCAAACATATGTGAATAATATGCAGCCTGGATGGAATTTAGGCAATACATTTGATGCGGTAGGAACTGATGAAACAGCTTGGGGGAATCCTCGTGTTACGAAAGAGTTTATTGGACAGATTGCCGCACAGGGCTATAAAAGTATTCGAATTCCCATTACATTTGATGGACGAATAGGAGGGGGACCTGGCTATGTGATAGATGCAAACTTCCTTAACCGGGTTGACCAGGTCGTTAAATGGTCGCTGGAGGAAGACTTGTATGTGATGATCAATATCCATCATGATTCATGGATATGGCTAGCAGAGGGAATGGAAGCAAGTCATGATGAAACTCTTGCTCGTTATAATGCTATTTGGACTCAGCTTGCTGAACGCTTTAAAAACCATTCTATTGAACTGATGTTTGAGAGTATAAATGAACCACAATTTTGGGATTCTGAATCGGAAAATTATGAGGGATATCTAAAGGAACTGAATACCTCTTTCTATCAAATTGTCAGAGAATCAGGTGGGAATAATGATAGTAGACCACTTGTGCTTCCTACTTTGAATACTGGTTCTGAACCGGAAAAATTAGATGCGCTTTATGATACGATTAGTGAACTAAATGATCCGAATCTCATTTCAACTGTCCACTATTATGGCTTCTGGCCATTCAGTGTGAATATTGCGGGTAACACTCGTTTTGACGAGGTTTCGAAAAATGATATTATCGAAACGTTCGACCGTGTGCATAACAAGTTTGTGGCGAATGGTATTCCCGTAATTATTGGTGAATATGGATTACTTGGATTCGACACAGATATTAATGCTATACAACAGGGAGAAAAACTGAAGTTTTTCGAATATATGACTCATTATGCCCAGGAAAAACAGTTGACACATATGTTATGGGATAATGGCCAACATTTTGGAAGAAAATCTTTCAAATGGTCGAACGAGGAACTATATAATATGATGAAAGCTAGTTGGGAGACGCGTTCAGCGGTAGCTGAATCTAATTTTATCTATTTGAAAAAAGATATTGAAATTCAGGATATCGAGATCAACCTTGATTTGAACGGAAATCAGTTCGAGTCGCTCACTTGGAACGATGAAGAATTGACGTATGGACAGGATTATGAGCTGAATAACAATATATTGACCATTAAAGCAAATTTACTTGCCGAACTTACGTCATCAGGAGAACTGGGAGAAAATGCAGTAGTAGCGGCCAAATTCAATAAAGGTGTCGATTGGTTCATTAAAGTGATTACCTATGATAAGCCGAGCCTTCAGAATACAGAGGGGACAACTAGTGATTTTGCAATTCCTACCTTGTTTAATGGTGATAATCTCGCCACAATGGAGGCGGTGTATAAAAATGGTGATTTTGCAGGACCGCAAAATTGGACTTCTTACAAGGAGTTTGCTTATACATTCTCTCCAGCTTATGACAAGAATGAGATTATCCTTAAAGAGGCCTTTTTTAATGAGCTAAATGATGGGGAAGTAAAGTTAACATTTCATTTCTGGAGTGGGGAAGTCCTTACTTATACAATTATAAAAGATGGGGACGATATAGTAGGTATTTCCGAAGTAGAAGAACCAACAATTCAGTTAATGATGAAAGTGTTGT